>CAZPTT010000017.1:24860-35932 GCA_964589435.1 uncultured Pirellulaceae bacterium
CTCAATTCGGAAACGGGGGTGTGGGTGTTTTCTTATTCACCAACACTCGTGAAACGCACGCGTTCGTTTCCGGCTTATTCGGATCAACTCTTGATAAAAGAAAATTGCCCGACCATCAGCCAAACGGCGACAAAACCAAGAGCAATAACAGAGTTTAAACTTTCGATAGACATGGATCATTTCCCCTATGGGTTGTGAAAAAGATCCCTCCGTGAGAATCGCATAATCATCCATGCATCTTATCCTATCGGTTGCGGCATGATCGGAAAGTGAAAATAAAATCTGGTGATGGTACTGTTTCGCTAACACATTCGTTCGTCAGGACAGCAAAATATTAGCCAATGCGTTCAATCGATTCACTACAATTTCAGCCAGGCCTTTTTCTCCGGTAAATCGAACAAAGAGCAAAAGGCAAGGTGCGAGGCTTGGCCGAAAATGTTTCCTCAATCAGAATATTCCTAACGACAAATACTTTTCAAAAACCGCCAAGGATTTCAATGTCCAGTAAAGTTTCGACGGCTTCGATTGGAATCGATCTGGGCACGACGTACAGCGTGATTGCGCATGTGAACGACGTTGGGCGACCTGAAACAATTCCCAATGCCGAGGGAGACCTGCTTACGCCCAGCGTTGTTCTGTTTGATGGCGAAGAAGTCATCGTTGGAAAAGAAGCGGCGAAAGCACGCGCTACCGAATTGGAAAATGTTGCCGATTGCCCCAAGCGTCAAATTGGCCAACAGGTTTACGATAAAGTCTTTGGCGATCGCCGGTATCCGCCCGAAGCACTGCAAGGCTGGGTGCTTAACAAATTAAAACGTGACGCGGCGCGAGTCGTCGGCGATTTTAGCCAGGCCGTAATTACGGTTCCCGCTTATTTCGATGAGATCCGCAGGAAAGCCACCCAAGATTCCGGTTTCATCGGTGGGCTTGATGTGCTTGATATTATCAACGAACCGACAGCCGCCGCGATTGCTTACGGTTACCACGCGGGCTGGATTGATCTGAAAGGGGAAGTCGAGGAATCTACGTGTGTCATGGTTTATGATCTCGGCGGTGGTACGTTCGATGTCACCTTGATGGAAGTCGGCAAAGACAAATTCCGGACGATCGCGACTGATGGTGATATGCGCTTGGGCGGTGAAGATTGGGATCAGCGATTGATTCATCATGTCGCTCAAAACTTCCAAGACAATTATGGCATTGATCCTCGCGAGGATCATTTGGCGTTAGGGAAGTTGATGCGCGACTGCCGCGACGCAAAGGAAACGCTTTCCACTCGCTCGCGTGCCTACATTGAGTGCACGTATGGCTCGTATTCGATGAAAGTTGAGGTCAAACAGGAGGACTTTCAAAAGATGACGCTTGATTTGCTGGATCGTACGGACTTTACGATTCGCCAAACGTTGAAGGCAGCCAGTATGAAGTGGAGTGATGTCGATAAAGTCTTGCTCGTCGGCGGTTCCACGCGAATGCCGGCCGTTCGAGAAATGCTGGCCACGCTGTCAGGTAAGCAACCTGATGCGTCGTTGTCACCCGACGAAGCCGTCGCTCATGGCGCGGCTTTGCGTGCGGCGATGTTGATGGACAAACAGTCAGCGGCCTTTCGGCCAGCGGAAATCAAGAACGTCAACTCTCATAGCTTGGGAGTCGTGGCCAACGAAGTCGAAACCGGAATTGCGAAAGTCGTGAAATTGGTACCGCGCAACACGCCGCTACCTGTTGTTTCTCGACGTGTTTTCAAAACGCACAAAAAAGATCAAGTGTCGATTTTGGTTCAAATCGTTGAAGGTGAAAGTAGCAATCCGGAAGACTGCTCGCAGCTTGGACGTTGTGCCATTTGGGATCTGCCCGAATCGCTTCCTGTCGGCACGCCTATCGAGGTGAAATTCAAATACGCGGAAAATGGTCGGTTGAAAGTCAAAGTCAAAATTGGCGGCGAAGATCGACGTCAGTTTCGATACGAGATTCAGCGCCCCAATAGCTTGACCGAAGAACAATTGGATAGCTGGCGAGAGTATATTTGCGGCCCTGAAGATTTCCGTTTGGCTTAGAGCTTCTCGCGAATACGGAAGCCCAAGTTCATGAGCGCGTTCCCTTTGAATGGGCGTGGCACAACGAAGCCCATACTCTCAGTGCGTCGCGGTGCCAGCTTCCTGGGGCGTGCGGATTTGTTCCACCATTTCAACGATTTCAGCCGGCGGCGGTGGTGTTACCCACGACACCAAAATCGTGACCGCAAAGTTCACCAACATACCGAGGAAGCCAATGCCTTCCGGCGAAATGTTGAACAGGTAATTTTTGTGGCTGACAATGAACTGAAAGTAAATGATATAGGTGAGCGTAAACGCAATGCCTGCAATCATGCCGCAGATGGCACCTTGTTTATTAACTCGGCTGGAAAAGATACCCATCAGGATTGTCGGAAAGAATGAAGACGCCGCCAAGCCAAACGCAAACGCGACGGTTTTGGCGACAAACTCTGCCGGCGGGTTGATTCCAAAGTAGCACGAGACGGCAAGGAAGATGAACGAAGCGACTCTTGCCCACGCCACCTCCTGCTTGTCGCTCATTCCCGGCGTCACGATCTTTTTCATCAAGTCATGAGAAATTGAAGTGGATAGAACAAGCAACAGTCCGGCCGCAGTCGATAGCGCCGCCGCAACACATCCCGCCATCACCAGAGCGATGACCCACATGGGCAAGCCCGCCATTTCAGGGTTCGCCATCACGAGAATGTCTTTGTCGTAGTAAACCTCGTTGGCGTTTTCCGAAAGCACGTTCGTCACAATTCTCGGGCCGTCCGCTGAACGCTTTGACTCGTAGGTTGGTTTGCCTGCGAAAGCGGGGCCCGCGCTGTGTTGCATAACTCCGTCGTCGTTCTTATCTGCCCAGGCAATCAGCCCCCGGTCTTCCCAATTCTTGAACCAATCCGGTGCATCGACGTAAGCCGTCGAGTGAACTTCCGACATCAGGTTCGTTCGAGCGAACGCGCCGACCGCAGGGGCGGTCAAATAGATCACTGCGATGAAGAGCAAGGTCCAGCAGGCCGACTGACGGACGGCTTTGACCGACGTCACCGTGAAAAAGCGGACGATCACATGAGGAAGTCCTGCCGTCCCGCACATGAGTGCTGCGGTAATGCAGAACATATCGATCTTGGGCAAACTGCCGTCGGTATATTTTGCGAATCCCAACTCGACATTGAGATCGTTGAGTTTCGTCAACAGCGGAACAGAATCTCCAGCTCCAGCGGTGAAGTCACCAATCAAGCCAAACTGCGGGATCACGTTGCCGGTGAGCAGCATCGAAATGAAGACTGCTGGAATCGTATAAGCAAAAACCATCACGCAGTACTGGGCGACTTGTGTGTAAGTAATGCCTTTCATGCCGCCAAGTCCTGCGTAGAAAAACACGATCCCTGCGCCGATCAAAACGCCTGCCCAGATTTCGATGTCGAACAGTCGCGAAAATACCAAACCGACACCGCGCATTTGACCCATGATGTAAGTCATGCAAATGAAGATCGCGCATACGACGCCGACGAATCGAGCGACATTCGAATAGAAGCGATCGCCCAAGAAATCCGTCACGGTAAATTTATTGAACTTGCGCAAGTAAGGAACGATCAGAATCGTTAGCAAGACAAAACCGCCCGTCCATCCCATCAAGAAGCGGGACGCGTCGTACCCACTGGCGGCAATTCCGCCGGCCATTGAGATGAACGTCGCTGCCGACATCCAGTCCGCTGCCGTCGCCATCCCGTTCGCCAAGGGTGAAACGCCACCACTTGCTACGTAATATTCTTTCGTCGTCGCCGCCCGCGATCGAAGTGCGATCCCGATATAAAGTGCGAACGAGGCACCGATAAAAATGAAGTTCCAAATGTCTTGATTCATGATTGCTCCGAATCGTATCCATGACTGCGGTCGAGTCGGTTCATCAAAACCATGTAGAGAAACAACAGTACCAAGAACCCTATGATTGATCCTTGCTGGGCCATCCAGAATCCGAGCGGCGCGCCACCGATGCTTCCCAGTGAATCCAGCCAGTCGCGAAACAAGATTCCACATCCCAGTGAAATCGTCGCCCAAAGGCCAAGCAGCATGAGAACGATTTGGATGCTTTGCTTCCAATAACGTTTGGAATGTTGCTCAGCAGTTGAATCTTTCGAGGAAGGGCTCATTTCGATTCTTTGATTCGGAAAGTGGGCAGAGTTTGCAGGTTCAAATTCGCAGATGTTAACAATGTGAGTTCGCCACATCGCTTCGAACTTAACTTTCTAGCGGTCGATGTCATTGGGGATTCGACGCCTTTGGCAAGCCTGACATGATAGCCGGAAGCAGCGGCTGGATCAAAGTGGCGGTTGCAGGAAGGGGCGGCTAACGGTCAAGCAAGACCGCTGTGGGCAACCGCAGGATGTCAGCCAATGCTTCCAACGCTCCGTAGGATTCGGCGATCAACTCGGGATCGAGTAGGTCATCCGGATGAATTGATTCGCGATAGTGTTTCTTAATCCACGACTCAAGCTCAGCCGCCAGCGTTTCCGTAAGAATAATGCCTTGATGGATTTTCGATTGCTGGGCTTCGGTCAACACAACACGCAATCGCAAGCATGCTGGTCCGCCTCCGTTGTTCATGCTTTGACGAAGGTTTAAAAATTTGACTTCGTCAACTGGATTGTCTTCAGATAAAATTCGCTCAGTACACTTTTGGGCCGACGCGATTTCTTCGCATTCAATCGGGCAAACCAAACTCATTTTTCCATCGGGACGCGTGACCAATTGGCTGTTGAATAAGTAGCTTTTGACTGTGTCCTCCATGCTGATTTCATCGGCCGAAAATTCGATAACGTGAAGCGGTTTTTCGTATCGAATTTCGTAAACACTGGAAAGCGACTTCAGACACTTCGCTTGTTCAACGAAGGCCATTTCGTGAGTCAGCAAGACATTTTGATTGCCGACTGAAATGACATCGTTGTGAAAGACGCCGGCATCGATCGCGTCCGGGTTTTGCTGCCAGAAAAACACGTTGTTCAGGCGTAAGTCGTGGTGGCGAACCACGGATTGGCTAGCAAGAAGCGACTGGCGCGATGGAAATTTCTTTGGCGATGGAGAGTCTGGCGAATTCGGAATCGAGCCGTAAACAAACAGCTCAAGTCCTGGTCCTCCAAGATCGTCACACAGTCGAGTATGGTTCGCGGCTCCTTCATCTACTAGTGCGACGGAGGAGGGCAGGGGATTGTGAACGAAAAATTCTTCGGAGTCAGAGAAGATCGCGCGAAGGAGTTTGGCGGTCGACGGTCCCTCGAGCGAGCGATGCAAAGTACTGTTCAGATTTGCTGCCGTCAGGTGGACTCGATTGTCGGAGCAGTCGGCTGACGGCGAAACGGTCGCCGCATTGGCTGTCCACATGCTTGCGGCACTGTAGCTCGCGGCGACCAACTGCGGAGCTTGTTTCAACGCCGCATGAATCACTTCCGTTGCCGTTCTGCCTTGGAAACCAAGTTGACGCAGGAACTCAATTCTCGGACGACGTAGCGGCGGGAGCACACACTGGCCAATTCCCATCGCGGCCAAGGTTTTCATCTTCTCCAAACCTTGAAGCGCGGCAGCGCGAGGATGAGACGTTTGGTTTTGATGCTTCGCCGAAGCAATGTTGCCAAACGAAAGACCGGAATAATTATGAGTTGGGCCAATCAGGCCATCGAAATTGAATTCTCGAGTGGTCACGTTCGTGTCAGCTCATCTACTTGGCCAGGCGTGATTGAATAGCATCGACAGCATTCTTCGCCTTGGATTCTAATGGCCAGTCTTGCTGTTTGTCGACCAGTTGTTTGATGGCTTCAATCGAAGCATTCGTCCCTACTTCCTTGAGGATCTTCAAGCAGATTTCGGCAGCCTCTTTGTTCGACACGTTGGCTTGCAGAACAGAAAGAACTTCTGGTTCTGAGCGTTTGCCCAACTCGATTAGCGCCAAATGAGCGGCCCACTGTTGAGTCGAATCGGTCAACAGTTTGGCCAGCACCTTGGCGGCTACCGGGTCGGCGGTTCGGCCAAGCTTTTTAATCCATGAACGTTTACTGAAGGCGCTCGACGCGTTCAACTCTTTGATCAGATGTGGTGTCGCAGACGTTGGTTGCCAACGGAGCAAAGCACTCAAAGCGGGTTTGCGAAATTCACGTTGGCCCGATTCGATGACCTGGACTAATACGGTCGCAACCTCATCGCGTCGATCGAGCACCCCATCCCATGACGCCAATGCCTTCAGTGTTGCATGCAGCTTGCCCGTCGGAAAAGTTCTAAAGTCAGATGCTATGAACTGTTCAATTGCCTCGTCCGTTAAGGCAATGTTTTGATCAGAGACTGGCGTTCGCTTTGCCGCAGGCTTGTCCGCCGTAAGAATCGTATCAATGTCGACTTGCTTGTATTTCAATTTCATTGGAAAAGACAGGTTCTGCGCACCCATTTTCAGGTCGACTTGGCCGGTCATTTCCGATCGTGTGAAAACTCCGGATCGCAAATTGAATTTGAGTTGGCTTACCGTATTGATTCGTAAATTCGAAAACTCATTGTCATCATCGAGAGTTGTCAGAGCTCTCGTTTTCTTAATGTTGACCGTGTCACCGTCGTGGCCCGTGATTTCGTATTGAATCGTTTCCATGGCAGGTGCCAACCGTTTCTTGATTTCTGGCTCCGGTTTTCTCCGACGGTTCCCGAATCCAAACGGGCCGTGCCGCTCAAATCCAGGTCCGCCGAAACCACGTGGGCCAAAATGGCCGAACGGATCGAACGGATCGAACTCGGCTTGCTGATCAGGTTCCTCATTGGGTAATTGCGTAGGAAGTGGAACGACCAGCCGCGCGACGTGCTTCCATTTTGTTTTCGGCGTCGGCGGCAAGATTTCAAACGGGAGCCTGGCGATCGAGCCAAACATCATCGGCAAATTCATTTCATCTCGAACGTCCACTAAAGCCCCCGACGAATCGAGGATCAAGTCGCTTTGAAACGTCTCGCGATACTTCTGCTCGTCTTCAATTTTCGCGACGGTTCCACCAATTGAGAATGAATAGTTTTGGAAGTTCGAATAGCCTTCCTCACCAATCTTGCTATTGATGAATCCAACCGCTGGAGTAAGTTTCGCAGCCAGGACAGGGCCGGCGAGAGCTGTGGTTGGTTTTGCCTTCAACTCAGGTTCCGCGAGCTTGTATTTGATCGAATGGCTGTCCAGTATCTCAAGTGCATATCGAATTGGAATCGCAAACCCAACTTTCGAAATTGATTCTCCACCAAGTTTCGCATTAACGACGCCGACGACTTGCCCGCGATCGTCAACGAGCGGGCCGCCGCTATTACCAGGATTGACGGCACCATCAATTTGCAAATTTGAAACGCCATCAACGTCGATGAAGCCGGCGACGATTCCTTGAGCGATCTTAACACTGTTCCCCAAAACACGGCTGAGCGGAAACCCAATCACTCGAACGTTCTGAGCGAGCTTCACCGCTTCCGAATCTCCAAATTCAACAAATGGCAGGTCAGTCGCTTCGATTTTTAAGATCGCCAAATCGAGACTGGAGTCACTGTCGACGATTTCGGCAGAGTACGTTTTACCGCCAAGTTGGACGGTTAATTTTTCGGCCCCTTCGATGCAATGAGCACAGGTCAAAATGTAACCGTCGCTGGTGATCACAAAGCCTGTCGAGGTCGCTTCGCCAGCTTCCTTCTTAAGTAGCGGCTTCCCATCGAGCCTTTCGTTGACATCTTTTTCTGTCAACTGATAGGACGCGTAGCCTGATGAGGTTAGCTTCTTGCCATCGACCGTTGTTTCTGTTTCAAATTCGTATCCGTATTTTTTTTCGGTTTCGAATTTGTATTCGAGTGAAACTTGTTTTTCTTGGTTGGCAACTTGAGTCGCTGACATAGCCCAACGGGGCAACATTAGGATGGTCAGCAACCCGAGTAGACCATAGGCGCAAACTGAAATGAAATACCAACGATTAGTGAATGAGCGTTTCATCGGCGGCCCAATTTGTTTGCGAATCTAGGAAGGCAAAAATGCAAAGGGAATTATGCCCGATTATTGAAGGCCCGCATTAGTAATCGAAGACACTCCAAGCGGCTTGTTGCCCGGCAGCACCGCGATGAATGGAGGGATTTTGACGTTGGTAAAAAATCCGGGTTTGGGTTGGCATAGTCGCGTGGCAGCCGCTTGGGCTGATTCGCCTTCGTTCAGATGAATGATTCCGCCAGCCGAATAGGTTGCCGATTTTTGCCAAAGAACCGCATCGCCACGAGTTAGCGCGATATGGCAGGTGTTAGGCGTGAAGCTGATCTTCTGCGTGCCTCGTCGACCGAAAGGGTCATGGAAGCCCGACATTTCGGTTGTCTGACGTTTCCCTTTCTTGACGGTCAATTTCAGCTGATAGTCCGCCGAATTTCCTATGGTGACGCCTGCGCCTTCCAGTTGAGCAGTAAGGGTGTCTCGAATCTCTTTCTGTTCATTGGGACGAAATGGCAGATTAAGTTCCAGCCCTACGGAAACTCCAGGCTTCAAAACCAATAGCTCCTCCGGGTCAAGATTGCCGGTCAGTTTCGTGAGTTTCTTGTGGGGCAACTTTACCGGTACGAGCTTCGTCTTGGTGACGATCCAAAATCGACCATCGCCTGCCGAGAAAACTTTGCCGTTCATCATGTTGTAGTTCCAAACGGTTGCTCGCAATTCAACATCCATCAATGCGTTATTACTAATGAGCAAATAGCGATTACCAACCCACTGGATTGAGCTCGCCGAACCACCCGGTGCGGCCATTTGTTGGATTAGTTCGCCGTCGTTGAGATCCCAAATTCGAATGGCTCCGTTCTGTCTGCTGTAGCCCGCAAGGAACCGGCCGTTCTGAGAAAACGCCAGCCCGCCGAGCGATGCCCCGGCGTCATCAATCGTCCCCAGAACTTTTCCGTCATTGACGCTGATCAAATAAACGGAATCTTGACTAGCCACCGCAACTTGTTTTTTGTTGGGGCTGAAAGCCGGTGTCGTATTCGATACTTGAAAAGAGTAAAGCGATGCTGCTGTTTCACAATCCCATAAGGCAACCCGTTTCCCAATGGTTAACAGGCGGGTTTCGTCGACGAAAAATCCTTGCTTCGGAGCGAATCCGTCTCGGTCGTGAAAGCCAGCCGTTTTCCATGAAGCGGTCTGCCGCAGGTTTCCATCTTCGGTTCTCCAAAAATCAACTCGACCAGGCGCAGATCCCCATCCATCTTTGAATGTCGCCACGGTTTTTCCTGACGGCGAGATTGCCAGCATCTTGCAATCCTTGAGGGGGATTTTCTGATTCGGATTGGCTTTTGAATTTTGAATGTCGATCGTGATCAATTCGGAGAAGTCATCGAACGCATTGGTGGAGGTCGTTGCGGCAAACTGTTTGTTAGTGCTGACAACAAAATTGGTTAGCCGGCTATGAAACGGCTTGTCGGCAAGGCTGCCTGAGGGAGTAATGACTCGGTTCGATGCCTTCACTACAACTGCCGCGTCCGGGGAAAGGTTCCAATCTTCAGGAGGACTCAAGGCAATCTCGTTGCTTGTCAAATTAGGAACCGTTTCGGGTTCCATCAGCGAAGAAGGGGAATTCGAGCTGCCAGTGTTCGATCCGTCGCCCTCTTTCATGACGCCTCCCGCGAACGGGTTGTCTTCGCTGTTGGCCAACTGTAACTGTTCGATGTAGTCCTGATCTTCTTGGCTTAATTTGACCGCCGGTAGCGACACAACAAGCCCATCCGATTTTTCCAATTCGACTTTTCCATTTTTTTCGCTTAGGAATTTGGCTTCGACTTTGTGTTTGCCGCTTGTCCAGATTCTCATTTTGTTCGTTGCACCGCCGCTCTTGGGTGTCTCGATTTTGGTTAGCTCCTTCGCCGGAAGAGGTATTTCCATGTCCATGCCATTCACTTTGAATTTGACCTTCGGCATTCCATGTTGGGTTCCGGTAACAACCCCTTCGGTATCAAACGTCGCGACTTTGACTTTGTCGCCGACCTTGAAGCCGTCCTGTAAAGCTGCCACGTTTGTCGGTGATCCGAACATTTGCAAAGCAAACATCAGGATACCGGCTACCAGCTTGAAGAGGTTTCGAACGGACTTGGATTGGGTGTTCATAGTCTTAGTCGGAAGTTAAACGGTTGCGGCGGAGCGAAGACAGTTCGAGGTCGTCTTCGGTCTTTGAGAGCATAAAACGTGATTGGTGATTCCATCATAATCGTTCGCAGCGTGCTAAGTCAAAATCTTGCGAGGAAGTGTGCTCGCACAGAACGAATGGTGGCCGTTGCAAGTGAATATTCTGTTTTGGCAATCACTCGCCTGTAGCGGTTAAAGGGTTTGGGCGAGCGATCGAATGTAGGCATCCGAATCCAATCAACGTAACGACAGCGATTCCCAGCCAGCGAGCCGGGCCGGACGCAAATACAATCGCTCCGTTGACCACCATGAACAGGAAAAACAAATGAAGCGACCAAGCGATCACTTTCCGACGCCCTCGGTAGGTTTTGGTTCCAGCCCACCACCAGTACATAACATCAAGACACCAAATAAGCGTGAACGCGTAGTTGAAGTAAATACCTAAACTGGTCTCGAAGCCTGTTTGGGCCCTGGTTTGATCGATCGTTTTCGTCAGCGCGGTCTGGTGGTTCCAGGCGTAGTGAATGTGGAACGCGAATGCGACGTGCATCAAGTAGAATCCGCAGCCAATCGTCCACAGCCATTTCGCGACGGCGTAACGGTCGCAGAGTAGCGCAGTTACGGATGCTCCGTAAGCAATCAAAGCCAGCCAAATCGGAAGACGAGTCCAGAGGTCATCAAGCATGCTCGAAATCCGGAGAGACAGTTCATGATTTTGGCTTCGTCAGGTTCAAGCCCGAAGCGCAAGATTCAAAGTTTCAAACTTCAAGACGTTTTCTGGGGCGAGAGCTTCGGTCGGAGTGATGGCCGGAAAAGCCCTCTCCGGGCCTATGAGCCCGACTCTCCCACGGGAGAGTGTCAACTTGTAAGAGTGCCATTTCTTTTCGGCGTCATCTTTT
>CAZPTT010000017.1:36032-57725 GCA_964589435.1 uncultured Pirellulaceae bacterium
TCTTTTCGGCGTCATCTTTTTTTGCGTCATCTTTTTTTCGGCGAAAAATCGGTCGATCAATCATTCGATTAATTAGTTGTCGTCAGTACCCGAGGATTCGGCATCTGATTCTTGTGACGGATCGTTTGTTGTTTCATCGTCTGCTTGTTCGTCACGTTTTGTCGCGTCGTCTTTCTCTGCCGCTTTGTCGATTTCGACTTTTTGTGTCAAAACGTCGATGCTCAACTCGGGACGCAACGCTTCAATAACTTTTTCCGAGACGACGTAACACCAGTTGGCATAGCCTTGGTTCAGATCATCCGCTCGTTGCCGGGCTGATTTAATGAGTTCTCGCCGCGCTTGAACTTTGCGCAAGTAGGCTTTGTTTTGCTTTTCAGCTTCGGCTGGGTCGGAAGAAGGCGTCGCTCTTTCCGGGACTTCAAAAACGGATTCATTGACGGTCGCATAAAGCATCACGTGCTGATTAAGCGTTTTGTCATTGCCGGATGAATTGGTTGCCAGCGTGCCAATGAGCAGGGAAATGTTGA
The DNA here is from genome assembly GCA_964589435.1 of uncultured Pirellulaceae bacterium. Taxonomy (GTDB): domain Bacteria; phylum Planctomycetota; class Planctomycetia; order Pirellulales; family Pirellulaceae; genus Mariniblastus. Next base: position 36,560 of record CAZPTT010000017.1, read on the forward strand.
CGCCATCAGCAGTCCGCACAATGACTTCACCGCCGGTCGCATCAAATTGAAATCCGTCTTCAAAGCCGACTTTTGCGAATCCGAATTGGCCTAATGGATCGAGATCGCCGCTGGTATCGTCTTCTTTCGCAAGTCGCTTTAGCTTCGCAGCCGTGGCAGCGGGCTTTCGTTTGACATCCGTGAAGAAAATTTGGCCCATTTGTTGCGACATCGCCATGCCAAGTTTCTGAGTGTCCTCCTGTCGCGGTTCGATTTCCACCATCTCACCGTTTTTGTCTGGTGCCGTCAGCTTGAAGGCTTGGTCTTTGATGTTAATGCTGGCTCGGTAAAGCCACCGCTTGTCGCCATTGGTTCCGATTTGAGCTGGATCGACGCGATAGTTTTTGAACTCGATCGAGTCAATTTTGTTTTCCTGACTTAGTTGCATCAAGTTTGGATTGACCCAGCTCGGGAAGGTTGTAGCCAACGCGCGACGATCAATCTCAACTACGTAGACGTTTGGCTCGCCAGGAATTCGTACAAAGTTCTTTTTCTGGTCTGTATCTGATTGGTTTTTCAAAGTCGAGCCCACGATCAAGCTGGCCAACTCTTTGTTATTCCGGTCTTGCAAAACGATCTTTGTACCCAAGCTAGAGCGGTTGGGCGTCGACTCGTATTCGACCGGATCAATCACACCATACTCGACATGATTTTCCTGATTGCTGGAACGGTTTTCCAAAACGATACAGTTCTTGAGGCAGTTAACCGACAAGCCGATTTGCGCCGCATTGGTCGCAATGAACTTGCTGTTTGCCGGGATGATCCATTTTTCACCTAACCGTTCCAACTGGATTCGCTCCAACCCATTGCGATTGGTGTCGTAGCGCACGATCGAAATCGAACGAACTTTGCTAATGTCGTATTCTTCAAAAAGCGGCTTGTCGACCATTTCGCTTTCGATGACGGTCTCTGGCCAAGGGAAATACGCAGCGGCGATTCCGGCTGCGACCAACGCCAGCAAACCCATCAAGGCAGTTTTAAAGATAGGGGAGTTCATTTTTTATCCGGGTACTTCTCGGGTGCTTTGAGACCCAATCGAAATTGGTTAGACAATTCTAACGATGAAAATGTTTGCTCTGATATGTTTGCTTTGTTCTCTGCTACTTCAGCCGCCTTGCTTTGGCGATACCTTCGCGTTCGCGGAGACGGCGACGAGTAAAGACGATCAGTCCCACCAGTAATGGAGGGATTGGCGGGATCAGGACAGCGGCGAGTTTAAATTTGCGTTGGATTTCCTGGATTTCCAGTTCCGCTTTAAGATCAATACTTCGTTTTTGTTCGCGCCGTTTGTTTTCCAGTTCGGCGACTTGAGCCTGAAACTTTTCGGCTTGACCTTGACGCTGAGAGGCGAGAAGGGCTTGCAACGCATTGAGTTTCACAGCGTCATAAGGTTTGCCCTCCTCCTTCTTCTTCATCTCTCGTTCAATGTTTCTTTCAGTGTCCTGCGAGAGCGTTTTGATGTCGTTGATGACTTGACTGCGAGAATTGTTGTATTCAATTTGAAACTGTTGTGTGCTGTCGTAAACCGTCTGCATCGCTTTTTCGGTCGTCTTTTCAACGACCTCGAGAGTGACGTGATTGACGCGGCGGTTTCGCAGTCCCAAATAAGTTTCTTCGCCAGCCAATGCATCGACGATATTGAGAACGAAGCTCATGTTCTGATAGCGATACTCGTTGCCTTGACGGATCGGATAGTTCCTCGATTGAACGAAGAAATCAGAAAGAAGGTCGACATCTGAAACGTAGATGACGTTAGTTTTTTCTTTTCCTCGCTTGATTGCGCCAGGTGTCTTGGGAGGATCTGGATCGGGATTGCTGCCCTGAATCGCGGCCGCCAATGCGAATTGCTGGTTGGCCGATCCACGTCGGCTGTCGAGTTGATCGCCAGGTGGCACGCTCAAGTAATCACTCACGAGCACTCGGCCAGTGTTGGAGGTGGTGACCAAAGCCTCATGGTTCAGCTTCGTTTTCGCGACGCCTTGAATGTTGCCGACAAACTGAAAGTAGAGTTCGTCGATGCCTTGGGTTGCCGGATGAGTCCGAGAGAAACGTGGATCCAAATCTGGATTTCGCTCCTTGATGATGACTTGTTCTTTTTGGTTTAGGCGATTGTCACGTTGGTAAGGATTCTCGGATGCCAACTGCCAAACGAGATATGAAAATCGGGCGACCGATCCATCGGGGAGGCGGGATTTACCAAAGTCGACATCAAGGTCGAGCGCATCCCAGAGGTTTTGAATGTTGGCTGTTTCAGGGCTGAGCCGATTAAAGCTTCTTGGAAACAGCGTCCCACGTAAATAATTAAATCGTTGCTGTTGTCCGACCATGACGGTGAAGTTTTCTGGGCTAGGGTACGGGTCTTCAAAGATTGCCGTAGGTTGGCCGGATTGGATGGCGGCAATGAGATTCGACATTTCAACCGGGGCCATCTTGGATGGCTGTACTGCAATCAGCGCGTCGAAGCGTCGTTGCAGCGGTTCTCCGTCTTCGGCGTCAAGCCACAACGGGATCTCCGTCGCCGCATCAACTAACTCAACGTTGAACTGTTTCTGCAATTCCGTAATGATTCGCAGTCGTGGAATGCGCAACGTCTGCCCTTCGGTACTGACACTGGCACCCATGACCAAAGCATCGGTTTGCACGATCCCAATCGTTTTGCGTTGGCTCGTGGCAACGGTATTGATCGAACGCATCAATTCATATTCGACCGGCATACCGTAAGGCATGGCCGGGATGACGATCCGCTCTCGCCCGCAAGAAAACGCCACTCCGAGAATGATCTCTTCTTCTCGCATCGCACCACGCGATTGACTGGAGAAGTTTGTTGGTCGAATGCCATACTTCTTTTCCGCCAAAATCGCTTCTTCGCTGAACGGCTCGATTCCTTGATGTAAGTCGATTTGAATTCGCTTGCCGCCGAGGACATCAAACTCACGCAACAGGTTAACCAGGTCATACTTCGTCTTGACGAATTCGCTGGGAACGGTGTTGCTAACGTAAGCTTCAATTTTGATCGGTGGTTCGTCAGGCTGGCTTGCCAGATCGTTGAGTACCTTGATAGTCGAATCGGCAAGCGTACTGACCTTGCCTTCGGAAATATCTATCCGAGCCCGGTTCAACGGACTGTGTTGCACGATCAACACGGCACTGATCGCCAGCACGATCAAGAACATGGCTCGTGCAACGTAATGCCAAAACAGAGATGTTCCATCGCGCCCGCCCAACCAATGTCGACGACCAATCAGAATCAGACTCAGATAAATTCCCACGACAACGATGCCGAGGAAGTAGAAAATCGACGAAGCACTGATCAGGCCGCGACCAAACGGCTCGAATCGCTGCAGCAATGACCAATCGAAAAGCCGATTGATCCATTTGCCATTGGAAATGATCAAGTCCGAGTTGGAAAAGAAGGCGAGTGGTGCGTTGAAAGCGGCTCCAAAAATGAAACCGACGGTAAGGTTACTCGTTAAGAACGAAGCGACCATGCCCAAGGAGATCATCGCGATTCCCATAAACCAATAGCCCAGATACGTCGAGAACAACAGGAAGTTGTCTAGCGAGCCACCCGTCATAGCCAGCAGCACGGCGTAATTTGAAAGCTGAGAGAAGAGTAAGGAAACGGTGAACACGAGAACAGCCGCAAAATATTTCCCGATCACAATGTCGATGTCTTTGGCAGGCAGCGTTAGCAACAATTCGTCGGTACCTTGCCGTCGTTCTTCTGCCCAAATGCTCATGGTGATCGCAGGTATGAAGATCAGCATGATGTAAGGGAGAAACTTATTCAGTTGATCAAAGTTGGCCAGGTTTGTCGTGAAGAACTTGTGTGGCCAAAACGCCGCAAATGACGTTAGCAAAACAAACAGACACAAGAACACGTAGCCCGTCGGATTGCTAAAGTAGCCGACGAAGTTTCGTTTCATGACCGCGAACGCAGCCTGACGCCACATGCCCAGTGGCAACATCAGCAGGATCAACGCCACAAAGAAGGCCAAATCGATCACCAGCATGAAGGCGAATTCAACTAACTGCAACATGATTGGGTACTTTCAATCCTCAAATCGTTTTCGGTTTGATTGAGCGAGGTGGTGGTAGTAAGTAAGTTGGAAACGAAATCGTTGGCCGCGAAGTGTTGAAGTGAAATATTTGTTGAAGTGAAATATGTTTGAGATGCAAAATACTCAAGATGCAAATCGTACGAGGCGGCCAGCCAATCGTTTACTGATCGTCTTCGTCACGTTTCAATAAAACGCCGGTTTCGGGATCGTGACCAGTCAGGTTGGCGAACACATGATCCAAGCCATTCTTTTCCGGATCGATGTCTTCGAGCTTGCCGTCGTAGACTTTGCGGCCTTCGTTAATCATGATCACGCGACTGGCCATCGCCTCGACCTCTTGAAGAATATGAGTCGAGAGCAAGATCGTTTTTTCTTGTCCCAGACGGCGCATGGTTTGTCGAACGCCTCGGATCTGATTGGGATCCAATCCAGAAGTTGGCTCGTCAAGAATCAACACGTCGGGTTCGTGAATCAAAGCTTGGGCCATTCCGACGCGCTGTCGATAACCCTTAGACAGCTTACTGATCGGCTTGTAGATCACGCTTCCCAGCGCACAGAGATCAACGGCCTTTTCGATTTGCTCCATCTTCTTTTTCTTGTTCATGCCGCGGGCTTCGGCAAAAAAGTCAAGCAAGCTGAACGGCGTCATCTCGGGGTAAAGTGGCCCCGTCTCTGGCAAGTAGCCCAGCTTCATCGAACCAGCAAGTCGCTGAGTACTCATGTCGTGACCGGCAATTCGGGCGCGGCCTTCGGATGGAGACAGATAACCCGTCAGAATCTTCATCGTCGTACTTTTCCCAGCTCCGTTTGGGCCAAGAAAGGCAACGACCTCGCCTTTGTAGACTTTGAAAGAAACATCACGCGTGGCAGCGAAGATCCCATAGAATTTGGAGAGATTTTCCGCCTCGATCATTGGCGTTTCGTTGGCACGCGGATCGGCCGTCGCGTCGGGTGATTCTGAAGTGGCAGGCATGGTCATAAGGCTGTCGTCGATTTAGCTAAACATTACGGCTGGACTGGCTGGCATTCAAATTTCAGTTGGCGTTGATCGTCAACGATTGGTGATATCTATTTTTGTTGGTCGTCATCAAATTGTCGAGCGTGCAAGAATTTACGCCTGACTAGGTTGAGTGGGCGATCTATTCGTACTGCCGATCAAAATTGACTCGTCGTCTTTTTCATAGTGGTTTCGTCGTCAATTGGTTGTTGGCAATGGCGACGTGGCATCGCCAGTTTACATCGTCGGTTTCTGGAAAGTCGGTACGGAGGTGTACTCCTCTTGATTCTTCGCGAAATAAGGCCGTTTGCACCATGACTTCGCCAGTGGTCAGCATGTTTTGCAGTTCCCAACCGTCCGTGTCATCAAAAGCCTGAGCCAAGACATAGCGTCGCCAGATCTTGATCGTTTTCAACGCTGCTTCCAGTTTTAGGCTTTCCCGACGGACTCCAACCGAGCGCCACATCAAGCTTTTCAGCGAATTGCGGATGTCCGAAAGATCAAGCGACCTTTTGGGACTGATTGGAACTTCATTGATGATCGGAGCGATGCGAAAATCGTCCTTCATTGCTTCAGCCGCTGCCGCCGCGCCTAATCCAGCACTTAAACCAAATACGAGTCCTTCGAGTAAACTGTTCGATGCCAGACGATTTGCTCCGTGCAAGCCGCTGCAAGTCGCCTCTCCTGCGGCCCATAAACCCGGCAAACTCGTTCTTCCAACGCGATCGATGGAAATCCCCCCAATCATATAGTGAGCACCGGGTCTGACGGGGATCGGATCGCAAGTAATATCAAATCCAAACTCCGCCACGGCCTTGCGAATGCCCGGAAATCGCTTGCGAATATGCTCCGCATCCAAATGCTTGAGCGACAGAAATACGTTGGCCGCATGGGTTTTCTCCATTTGAGTGACGATGGCTTGGGAGACGACATCGCGCGGGGCAAGCTCCAATCGCTCGTCATATTTTGACATGAACCGTTCACCGTTGATGTCCAGGAGGTAGGCTCCTTCGCCGCGGACGGCCTCGGTGATCAGGCTGCGGCTGCTGCCGGCGATGTACAAAACCGTCGGATGAAATTGCATGAACTCCATATCGCGCAGTTCGACGCCGGCTCGATAAGCCATCGCATGCCCATCGCTGGTGGCGACATCCGGGTTGGTTGTTTCACGAAACAGTTGCCCAGCCCCTCCAGTACACAGAACGGTTTGCTTCGCCCAGATCAAGACGTTCTTGCCGGCTTCATGAATGATCGCGCCTTGGCAGGAGCCGTCATGGGTCAGCAGGTCCAAAGTAAATGCGTCTTCAATCACAGTGATGTTGGGTAAGTCTTGAATACGCTGAATGACCGCGCGCATGATCTCTTCACCTGTCGCGTCGCCACGCGCGTGAATGATCCGGTTATGACTGTGACCGCCCTCTCGACCAAGTACCAGCTCTTCTTCACCGGGTTGCTCGCGATCAAATTCTGTTCCCAATTCGATCAATTCTCGTATTCGTTCCGGCGCCTGGCTGACGACCATTTCGACGATTTGCGGATCACACAAGTTGCCACCAGCGGCAATGGTGTCGCGCACGTGCCATTCAATTTTGTCGTCCGGATCGAAAACTCCGGCAATCCCGCCTTGCGCGTATTGGCTGTTGGATTGCTGCAATTTGCCTTTAGTCACCACGACGACATCAAGGGAACGATCGACAGCAAGTGCCGCCCGTAGTCCGGCCAATCCACCTCCGATGATCAGTACGTCAGCAAAACGGTGCGACGTCCGTTTTGGGTGAAAGTTGACGAGGTAGCGCGGTGCCAATTCCGATTGAGTGGTCATTTGGGTCTAGCTGAACAAGTGATCGCAGTAAATTATGTACACTGAATCTAACAATACCGAAACGAAAGGTGGAGACGTGCAAGTCGTTGAATACGCCGAATCCGAATTGGATGAGAGTTTGGCCACCGTGTTTATCGATTTGCTAAACGTGATTTGGCCCAGCAAAGACAAGTCGAACGAAGACTTAGTTGCCGAATTGATGCGCCAAACAGATCGTCCGGACGACGAGATTCAATCGAAGAAGACTCGGTTGGTCATTTGGGAAAACGATGCCGTCGTGGCTCACGCAGAAGTCTTTGTGCGCAGGATTTCTACCCAAAAGGGTGAAACGGATGTCTTGGCGTTGGCTGGAGTTTGTACGCATCCAGATTGCCGAGGGCGGAATTTGGGTTTAGAGATTGTTACTGCCGCATTTAAGAAGTTGGAGGAATTCCAATTGGATGTCTGCTTGTTTCAAACAGGCGTTCCCGGGTTTTATGAAAAGCTCGGTGCTCGAACGATTGCCAACCCAATCACCAACCACCGTTATCCCAACCAGCGGCAAGTCAACGATGCGGACGCCAATCCATTCTGGGATGAGTCTGTGATGATCTATCCGGCAACCGCTGACTGGCCGAGCGGAGTCATCGATTTGGGCGGGGCAGGGTACTGAGGACTTGTGATCGACGATTTGTGATTCTCACCGTTTAGATTTTGTCTTAGATCTTTTCGTCAACCCAACTCTCAGCCACCCGCGCCATTTCAACGAATACGTCTTCTTCTGATTTACGTGTTCGTTTCAAAATCTTGTAACTGTGGTTCGCAGTATCCAAGAGATGAAGCTGAGCTTTCTTTTTTAGCTTTTTGATAATTGGGCGGAATAGCTCAAGCGAGTTGAGCGCGTCACGCGTTCCAGAGAAGAATAACATCGGCAATTTGATGTCTTTCAAATGTGCGGCTCGATCATCAGATGGTTTGTTCGGAGCGTGGAGTGGGAACGCAAAAAATATCAAACCTTTCACTTTGTCGTCACACTTGGGGAAGTCCGGTTCGGCAGCAGCGAGCGATGTCATGCGTCCACCAAATGAATGACCGCCAGCGAATAACGGAAGTTTCGGTGCGAGTTCATGAGCTTTGAGAATGGCATGGCGAACGGTTGAAAGCGATACCGCAACTGAATCACGTCCGCCGCCCCGCTCCATAAAAGGAAACTGGTAGCGAAAACTCCCAATCTTCTGCTCTGCCAATTCGTTTGCGATGTTCTCCATGTTTGCATGATGCATCCCGGCTCCCGCACCGTGGCCAAGGACGACGATCGAGGTTGCTTTGGTGGGAAGCATCAAATAGGCAGAGACTTTGTCCTTCGATTCGTGGGCGACGAACTTTAGCTTTTTGGTTTTCATGGCGAGCTGGAGTGGGTGTGGATGGCACGGAAGGCCTGCAGTCGAAGCGGTTCAAGGACGCGGTTCAACAATAGGGGCGGTTATCAAATTTGCACCTCCATTTAAACTCTACCGCTCTATTGAAATCAAAGTCGCTATCTCAGTGCAACAGGCAGTGGTTTAGAGGGCGACAATCGCTCCACGGATTCACTTTTGGCCAGATTTTACTCGCCACCCAATCCGAAGTCGTTTTGATCGGGCGCTGACTCGAGATTGCCGCCATCGTCGATCAAATTCAAGCCTACCGAGTAGACCAGCCAACGGTCGCCGTCGCGTTTGACGATCATGGGTTTCCCGTTCATGGTGTCGACGGTCATTTTCATCGGCACGCCAAGGGTGACTAATTCATCTTGAGAGATTTCGTCTTGAGCGATTATTTCGGATGCCGAATCAGCCTCGGCTCGCGACTGCAACGCGTTGATGATTCGCAAGGCCCGAATCTGACTGCGGGTTCGCGAGATAGCGGCTTGAATTTGATCCAATGCCGGAATCAACATCTCTCCCAGTTGGCCATCTTTCCAAGTCGAATACTCAGTTCTCGATGCGTCGTTCTGCTCGAAAGCTTCCTTGTCGGCGTCTTCAATGGCATTGGAAAGAACATCGAGATAGCCTTTGCCTCCGTAAGCTTGCACCAAGATCCCCAACTCACTGGTACTTTCGATCCCGTAAGCTCGTTCGCCCAACAAGCAGGTTTTGTAACCGGCGAACGAGTCATGGAGCTCCAATTCGTCGTTGAGCCGAGTCGCCGTTTCTGTTGATAATTGTTCGCTGGCTAAAATTTCGTCGATGCTGTCGATCGCGATTCCTCGGCAAGCAATGGTGACCAGTTGGGAAACAAGCATCGGCTCGTTTCCAAACAAGCGTGCTAGTCGCAATGTCTGCAGGCTCGTTTCGACCGCTTCGTTGGGTTTGTCTTGGGCGGTTAGAATCCTCGCCTTCCAAGCCACGATCCGCGCGATCGAACGTGGTTTATGTACGCGATCCATTAACGCGTCGAGAAACTCCTGCGAGTCGCCTTGAACATCGAACCCGATTTCTGTTCGTTGGGAAAGTTCCTCCAAGGCTGGGAACAGCTCCGGGTAAGTGGCAACGAGTTCGTCGAAACGAGCGAGCATTGCTTCATCGACGGGGCGACTGAGGGCCTCCTCGTCTTCCCACATCGCGGTTTCAAATGCTTCTATCTTTGGGATCAGTTGATTGAATGAGTTCAACGCGGCTTCAGCTTCTTCGCTGTTGGGTTTCTGTAAGTCGGCGATCGAAATCGGATGCCCATTGGCTTTCACTTGTTCAATGCCGGCACGAAATTGAGTGAGCCGAATGAACAACCACAGCCCAGTTGCGAATATAAAGCAAAGGGCGATCGCGCCGGTGATTCCCAGAAGTCTTTTCATGGTCAGTTCTTTCTGATTTGAAACGTTTTGTTGCCGGTGCAGCGTCGCGTCTGAAATTGCACGTTATCGTGCGGCCAATGAAACCGATCTGTGGATCGGTTTGTGATTCGACAATTGATGAACGAAGTAGCTTGCGGGCGGAACCTGACAAACTTCGAGCGTAATTTCTTCCAACTCAGAAACGGAACGGGCAGGATTCTTCTCAACCAATTCGCGGATTTGCTGAGCCTGATGATTCATCGAAACTCCGAGTCCGGTCGACAGAATCAAGAACACCAAAACAACGGTGACGCTATTTCGGACGTCCCTCTTTTGAGATCGCGATTGCTCTTCGACGACCCAGCTCCGAACGTTGTCTCGCGAGACCGGGATTAGCGGTGTCGCCGCAGCGGCCTCGGAAAGCGTTTTTTCGATGGATTGATTCTTGTTCATCTGTTTTACGTAGGCTCGGGCTAGTACTTTGATCTTGAGTTATCGCTTGATCGTTGTGGCACGGGGTTCGGGGTCTTCAAGTGAATTGACGCTCGATTGCATTTTTAAAATGGCACGGCGATATTTCGTGGCGACCGTCGATTCTGGCAGCTTTAAGACCTTGCTGATTTCCGGAAATGTCAAATCGGAGTAGATTTTTAGCCGGATGATTTCTTGGCTTTCACTGGAAAGTTTGTGAATCAAAAACTCGACCAGCTCGGCTTGTTCAAGCTGCCGGCCGACAGGTTGATTGGTGGTCTGGTCGGAATTTTCTAGCGTTGTCTTTTCCAAACCTGTAGTGCTCGACGGGCGAGCTTGACGGTGTTTTTTAATCCAACGATTGGATTCGTTACGTGCTGTGAGAAATACATAAGCGGTCAAGTTTTTTGATCTGGCAAAGTGTTTGTGATACCGAACAATCCGGGCAAACACGTTTTGCATCACGTCGTGAGCATCCGTTGGATTTAAACGGGCTGTAAGGTAGCGAAGGAGCTTTTCACCGAGTAAATCGTAGACTTCTACAAACGCTTCTGTTTCGCCGCGGGCAAGTCGTTTTTTGAGTTGCTCCATGTTGAGGTGGCTCGACTCGTTTGTGAAAGAGCGTTGAATTGCTATCGTACTGCGCGACTGGATTCAATTCGTCACGTCTGACAAGTTAACCCTCTATGTCGCGCGATCTATTCGTCGAAAGAGAAATTATCTTTGAAATTCTGAAAGAAAATCAGGGCGGCAGATTTGCTGCACGCCGAATCGTTAGCCGGAGCCTCGAGTATGATCACTTTTTCAGTAGAACCTGTTTCGGCTGGCTGATCTCAATCATGGCTTGCTGCGATCCCTTCAGGATCGTGAGCTCGCCGTCAGTGTACCGGTGGTTTTCGCTGCGCTCGACCACCGGCTAAAGGCTAGAATCCCTGCGGGATAAAAATCTGTGCAACTGCCGACCGGTGCCCTGCCAGTCCAGACCCTCCTCGATCTCACACGCCGTGCCGCCGACCGTGTAAGCAAAGAAAATGTCAGCTTGAATGCCTTCCTCGCTGTCTGGGCTAGGTAAACGACCGGGGCTTCGCCCCTAAACAAAACATTGCAACCTCAAAGCGCATCAGCGAGGACGAGATAGACAGTCATTAGCAGAGTTCACGCTGTGAAATAGAACGCTTGACGAACTCCAGCTCCAATTCAACGGCAAGTGGCCTATTTGTCGCTCGCGCTATTGAGATCGCGGAGCGTCGCATTGAAGTCATCCAGTAGATGGGCCGGTGGTTTGACCACGGCGCTGTCAACGCCCAGTCCCTCGATCTGATCGTCGTTCTGTTTGTTCTTGCGAAGTTTGTCGTTGGGGCGCAAGTTCAAACTTTTGAGCGAACGTTCATATTTGGCTTTGGCATTTGGGTCGCCAGATTCAGCACGTTTCTTGAGATCCTGCCAGCGTCTCAAGAATTTGTTTAAGTCGTCTTTCGTCCAATTCATCTCTTCAAGCAATTCTGGATCCGGGTCGTACTTTTGATCGTTCAGCTTGTTGAGGATCATGTCCGTCGTTTTTTTGGCGTGTTCACGATTGACCTCTTCTTTTTTTAGCTGCGAAGTAGAAAGTGTTCCTCCGCCACCGGTACCACCGGGAGAACTCATGCCTTCGGAGGGTGAGCCGCTGCCGGGTTTCGAGTTACCCGAATCACCTGGCTGGCCACCTTCGCCAGGCGACGAACCGCTTCCGGGTGATGCACCACTTCCGGGCGAACTGCCTGATCCTCCTTCGCTTCCGCTTTCGGAACCGCCTTCACTTCCTCCTTCCGAGCCACCTTCGGATTCACTCTCACTGCCACCCTCGGATCCACTCTCGCTGCCTCCTTCAGATCCACTCTCACTACCGTCTTCGGAACCACTCTCGTTGCCACCTTCTGATCCTCCTTCACTGCCACCCTCGGATCCACTCTCGCTGCCTCCTTCCGAGCCTCCTTCACTACCGCTTTCGGAACCGCCTTCACTTCCTCCCTCCGATCCACCTTCGGAACCTCCTTCGGTGCCACGTTCCGAACCGCCTTCGGTGCTACTTTCTGAACCGCCTTCACTTGGGCTTTGGGATTCGCCTTCCGATCCGCCTTCGCTTCCGCTCTGAGAACCTCCTTCGCTTCCGCTCTCAGGCCCACCTTCGGATCCGCTTTCCGATCCTCCCTCACTTCCGCCTTCGGATCCACTCTCAGAACCTCCTTCACTTCTTTCCGATCCTCCCCCCGAGCCTGCGGATTGGTTTTGCTGGCTTGGGTCGCCACCGGGTTGCTTCTGTTTCTGCGGATCGGTTTCTCCGCCCGACTGCATGTTTTCCGGCGAGCCCGCTTGGGAATCGCTTGGTGAACCATCTGCCGAATCGCTTGGCGAACCGTTTGCTGAATCGCCAGTTTCAGAGTCTTGTTGCGCACCCTCTGCGCCGGCGTCCTCTGAATTTTCGTTTTCGGTCGGATTGCCGGGCTGCTCGTTTGGTTCTTGACCTGGATCTTGTTGAGGCCGCTCTCCCTGATCCGTCAAAAGCTCCTCAAGCCGTTTGACGATCTCTCCTTGGGATACGTCATCGCCTAATCGTTCCCGCTGTCCGTCGGTCAAGCTGTCGTCAGCTTCACCGGGATCCGAGCCATCGCCTTCGCCTGGTTGGCCACCGTTTTGGTTTCCATCATTGCGATTGCCATTAGAAGATGGTTGCCCGTCTCCGTTAGGATCGCTAGGACTTGACCCCTCACCAGGCCGCGACTGATTCCCATTGTTGGCATCGGAAGAAGATTCGCTTCCTCCGCCCCCACTTGATTGGCCCTCTTGAGATGGATCGTCATTGGATCCGCTTTCACTGCCACCTTCGCTTCCGCCAGATGGATCGCCTTCACCGGGCTGGCCAGCACCGGAATCATCGGCTCCTTGCTCGGATCCAGCTTCGCCGCCATCGCTCCCGCCTGATTCACCTGCTTCGCTTTCGCCAGTTTCACTTTCCATGGCCTCGCCGGTTCCAGACTCGCCGCCTTGGTCGTTCGGATCGCCTTCTGAATCTGAGCCATCGGCATTGGATCCTTCTGAGCCACCGCCCTCGGAGCCTGCTTTAGAATCGCCATCGTCTTGGGATCCCTCGTCAGCGGGAGCTTCCTGTTGGTTGGGTTTCTGCTCTTGAGCGTCGTTATTTCTTTCCTGCTCTGGGCTCTTGGCATCTTCTGGAGGATCATTGGGTTTCTGTTCAGGCTGCTCAGGTTTCGGCTGGCCATCATCTTGCTGCTGCTTTGGTTGTTGTTGCTCTCCGTCTTGCGGGTCGTTGGGTTCTTCTTGTTCTCCTGTTATCTCCAGCATGAAGTTATCCGTGCGGGAGATGTTTGGGTCAGGTTGCCCGCTTTGCGGAGATGTTCGATTGTCACTCGCAGTTGCGTAGAAAATCGCTTGGTCACCGGCTCGCAACCCTAGTTCGGATGGCTTCAATACGTAACGGCCAGTAACACGTTGATTGCCATTGTCGGACAACATTTCGAGATTCGTATCGAGCACGGTACCACTTTGACGATCAATCTTGAGTGCGATCGACGCAATTTCGAAATCAAGGTCATTGGCATCAACATTGATCGCCACCGATCCGTTGACCGGAACGGAGACTTCGCGTTCGATCGGGGTAGTGATCAGCACTTCCGGCGCGAGATCCGGCGTAATGCGAATCGGGTAAGTGTTGGGAGTCTGGTTGCGATCATCGTCTTCGCTTACGAACCGAATCCGATAGTGCGTTGCCATTGGTTTTTCACGTGCCGCATTTAGCTGAGCCACAAACCTGGCCGTGGCGGTCTTTCCTTCCGATTGCATTTCGATCGGACGAACAACCTTGTAAATGGATTCAACCGAAATGTCGTTGGCGGTATCGCCCGAAGCGTTTACTTCATTCAGTAACTCAACGTAGGCGACTTGGATTGGCAAATTCGCAACCGCATGGATGGTGACTTGAGTCCCCTCGATTGCATCGATGTTGCCTTGAGCATTCAATACTTGTTGCGGAAGCTTGGTGTAAGCTGGAGGCGTCAGTACCAGAGACTCAACCGCAATCGTTGGATTGGGCTGAACGACTACATCAAATTCTGGCGATGATCCATCGCGAGCCACAACGGTATATGTGAGGGATTGTTGAATCCCGGTACCTGCCATCGATAACAATCCGCGATATCGCGTGCCGGTATCGTCCGCGGTCATCGGAATCAGTTGGTCTTTAAGTTGGCCGTCTTTTGACGAGTAGAGAATGTGCACGTCTTGTGGTTGGTGGCGGCCTCGAACAATGGCGGTCACTTCAAGTTGTTCACCAAAGAAGACCTTGGTATCACCTGGAAGAACTTCTGAAATTTGCACGACTGCCGGTTTGGCAATTTTTGCGGCGGGAGCCAGTACGCGGCCAAACGTCTGCCACGGGTCTTTTGGCGAAAGCACTTTGTAGCCGATGGCAAACGCCATCAATCCGATCAAGATAAAGCCCAATCGAATCAGCTTCGAGCGATCGACGGTCGCATCACCAGGCACGTTGGCCAAATTGGTGGCGGCTTGTCGTGAAACCGCATCGAAGACCGCTGGATTGACTGATTCAGTTCGCTTCCGCAACGAGACGTAATTGAGCAGGCTGTTCTTAAAGCTTGGCTCTGCATCTTCAATCATTTTGGCGGCGTAGTGAGGATTGATTCTTTTCATCAAGAGCGGCACGATGGACAAGAACGTGTAAGCCGCCCCGCCGGTCATTAACAGCGCGAAACAAATCCAACGTCCTGTGGTCGTGAGTGGACTGATCCAAGCATCCCAGATCGCGATCAACATCAAGAAAGCCAATGCGAACGCAAACATGGTCAACAGGCCACTGATCAAGTCAGTTGATTTGACTTGCCGGCGAGTCTTCTCGAGCTGTTGGTTGACGTAACGCTTGACCTTCGTCGACTGCTTGTTGGTCGGACGTTTTTTCGTCGATGAGTTAGCAGGAGCGTTGACTTGACTGGCCATGCAATTCGCCTTACCGAAATTTTTGAATCACGTTTTGACCGCGAAGATTTCTCAGGCGTTGTGCGCCCAGGTCGCGGAATTGGATTGATTCAAGCGTCGGAATTGAATTAAGCGGATGAAAACTGCGATTTGATTTGAACCAACAACCCAATTGGAACTGATGGTTAAAAACTCCGGTAGTTCCATCTACCGGATCGAGTCTCATTATTATAGACGGTTTTATCGGAAGTTAAGTTTCGCCAAACCGGGAAAATCCGCCGACAACGTGAGAAACGCCTGATTCAGGCGGATTAATCGTCGCTTCGTGCATTCCGAATCGAGCATGTTCAGGGCGGAGAAGCGGTCTGATAGACCCGAACGCGTTGAAGTTCTAGCCTGCCCCAAAATTCTTGCCTGCTTTAAAATTCTTGCGTGCTTTAAAATTCTTGTATCCCAAGTTCTTCTAGGAGCGCTTGCAGATCAGACTCCGATGGTGTCGATTTTCGAACCGAGCGGATTCCGTTGGCGGCTTTGTATTTGTCCTCAAGAGTTTGATACCAATTGCTGGATGACATCTTGTCCATTTCGTCTCGCTCTTCGCCACTAAGCTGATCGTAGAAACCAATCAACTCGTCTTGCTTGACCCGGGTCAGCGATTCGTTGGCGGCCTCGATCCAGTTCAAGATCAATTCATTTTGTTCTTGTGTGGATTGGTCGTCGATGATTTCGCGAGCTTCCGGGGAGAGTCCTAGTCGCAATGCGTCAGTCAGCGGATCTGCATCGTCCAAAAGAAGCTGTTTGACTGAGTCCCGATCGATTCGCATCAAGCTCCCGACCAGCGATCGAACAGACGTTCTTCGACTCGCGGCGTATCGCTGTAGCTGAGCGTAAGGCACTTCGGGGCGATGTTGCGACATGATTTTTGGAAAACTCCTGCGGATTTCTCGGTCTCCCTTGTTAATCACGAGCAGGTACCAACTGAACACCAGTTTGGCGTCTTTGAGTGACGGCAATTTGGTTGCTCCGGAACGACCAAATGCTTTCTGAGCTTTGTCCAACTGTAATTCGGAAATTCGTTTGATTCGCTCGCCCGCAGCTAGGTCGCGAACACTCATCTGTTCATTCAATCCAAGCGTTCTCAACCAACTGCAGTACTCGTTCATCGAACGGGTGAGCTCGGCTCTTTGGGGGTGGTTTGCCAGCCGATTGTGAAACGTGTTCAGTTCATCTTTTTCGGCATCCGGGAGTTTCAGAAACGCTTCCGCCTGGCGTCGCAAGATGTTTTTTTGATCGATGCCCAATGACTCAATCTTCTGCTCGCGATCTTGAACCGTATCCAATGTTGGAAACTCGATCGGCTCCGGCAACTTGAACATCTTGGCTGGCAGAACCTCTCCGATTTTGAGGATGGGTTCATCGTTTTTTGCAAACAAGCCCTCTTCATTGAGCTTCATCAGGAAGTCGATGTCTCTTCCGACCTTGTTATAGACGTCGATGTTCTCAATTAAAGACAGATTCCCAACGAGCTGTCGTTCGGGTTCCAGTTGGACATACCGGGTCACGCCGTACCCCAACCCAAACAGCAAGAGCGGAATCGCGAGGAAGATACTCAGTCGCAACGGCCAGACCCACCAAGTTCGATTCTTGGCTTTGACCTGCTTGATCGCATCGCCAACAATCATTTCCATCGTCGTTTGGGTGAACGACGCGTTGGCTTCATTTTCTGGTAAACCTTCAAGCAGATCCCAGGTCTTTTGGAGGGCCTGCATTTCAGCTCGATATTCTGGGTCGGTTCCAAGTCGCTGTTCGACTTGCTGCGCATCACTAGCGTTCAACTCGCCATCGAGATAGGCCGTCAGCTCTTCGTGAATTGCTAAATCGTCGTGCATTGAGTCGGTTAACGTAAGAGAATTGCTTCGTGGGAGAATCGTTTAGAACAGTCTGTCTGGTTTTTAATCTTTCTTGATGTTTTTCTTCTTGTCGAGCTTTTTTGCTGTTGCTGCTTTGGCGTTTGCGGACGCGACGGAGGGCAATCTTCCTGAATCCATGTAAGGTTCGAGAATAATTTTTAAGTTGTAGCGAGCCCGCGATAAAAGTGATTTAACGGCTTGCGTTGATAGCTCCATTGTTTCCGCGATTTCAAGGTAGCTCATTTCCTCGAAACGCGACAACATCATTGCCATCCGTTGTCGAGGAGCAAGCGATTGAATTGCCTCGCGCAGAATTGCCGACATCTCGGTGCGATCAATTTGGCGAGTCGGCATCAAACTGCTTTTCTCCGTGGCCATGGTGTCCAGCGGGCGAACCGGCATCGAACCCGATGGCGAAGTCACCAAGTTGACTTCTTTCTTTCGCGATGATTTTCGTAAAGCGTTACTCGCGACATTGTGCGTGATCGTATAAAGCCACGTCGAAAATTTTGCCGTCGGTACGTAGGTTTCTCGAGCACGGTAAACGCGAAAGAAAACATCCTGCGCGAGATCTTCGGCCAAACTTCGGTTCTTAACCTGATGCTCCAAGATCATGATCAATCGGTTTTGATGTTTCGCCATCAGTTGTTCAAATGCCGCCGCGTTGCCATCGCGCACCTGTAGCATTAACCGCACGTCGGGATCGAGCAGTTCATACTTCTGAACTTTTTTGATGACGGAATCGCTTAGCGACAAAATTTAGTTTCCGTTTTGCTTATTTTGCTTTGGCTTATTTTGCTTTGGCCGATTTTCTTTTGACTGGGCAGTGATTCGATTTTGAGGCAAGGCCGGCGTGACTCCCAGATATTCTAAGCCATCGTTTTCAGTGGACGACCCGTAAATGTTGGCCAAAAAATGATCAGGCACCTGGCCGAGTTTAGTTAGGGCGGCTTGTTAAGTAAGTAAGGCAATTCAATATTCATACTTGATGACTTTTAAACACCTTCATGCGCGATAAGTTTCTCGGTTTTTTTATCGGCAGTGAACAGGCAAGCATGAATGGCATTACGACAAAGCCATTTGTTGGATCGGCTTGGTTGGATCGGCTTGGTTGGATCGGCTTGGTTGGATCGGCTTGGTTGGACAGGCAATCGAAATCGGTCGAAAATGCTTGGCGAAAACGGCGTTAGTGAGTCAAGTTCGATGGCGTCGGCTGAAAGTTATCGAACTGATGCGGCTAGACTCCCGTCGGATCGGTCGTCTGCTCCGGCGCTCCAATTTCAACCAATTGCTGTCGACGCAATTGGCCGCAGGCAGCGTTGATCTTGTCGCCTTTGCGCTGGCGAAACCGAATTTCAATTCCGGCCGATTGAATGATGTCTTTGAATTGACGGATCGAGTTGTTCGAAGGAGTCTTGTAGGGCAGACCGTCCACCGGGTTATACGGAATGACGTTCAATAAGACTGTTCGGTCGCGTAGCAAATCCGCAAGTTCATGGGCATGTTCGGCCCGGTCATTGATTCCATTCAGAAGCACGTATTCAAAAGTAAGTTTCCGTCCCGACGAATCGAAGTAAGTATCGGCTGCTGCCATCAGGGCAGCGATGCCAATCTTGTTGTTGACTGGAACCAATTCGTTTCGCAATTCATCGTTGGGCGCGTGCAGCGAGACGGCCAGTTGGTATTTGCATTCCGATTTGGCCAGTCGGCGAATGGCTGCCGGCAGACCGACCGTCGAAATCGTAATCCGACGAGCACTGATTCCCAAGCCGGATGGAGAGCTGGCATAGCTCAATGCTTGCAAAACGCTGTCAAGATTCGCCAGTGGTTCACCCATGCCCATCATGACAATGTGACTGAGCCGTTCGTCATCCGGAAGAAGTTTCTGAAGCAAAAGCATTTGTTCCAGGATTTCACCTGCGGTCAGGTTGCGCATGACGCCGTCCAGTCCGCTTGCGCAAAAAACGCAGCCCATCGCGCAACCGACTTGGCTGCTGACGCAGATCGTGCGACGATTCTCCTCGCGCAACAACACGCATTCAATCACGCCACCGTCTTGCAATCGCAGCAGCAGTTTTTCAGTTCCATCTTCACTGGTCGTGTGATTGGAAATCGAAGTCGTGAATGTCGTGAATGAAGTCGCCAGTAGCTCGCGCAGCGGCTGTGGCAAATTCGACATGCCGTCGAAGTTGCTGACCCGCTTTTCGAAAATCCAATCAAGAATCTGTGGATATCGAAAGGCAGGTTGCTCGCGGCGATTCATCCAGTCTTTGAGTTTGGGCAGGTAGTCAAGCAGGTGTTTCATACGAATCGAAACTCACCAACAACTCGAAATGTAATCGACACCGATCAGCCCAGTATTTTTAAATCTGTCTCGATTGAGACAGGAAATAGAAACGTTTGATTAAAACCAGGACTGGCTGAATAAGTATCGCAGCAACGTTCTTAATAATTTAGAACGAATTGTTGCGTTTATAAACCGGCAAATTTCTATTTTCAACGAACTAATGAAAGGACAGGATGAAGTTCATGTTGACTTGATTCCTGATTGTCGCCTTTCGCTCCGCAAAGGTAACGCTGATTTTGCGGAGCAAAAGGCGACGCTTCAGCGGCATTGTCGTTCGATCGCCGATATCGAACGTGTACCTCGGCTTTCAAATCCCAACACGAATATCAAGTTCAAAATACCAAGTTCAAGATTGACCATTAAGAACGGTTCCGCTGGAGTCGTTTCGTTGAAGCCGTTTCGTTGAAGCCGTTCGTTGGGGAAGTTTCGTAGGCATACACCACAGGCAAACCTCTCTCGCCCCAGCGATATCCAGGTAGTCCATGTCTGTAATCGCTTACATTCGCGTTCCCCCTCTTGAGCCTTCTTGAGCGGGGCGAGTTCCAGCCAGCATGAACTTCCTCGGACGCTGCCAAAGTCCCGAGTGTCCGTTAACGTGAGCTCATGTTTGATCTGAACTGTCATGTTTGATCTGAACTGTTTAGGCTGGCTGGTGTTCTCTCAAAGCCATGGAAATCAACGATGAAGCCTGATGATCCTGTGTGTCTGTGTTTTCACGTGACCCGTCGTAAAGTCGTTAATTTTATTCGCGTCGAAAAACCGAGGCGAGCCAGCCAGCTCAGCCAGTGTTTCGGTGCAGGAACAGGATGTGGCTGGTGTCGTCCCTATCTTGAGCGACTGCTGGAGGAAGCGAATGCAGGGCGATCCAAGGAAGAGCTCAAGCCGAACGCCTTCGACGAAATGACGCCACAAGAGTACGCCCAGCAGAGGTCGAAATACGTGGAAGATGGAGGCGGCACCCCACCGAAAAATGCGAATCCAGAATCAAAATGAATCGCTGACTGGAGATCGGGGCCCGATTTGCTTCGATTCAGGAAGAACCATGGCCATGCTTAAACGACCCAAAACCCGAAATTTCTGAATTTCACTTGGGCGAGGTCGAAACGTCTGGTATCCAAACACCGGAAAAACAAGTAATATATGCCCCGCTGAAAGAGCGGACGCCAGACTTGAATTCCGGTCGTCCAGCGAGCGGTGTTGTTCACCATCGCTGAATTTTCACTGATTCATCGACACTAATAAAGTTAGACGGACTGAAATGGCCAAAAAGAAGGCTACAAAAAAAGCGGCCGCTAAAAAAACGACCAAAGCCGCAAAAAAGACTGCTAAGACTACTAAGGCTGCTAAGGCTGCTGCGAAGAAAACGACTAAGAAGGCTGATAAAGCTGACGTAGCGGAAGATGAAGAAAAGCCAGTCAAGAAAAAGAAGAAGCGAAAAACTCGCAAAAAGAAGACCGAAGAAATTCGCCGCAAGCTGTTCTGGGGCGTATTCAATCACGCCATGAAGCGAGTTGCGTTGTACGAATTCAATCAACGTAAAGCCGCCGACAAACGAGCCAGCGAGCTTAGCCCGGAAGGCAAGCCTCCACACTTCGTGCAAAAAGTAAAAGAAGACGTAGTTGAGCCGCCAGCTGTCGAGGATCCAGATGCACCGGCGACAACCAAGAAAAAGAAGGCGAAAAAGAAAGCTAAGACTTAGACCGCCATTGGACGAGAAAATATCTCGCAACAGCTTTTCT
>CAZPTT010000017.1:57825-59693 GCA_964589435.1 uncultured Pirellulaceae bacterium
GCTTTTTTCGTGCGCGATGAAGCTCTTCCGATCGCTCGCGTGCCGTTTATTCGCGAGTGCGTAAAACGCGCGCCAGCTAGTTGCGAGAGTCCCGCAAAGGGTTGCCCGAACCATAAGCCCGTGTTGGCAACGTGGAACCGGGGTGTCTTAGTGTCGACCAAGTCGGTTGCTGACGCTGCGATGAACTCGGGAGCGTTGTCTGGCTGCGGTATTGCATTGCTCGGCCGCGATTGGGCAGCGTCGAACCATTATTCCATCCACCATTGTTCCAGTTGTCGCCGTCCTGACCACGGAAGGGAAGCGTTGTCCAGTTTCGACCCGGAAGAGTGGTGCCGCGATAGGGAAGAGTGGTGCCGCGATATGGAAGTGTGGATCCGCGCCAAGGCAAAGTCGATCCGCGATATGGAAGTGTCGATCCACGCCAAGGCAAAGTCGATCCAGAGTTCGCACCACGCCAAGGCAGAGTGCTTCCGCCGGCAAGGCCAGCATCAGTGTCTCGATTGGAGCTAGGTAAGGTCGTTGAGTCGCGATCGGCAGCGCGCCACTCGGCGGGCTGATAACGGTGCTGATTGCAACCGGTCAACACACTCACTATTGCGAGCAGGGTCACGGGAATTAGTCCTCGGACGTAAGAACGAATCACCGAAAAACCAATCACCAGTTGGGTGTCGGCTGGGGAAGAGCTTGAAAATTGACGTGTCATGCGTTGTTTATCGTAATTTCAGATTGGAAATCTGTCTCGATTTGACAGAATTCTGGTTAGTGCGATGACTTTTCGAATACCGGCACTCGGACTCAGTCGTTACTTAACCCTTCAAGTTTATCTAACTAGTGTTTTTTCGTCAAAGACGAACGTGAATGTTATGGCGTCCATTTGATATCGTTTGTCAATTTCGGGTATGTAAAAGGCCCAGCTCTTCTTCAGCAATGTCGACGAAATCAATATTAGCGGAATCAAATTGGCGTGATCGACGCAAGGGACTAAAGACGTAAAAAGGCGTCTTAAAATATTGGAATATTGGTGGAACGAGAATTTTCAATCAGACGAAAGAGCAGGCAGGAATCGCAGATTTCCAAAACGACGCCACTTGGATGCTTGCAGCTATCGCGACTTTGGATCTAACTTTGGATCTTGAGGGTTCACATCCACCCCAAGACTGGTGCCAGGCTCAATCAAAACAGCCAGTCAGCCCGCAAAGTTTGTCTAACGGTCTTCAGCGTTGTAGCCGCCAAGACACGGTTATGCGTCATCAGCCTCATTCATGGGCAACCTGCAAAGACCAGCAATTTCTCCGACGATGAAGGTAGGGATGGAAACGGTAGACAATCCGTTTCTGTGTCGATGTTTGGTTTCTAAATTGATTTGTTGTAAAGAATCAATCCATTCATCGTTACCCAGGGTTCAATGGGCAGGCACAGATCGATCAGGCCTCAGAGCATTCAGTTGTCAATCGAGTTTAGAACGTTGCTTACGACAAGATAAACGCGAGTTGGTGAGGCGGCCGAAAACATTAACCGCGTTGGAGGGGTTTGATGGATTGCCCAATTGGAATTCAGTACTCAAGGAGACGAGTCACGATGAATATTAAGTTAGCTGCGTTGGCAATCGCCAGCATTGCAATGTGTTGCAGCGAAAGTAACGGCCAAGACCTTCTCAATCGCCTGATGAGTCGAGGCGGCTGCGGCGGTGGATGCGAAACAGCATCTACTTGCTGCGACACTCCAGCCCCATCATGCGGTGGCGGAAGAACTTGTGGTGTTAAATTGCCAAGCCTCGGATTGCGATCCGGCAACAACGAATGCGGTTGTGGCGGTGGATGTGATGGCGGTTGCGGATTGCGTTCTGGACGCGTTCGCAGCATGGTTGG
>CAZPTT010000018.1:0-1862 GCA_964589435.1 uncultured Pirellulaceae bacterium
TCTGAACCGCTGGCAATAACATTCCAATAAGGATGCCGATAATTGCGATTACGACGAGCAGCTCAACGAGAGTAAAACCTCTCGCGAAAGCCTCTGGCTTTCGCGTTTGATGTCGGTATCGATTTGTCATGTTATTTCCTATAAGGCTGAGGACTCAGACCGGTTCGAAATGAAATCGCGAAAACGTCACGGACACACCATCTGCTCAAACGGATAGTCGGGCCGCCAGAACGAAACGGCGGTCCGCAACGGTATCGCGATTTACCACCTACGAACGAATCTCGTCCAACGCGCTGACTATGTGTTGACTATGCGCAGTGATAAACAGAACGGAAAAAAGGAAGACCAGATCGATTGGTTGACGGAACCAAAATGGTTCGGTTTCTCATCGAAGAACGCGCACGATAGCGCTCCGCGGAGAGTTCCCAACGAAGGTCAAGCTTCGAAAGAGCTAAGCTACTGGAGGCCCGCGAGCGACGGGGCAGATGGCTTCTTCTTCAGAAAAATGAAGAGAGAAGTTGTAACTTGCTCGAGATGGCGAGCTGGCTTCGGCTGGCGAAACCTGATCGATAGAAAGATGAAACTTCTCAAAGAAGTCGCATAGTAAGCAATCGTGATCAGTGTGAAGGGTACCGGAAGATTCGGAATCTTGCGTCTGTGGAGCGTGGTGCGAGTGGCCGTGGCAACACGAGGAATGCTCATGTGTAGTTGGCGCACTGCTATGAGAGTGCAGACCGAAAAAATCGGCGCGGTGAACCGTTGAGCCCAGGTTCAATAAAAGAACCAAGTAGACCAACAGAAAGCGAATTGTCGTTTTGGAAAAACGCATTTGAGTGCCGGAACAATTGGATTCCGGCGGCCCGACTAAAAAAGAGTATCACTATTAGGTTTACGAAAGTCAAGGCAAATAGTTTTTGCAAAAAGCTAAATTCCGAAACCCAGCAGGGGCTTTCGCCATCTGGATCCGTCAAAATCGCTGTCAAAACGAAGCAGGGATTGGGGCTTGTCAGGTGGTTTTTCGCGGGTGGTTAGCTTTCTCACGTCCAAGCCAAGCTCATACAAAAAAAGCCTCCATAGCGGAGGTTCGCAAAACGAGTGTTCGCGGTGCGGCATCCTCTTTTCACTATCGGTGGAATGTCTTACGCTTATTGCTGACAAATTGTTGTACTTAAATACAACTTCCACGAGTTTAAGGAATTTAATAGTGAAAAAATTGACTCAGGTTAGCATGCTGTTTCTCGGATTAATGGTCGTGTTCGCTGGATGCGATGCTGCCCAGGATGCCGCGAGCAACGCTACAAACGCCGCTTCAGATGCAGTCAGCGAAGCTAAGGACAAAGCGATGGATTTGGCCAACGTGGACTTCGGCGACTTTGACATGAAAGGTCTACAAGGCAAATTCACCGGGATTGCCGATGGCTTCAAAGATGTGACGGCTGACAACGTTGATGGTTTGACATCGAAGATCTCAGATCTCAGCGGCTCGTTAGACGGAATGGGAATCGACAAGCTAACCGGGCCAGCGAAGACGGCTGCCGGTACAGTCATGTCGAAGTTTGGTGACACGATTAAGGCAGCTTTGGGCGGAATCTCCGACGAAGGCATTCTTGGCAAGCTCAAGCCAGTCGTCGATGCCTTGATGGAAAAGCTTAACGCGTTTATGTAAGCACACGTTTAAGAGCAATACTCTTGGCATAAAAGATCAATGGGGGCGTCCGATGGCGTCCCTGTTTTTATGCGCTGATTGGTCAGGCAACCAATGATTCACTTCGTTTCCACGTGGAAAGTATGGATGCACGTTTTCGGATACGCTTTCCATGCTCAATGGACTTTCGAAATCGAAAGCTCCAGGCCTTTTGCTT
>CAZPTT010000018.1:1962-53196 GCA_964589435.1 uncultured Pirellulaceae bacterium
ACGTGCGTGTAGATTTGCGTGGTGACGAGGCTTTTGTGGCCGAGCAGTTCTTGCACGCTGCGAATGTCGGCTCCACTGTCAAGTAAATGAGTGGCGAAACTGTGACGCAACGTGTGTGGCGATGTTCGCATGTCCAATCCGGTTAGCTTCAAGTACTTTTCCAGCATCCGGCCGATACTACGAGTTGAAATACGCTTGCCGAATTTGTTGAGAAACAGCGGCGATCCAACTTTCTTGGGTTCTGAGTGGTGAAGTTCCCGACGCTTCATCCAGTTGCGAATGGCTTTGACCGCATAACTGCCCAGTGGAGCAAGCCGTTCCTTTTTGCCTTTGCCACGCACGCGAACGAGTCCGTCTTCCAAATCCAAGTCATCCAAGTTCGTGCCGACTAGTTCGCTGACACGCAAGCCTGCCGAATAGAGCGTTTCTAAAATCGCTCGGTCACGCAGCCCCATTGGGTCGGTCTTGGCCGGCGCCACCAACAGTTTGCCAATCTCTGCTCCGGTCAAGAAGTGCGGAAGTTTTCGCTCGCGGCGCGGATTACGAAGCGGTTTGGCTGGGTTCGAATCGCAAAGGCCTTCCCTCTGAGCGAACTTGAAAAAACTACGCAGCGAAGCCAATCGTCGAGACACGGACGATTTCGCGTAGCCGGCCTCGTGAAGTGCGGAAACATAAGTCCGCAGATCCAGCGGCGTGATCTCGCCGGGGCGAGGAATCTTGCCCAGCGAGTCAGTTAAATACTCGTACAGCAACGAAAGGTCTTCGCGATAAGACTTAATCGTCAGATCGCTGCAGTTGCGTTCGACTTTGAGAAATCTCAAGAACCTTGGGATGGTTTTATCCAACGATCAAGCTCCAACCAGCCAGCGGTTTTACTCTTCCCCAGAAATCAAATCTTGAATGCTGGCAGAACCAAAACGACCGGACTGTGGTGGAGCCAGCTCCGGCGAAGATTTTTTTGCGTTTCGAACTTTTTGGCTCAAGACGGCGGCGTCGTACCAGGAAAAGCTGAGCTTTGTATCCGAAGCGTACCGACCGAGCGTGCGAAGCGTTTCCGCTTTCTGGGCATCATTAAAAAGGAAGATGTATCTCTCTTCGCCTTTGACCAAAGCGACAACGTTGATGTCCTGTGACACAATTTCCCCCGCGTGAGTTTGTCTCTTGGTGAGACACGATCGAACGTCTGGATGCTGTTAGTCATCCACAGAGTTTTCATCGGTTCGAGTTCGGTCGATTCAACAACCCTGTTGTGGTGAACGTGAGGGATTCACGAGAGTGGACGGTATGCGCGTTACAACCGGACGAAGTGTATCTGATTGCTGTCATGTCACCCGATGACTGCCATGATGTGGCCGGCAAAAGCAGTTTAATCGTTCCTAGATAAACGATTCAAAGACTTCCTAGTCGCGGGTTGCATGCACTGTGTGAAACTGGTCGCTTGTCAGCAGGATCGAGCATTGAATAGCGTTGGCACAGTACGACGTTGATTGGCTTCTTGCCAAGGCTACAATTCCAAGGAAACTATAGGTCGAGGATGTAATGCTTTGTGCGTTACAGCGCAAGGCTAAGTCGCTCAACCGTTTCCAGGTTTTTCACTCAAGCGGTACGTTTCAAATTGATGGCAGATTTTGACCCCTATGAAGATTGGTTGGGAATCCCGCGAGGTATCCGCCCCATCAACCATTACCTGCTGTTGGGGATTCCCGTCTTTGAATCCAAGGCAGACGTTATCGAGCTCGCTTGTGATCAGCGGATGGCGATGGTTCGGAATTTTCAGTCCGGACCGCGGGGAGAATTTGCCTCGCAACTCTTGAGCGAGTTGGCAATTGCGAAACGGGTTTTGCAAGACGACGCTCAGCGCGAGTACTACGATTCCGAGGTCAGGAAAGTTGCGGACGACCTCAATCGTTCATTTGAACAACAGGCGTCTCAAGCTGGCCCCGAAAGCCCCGTAATCCCGATAAACTCCTCGGTAGGCGACAGTTCGCGCCAAGACGGCACTAGAGCTGTCGGTCAAATGAGTGGGAGAACAGCCGAATCGGAGCCGTCGATCTCGGTTGATCCTGGTGAGATAAGTGAAAAGGTATTCTGTTTTAATCAACCAGTTGATCTTGAGCCTAGTCCGATATTTAGCGTCAAGAACCTGGCTCTTTTCGCCTTGGTTGCGGGCGTTGCGATGCTGGTAACGATCTTAGTTTTCTGGCCGCGTGAATCGGCGCGCCAGCAGCCGGGTGGCCAGACGGTCGAGCAGCTTGCACAACCGGCCACAGTTGAGCCGTCTTCTGGTCGGAGGAAACCTAAAGAAGTGATTTCTCAGACCTCGTTGGCGGAACTGCTGCTCCTACCTTCGACGGCGTTGCTCGAAGGGCCGATGGTCGAGGAAGATCGTATTGGAAATTGGGAGCGAAGTGATGATTCAGCAATTTGGCTGGTCAATGTCACCGATCGACGAACCGGATTTTTCTACTGCGAAGTGACTTATTCGGCGCTGGAGGAATGTCAGTTCAAGATTCAAATTGGTTCGGCGCCCGAGCGAACGTTCACGCTTTACCCGCAAGACGAAACTTACACCGAGCGTTTCCTGGTGCGCTCCGGCGAAGGTGTGCAGCGGCTTAAAGTGACGTTGGTGAAGGTTAACGAAGCTGCAGATCTGCTTGTTCACAGAATCAAGCTGATCCCCAAGTAGTTCGGAAGCCCACGACTGGTGGACTCGGAGCCTGTCGAATCAAGCCTAGCTGTGACCACCTCCGGGGTCAAAAGCCATGCCAGCGTGATCCGTGGGTGTCGTTTCACTCAACCCACGGCTAATGGCTGTAATCCCTCTGGGATATTCGGTGGCGTTGGCCGAAGAGTCTCCGTTTCTCAGATATTAAATAGTCTCGAAGGAACGTGGCGCCCACGAGAATTCGTATGCGCCGAATTGAAATCTCGGTCTACCGGATTTTGGAGTTGCTATCCAAACGTCTTGCTAGCGCCTCGACTGGAATGCTGGTGACTTCGGTTGTCGCTACCAAATCTGTTCGCAAGATATCCGTTTCCTTCTTCGACGAAGGTAGCGTGAATTTGACAATGAAGCCGCCGACTTGAATGCCTTGCATTTCGTAGATCGGAGGCCAGAAGTCTTCCGCTCGAGTCGCAAGTGCGCGAGCCAACAGGCGGGTTGCTCGTCCGGAAAATCCGCCCATCACCATTTCAAGCCGGCCTTGAGATTCGCGATGAATGTAAAACACGAACGCGACTTCTTCTTTCGGATTGTCACTTCCGCAGCGAACCCATTTGCCTGTTTCGTCTTCGTAGTAAATCCCTTGCTTGAGATTTGACTCTTCTTTGCTCAAGTTGATACCAGCGACACATGAGGCTGGATGTGGATCGTCATCGCGGTAACGAAGGAAAAACGGAACCGAACGTTGCGAGGATTTTTCGAAGTCATCTTCGGAAGCAAACGGATCGCAATTGAAAGCTCGCGACAACACAATTTCAACAACGGGATTACTTTTTGTACTGCCGATTCCAACGAGAGCCTTGTCTCCTTTGGATTCTGAGAACTCGCTGTAAACCATTTTCGCGCGGCGAACGACTTCTTGTTCGGCCGCCTGGCCGGGGCTCCAAACCAGAGATTGCTTAAGATGCTCTGGATGCGGAAGTGCATCAGAGGTCAGCATCGACATGTTGCCGTCAGACTTCCGAAGTTTGGCTGTTCCGCCAAGCGTTGTCACGCCGTTTAGGATTTCGCCAAGAAGAACCGAATCCGAAGCGACAACGAAAGAGATTTCGGGGCTCTCCGCACTGTCGTCCTTTCGAACGCCAACACACATTTCCAAACGTCGACGGCGAGCCAATAATTCCCAAAAGTTTTCGGGCTCAACAGCAAACAACGCACCGGGCAGTTGATCAGCGGTCGCGTGACCGTGCTCGATCAGGAAATCGCAAAGCCGGGAAAGAGCTTTGAGCGGAATATACTTCACTTCATTCTTCAGAAGTGCAGCGACTTGATGTCGGTCAAGTCCCGTATATTCAACGATTGATTTGATCGTTCCAGGACGTTTCCTTGGGTCAGGAACGTGGCCAAGAAGCTCAGCTAGTCGGAAGCTGTATTGCATGATCTTGTTTCGCGATAGAGAAAAGTGTGGGGGAATCGTGTCCGTTAAGTTCAGATTATCGACCGCAATGAAGAATTCAACCCCTTAAATTTTAATGTCACCAATGTTTCCCGTATTGGAGTGTAATGACTGGGAAATGTCTCCGGATTTTGGCGACATCAACTTTAGCCAAAATTCAATAATTCCTGATCTGATCTGGTGGCTCAAAAAACCTTCTGCTAACGTCCCGCCCTCAAGCGAATGGCATAGGCGAATGGCATAGCGATTTCCGCATTAACGACGCCAAGGTTTAGGAGTCAAACATGAAACTTAACGTATTACGCTTTCAAGTTTTCTTGCTGTTAACTTTGTTGATGGCAGTGCCCGTCCAAGCTCAATTTCCGTTCAGCAAGAAAAAAGCACCTGCTGCCAACGAGAATCCGGCGCTAAGTGAGCGTGCTGGTCCGTGGTTGATCATGTGCAGCTCGTTTGTGGGCGAAGACGGAATGCAGCAAGCCCGACGATTAACTCAAGAACTTCGCCAGCAGCACGGCTTGAAGGCTTACATTTACTCGCACAAGTTTGATTTCTCCAAAAGCGTTGCCGGTATGGGGCGCGGCTGGGAAGTCGTGCAGACGCCCGGCAATGGGAAAAAGCTCCGTCCGATTCAGATGGAAACTCAAAGCAAATCCAAGTTTGAAGAAATTGCCGTGTTGGTAGGAGATTTCGATTCGATCGACGATCCGAAAGCACAGCGAACTCTTGAAAAAATCAAGTCCCTGCAGCCAGCGTCTTTGAATGGCGTTGAGACCAGCACCGACGAAGCTGGACCGGCTGGTGATCGATTGTTGGCTTTGAGAATGAGTGCCAACGCCAATGGCCAGCAAAGCGGGCCATTTCGTTATTCGTTCCTGATGCCCAACCCGATGATTCCAGAAGAGCACTTCGCGGCCCGAAAAGTTGACGATTACACCGTAAAATTCAACAAGCGATTCGAATTTAGCCTGTTGAAAAACCCGAGTGTTTATACCGTTAAGGTTGCCACGTTTACGGGAGCTTCGACCATGAAGCCCAATGAAATGGAAAAGCGTAAAGAAGAAGACAATTGGCTGAAGCGTAAGCGTAAAGGAAAATCGACCAGCCGGTTGATGGAGGGAGCCAAGAAAGCGACCTTGTTGACTCGCGATTTGAGAAATAAAGGCTTCGAAGCTTATGAGTTCCATGATCGCTACGAAAGCGTTGTTTGCATCGGCGGATTTGATTGGGCTGTACAGCGTGACTCATCAGGCGTCGAGCACAAGAATCCTGAGATGGTGGCGTTGATGAGGAAATTTCAAGGTACGCAAGTGCCGGGCCAGTCCATGACCGTAAAGCCAGCGTTCCGGCCTTCAACGGCTTTGGCAAAAGCGGGAATCTCTTGTGACGCGTGGCCAGTTGAGTACTTGATTCCGAAAGCTCCAGTTCAAAGCACTGCGACTCGATTCCTGTCCGGTTTCGGAAAGAAGTAACTCAGTTGCAGTTTTTCAGTTGCAGTTTTGCGCCGGCTACAAAAATCAATGTCAGCAAACGCAATTCAGCTTTCAAGCATTTCAAGGCGGCGACCGAGTCATTGGTCGCCGCTTTTTTCGTTTGAGAGGAAGCGAACTCTTCCAATTTTGTTCGTCTTGCTCAATTGTCCGGTCACCGGTTTTCTGCTTTCGAAGACGTTTTAGACATTCTCCTCCGCATTTATTTGAGGTTTTGGACGATCAGCCTGAATTCTAGATTCTCCCGATAGCCAAAACGTTCGGCGGCCCAACAATCGATCGTACGCAGATTTTGAAGATTGAGAGGACGATAGATATGGAAGCAGACAACCGATTCCCGACTGGCGAATGGAACGGATTCTATTTGGAGCAGATTCAGCCAAAACGAGGCTGGATGCATCTTTATAAATCGTTCGAAAACGGTCAGATCAAGGGAGAGGGAACAGACTATGTCGGCCCATGGGTTTCACATGGAAGCTACGATTCTGAGACCGGAGCCTGCCAATGGGTGAAAAAATACGTCGGTAAGCACAACGTCGAATATCAAGGCGTTTGCGGATCCAACGGGATTCAAGGACGCTGGCGAATTGGAGCAATGACGGGAGAATTCCATATTTGGCCGAAATCCATGGGTAATTTGGACGAAATGTATTTACATGAAGATCTTCGCGAGCCCAGCCCGACCATGGAGCTTGGCACGGTTCCAGCAGAAGATTTTCCGTCAATCGCGTAATTCCCCTTTAAAAGGAGATCGATTGGCTCTAAAATCCTCGATTCGAAAAAAGTAGTAAGGGAATTGGCAATCCAATGAACAAAATGAAAACCCACAAAGGCACTCAAAAGCGATTTCGCTTGACTGCCTCGGGTAGAGTAAAACACCGTGCTTCTGGCAAATCCCACCGTAACGTCCGTATGAGTGCCAAGCGTACTCGTAACTTGCGAGGCGGCACCATGCTCGATTCTTGCATGGTTAAATCAGTGACGTTGGTGCTGGGTAAGTACAGTCGCTAGAAAACAGTCAGCGGCAACTCCGTTGATTCAATTGAGTAATTTATGGCAGCGAGTGTCTCTCGCGCGTTCTGACGGGCAACCAACTTCAAACAGTTTTGTTTGGGGCCTTTCTAGCGAAACAAAAAAGGCGATCCGATGCGTACAACAAAAGGTTCAGCAAGAACAAAAGCCAAGCGTAAGCTTTTCAAAAGAGCTAAAGGCTATCGTGGTGGTCGTAGCAACATGCTGCGAACCGTCAAAGAAACATTGGTGCGAGCCGGTGTCTTCGCTTTCCGTGACCGACGAGTCAAGAAACGGACTTACCGTCGACTTTGGATCACACGAATCAACGCTGCTTGCCGCATGCGTGGAATGCGTTACAGCGAGTTCATTCACGGCTTAACAAAAGCCAACATCGAGCTTGATCGTAAGTCGCTCTCTGAGATTGCGATTTGCGACCCCGAGGGTTTTGACGCGATCGTGAATTCCGCCAAGGAAGCACTGGCCGCGTAACCGGGAATTCAATTTGATATATTAGTGGGAAAGACAACCGGCCAGTTGTCTTTCCTTTTTTTGTAAACGCATTTATCCAAGACGCATTCTGCAAAAGTAACTTCAGATTGCGAATGTCCGGAACAGAATTATGTCCATCGATCAATTCGTCCAGGAACTCGACGACCTCGCCACGGCTGCCTCGACTGCGTTCGATTCAGCTTCCGATGCAGCCCAGCTTGATGAGGCAAGAGTCGAATTTTTGGGAGCCAAAAACGGACGGCTGAAGTTGGTCGGCAAGAATATGGGATCCGTTCCCGGTCCCGACAAAAAAACGGCTGGGCAAAAACTCAACGCTGTCAAAGGCACAATCGAGGCGTCGTTCAAGTCAGCTCAAGAACGGCTTGATGGCGGTGACACGGCTAGTAAACGTGATCCGAAATTCGATCCAACTCTTCCGGGCCAGAAGATTCGCGTTGGCCGTTTGCATCCGATCACCCAAACCATCAATGAACTCAAAGACATCATGGGGCGGCTGGGTTTCACACCGGCTGAAGGCCCTGAAATCGAAGACGATTGGCACAACTTCGAAGCCCTCAATATTCCGCAGGCCCATCCAGCTCGAGATCCGCTCGACAATTTTTATCTGTCGGTCGCGTCCGCTCATACCGGTGGAAAATCGCTGGGGGAAAATCCTCAGCTTCTGCGCAGTCAAACCAGCACGGTTCAGATCCGTGTGATGGAAAAGAAAAAGCCGCCTGTCAGAATTATTTCGCTGGGCCGAGTCTATCGGCCGGACACCGCTGACTGGTCGCACTATCCAATGTTCCACCAAATCGAAGGCTTAATGGTCGACGAAAACGTGACGCTTTCGGATCTTAAGACCGTCCTGAAACTTTTCGCAACCAGTTATCTGGGCAACGAAGTTCCCATCCGGATTCGCCCCTCGTTTTTCCCATTCACCGAACCCAGTGTTGAGGCGGATTATTTCTGGGACGGCAAGTGGGTTGAGTTCGGTGGAGCCGGAATCGTCGATCCCAATGTGTTGCGATCGGTCGGATACGATCCTGATCAAGTCAGCGGTTTCGCATTCGGCTTGGGCATTGAGCGACTGTGCATGATTCGCCATCAAATCACCGACATCCGTTATTTGTTCACTAACGATGTTCGATTCTTGCGACAGTTTTAGGCGGCATAGATCGGGAGCCGTGATGGAAAACGGTTCGAATGCGTTGTTACTTTCTATATTCAACCACTGCTTGATAAATCATGATTGTTTCCTGGAACTGGCTTGGTCAATACGTTGACTTGAACATGTCGCACGATGAGTTGGTTGATCGGTTGACGATGTCGGGGCTGAATTACGAAGGCACCGAACAGGTCGCGGGTGATCAAGCGATCGACCTTGAGGTCACCAGTAATCGAGCCGATTGTCTGGGGCACATTGGTGTCGCTCGTGAGGTCGCCACTCTCTACGGTTCGGAGCTCAAGATTCCAGCCGCCCTGCCCTCTTCGAATTCTGAAGCGATTAACGCCCATTGTTCGGTGGCGATCGAATGTCCGGACGCATGTTTTCGCTACACGGCCCGGCTGATTAAGGGAGTCAAAATTGGCCCCAGTCCAGCTTGGATGCAGGAGCGTTTGCAGGCACTGGGAATTGGCGTTGTGAATAACGTTGTTGATGCAACGAACTATGTGATGTTCGAATGTGGTCAGCCGCTGCACGCTTTTGATTTTGCGAAAATCAAAGATGGAAAAATCGTTGTTCGATACGCCAACGAAAAGGAAACGCTCGAAGCGATCGATCACAAAACTTATCAACTCGAAGATCGCATGTGCGTGATCGCTGACTCCGCGGTGCCGGTCGCACTGGGTGGCGTGATGGGAGGAGCCGATTCTGAAGTTTCCGATTCGACAACCGATGTGTTAATTGAAGCCGCCTATTTTGATCAGCTTTCGGTACGGAACACAGCGAGGAAGTTGAATCTGCACAGTCCTTCCTCGTTTCGTTTCGAGCGTGATATCAATTCCGAGAACCTAGATTGGGCCAGTCGCCGTTGTTGCGAATTGATTCTCGAATCGGCCGGAGGCGAACTGCTCGATGGCGTTGTCGATGTCGGCGCAGCACCGGTCAAGCCGGATTCAGTTACGCTTCGATATGCTCAACTTAAACGTATTCTAGGAATTGAGATCCCAACCCAGTTTGCGGTTGAAACGCTGGAGGCTCTCGGGGCGACAGTCGATTCATCGGATCAAGAATCCGTCACCGTCGTGCCTCCGAATTGGCGAAAGGATCTCACCCGCGAGGTTGACTTGATCGAAGAGGTGGGACGCATCTACGGATTTGATAAAGTTCCTGATGACGCTCTTGTTCCGATGGCGGCCTCTCACCGCCCAACAGCCGATCGGGTGCTCGACAAAGTTCGCTCCGTAATGACGTCGGCCGGATTTGATGAGGCGGTCACGCCCAGTCTTGTGCCGAAGCCTTGGGCTGAAGCTTACAGCCCTTGGTCGGACATCGAGCCACTGAAAAGTAGCCAGCCGATGTTGGGCGTGCTTGAAAAAGCTTCGCAGAACATCGGAGCGGTGGATCTGCTTCGGCGTAGCCTTGTCCCGAGTCTGCTGGAAGTTCGCCGGATCAACGAATTTCGCTCCAACGAAGACATCGATTTGTTCGAAACAGCGAAAGTCTATCTGACTCAGACGGACGATCGAATTCCGGATCAGCCTATTAAGTTGGCCCTCGTCAGCGGTCGCGACTATTTCGCCATCAAAGGCATCATTGAATCACTGGTTGAGTTTGTCGCTCCGCAAAGCACTGCGACGGTACACTCAATTGAGCACCCGCTGTTTGACATCGATCAGGCTTGTGAATTGCGAATTGGTGATGAAGTATTCGGGTGGTTAGGATCGGTTTCCAAGGAAGCGAAATCACAATTCCGCTTAAAGTCCGACGCGACGGTTTGCGAGTTGGATCTGGCGTTGCTTGAAAAACATGCCGCATTGATTGTGCAGCACAAGAATCAAAGTGCTTATCCTGCCGTCAGTCGCGATTTCAATTTCGTCGTTGAAAACTCAGTCCATTGGGCTGATTTGGAATCAACTGTTCGCGAATCTGGTGGGCCGTTGCTTGAGTCTATCGTTTATCGCGAGACATTTCGTGATGAAAAGAAAGACGGTGCATCCAAAAAACGGCTGCTGCTGACGATCGTTTTGAGATCTGATGAAGCGACGCTCACAGGAGAGCAGGCAGAATCTGTTTGCCAATCGATCATCGCCGGTTGTAAAAAAGATCACTCAGCGGCGTTGCTTGGTTGATTGAGTACTTAGAAATTCGTTTAGCGATTAGTGACCGGTCAGGTGTGAAGTGATTGGTGCCATGTTCTCGCTTGCGTGAGCATGCCCACGCAAGCGAGGGCATGGCACCCAAGGAAATTAGCCAACGCATCACTAACCGTCAGGCGTCCGTGTTTCGGTTAATGAATCGCATCCGCCTTGGCTGATTGGCGAGTTGGAATTGTCAGAGTCGACACCCTCTCGCTTGCGGGAGGGTCGGGCTCTCAGGCCCGGGGAGGGTTTCGAACCTATTCACTATTGGCCTATGATTTAGCATAGCCTCTCTTCGCCGCGGAGACGACAGTTCTTACCGAACGCCCGGAGGGAGAGCGTCGTGTGATCGCTGTAAACAAGAGAGGCTCAGCTTTCGATTGTGCGGCGTCAGTTATTCCGCTTGCCGTTGACGACAACCGCCTACGCCATCCAAACGATACAATTCTAATTCATGTCATCGCAACCAAAAATTATTTACCTGACTGCCGGTGCGGCGGGAATGTTTTGCGGCAGTTGTATGCATGACAATACGCTGGCCAAAGCTCTCGCCAAGCAAGGTTGGGACATTCAACTGGTTCCGACTTATACGCCGATACGAACTGACGAATCCGACTTCAGTGTCGATCACGTTTTGTTCGGTGGTTTGAATGTCTATCTTCAGCAGAAAATTCCCCTGTTCCGTTATCTGCCGGCAGTTTTTGATCGCTTCCTCGATAACCCTCGCTTAATCCGGCGTGTCACCGCGAAGGCCATGGACACCGATGCCAAAACACTTGGCAGCCTGGCACTTTCGATGCTTAAGGGAGCCAACGGAAATCAGCGAAAAGAAGTTCGGCGTATGTGCCGGTGGTTGGCGGCTGAAAAGCCCGATTTGTTGATCTTCACAAATGTTTTGATCGGTGGTTGCATTGAAACGATCAAGAAGGAGCTGGGCATTCCCGTCCTTGTCACGCTGCAAGGCGACGACGTTTTTCTTGACAGTCTCCAGCCAGCGTTTCGCGAAAAATGTATCGAGCAAGTCAAAAAGATTGCCGAACATGTTGATGGGTTCATCGTTCACACGGAGTTCTTCCGGGATTATATGAGTCAATATTTTGATATTGATCCGGCAAAATTTCGAGTAACTCCACTCGGCTTAGACGTGAGTGAATTTGCACATTTGTTGGAGCGAAGCTCCGAAGCAAACTCGTCATCAGGCCGAGCCGGCAGAACCATCGGATACATGGCTCGGTTGGCTCCTGAAAAAGGCCTGCAACATCTTGTCGATGCATTCGTTATTTTGAAACAACGCGCAGGTTTTGAAGACGTCAAGCTGCGAATCGCCGGTTGGCTTGGACCGCAAAACAAAGACTTCGCGAACGAGTTGTGGGATAGGCTTAGCGCGGCCGGGCTCGACGATCACTACGAGTATCTCGGTTCGATTGAACGCTCGGAAAAACTTAAGCTGTTATCAGAGTTTGATGTGCTTTCGGTACCGACAGAATTCAAGGAGCCCAAGGGGCTTTATGTTTTAGAGGCGCTTGCGACTGGCGTACCGGTTGTTCAGCCGAATCACGGAGCCTTTCCAGAATTGATTCGCGATTCCGGCGGCGGTGTTCTGTTTGAGCATGGCAACCACGAGCAATTGGCCGACGCATTGGGAGAATTGTTGTCCGATATTGCCAAGCGAAACGCTTACGCCAAAACGGGTCAGCAGTATGTTCATCAGCATCGCAATGCCGATTCAATGGCGACGACGACAGCGGAAGTGATCAAGCAATATTTGTAGATCGAGGTTCCCGTTGCGATCTGCAATTTCAAGTTCTCGAATTCTCTGTCGGCTTCCGTTCTCGGCTCTTAAATCGAATTTTCTTTCGCTTACAGAGGATTCTCGTCCAGCGGATTCATGTAGGTGTTTACGATTTCGCTGACTTGGATCAGGCTAAGGAACATGCTAATCAAGCACAGCACAATTCCGATCCAGGCCATCCTGCGGCGGTAAGAGGTCAGCCCCCAGAAGCCAAGGAGCAATCCAATGACAGCATTGATGATGCTCCAGTTGGTAATGAACGCTCCGATCATCGACCAGACACCAAGAACCAACGCGCTGACGGCTCCACCAATTGCCGAAACATTATCTAAGTTGGCCGAGATAGGTGGCGGGCTGAAAGTGTCAGCGGCAGCGTGCTGAACAAGCGGATGGGAGGCGGTTTGAGAAGGAATTGCGCCGCCAGTCGCACCGACCAATTCAGCTTCGACAACTGGCGTCGATGTATTTTCAAGCGGGTTACTCGCCAAGGAAGCCTCCACGACAGACGCTTCGGGAATGTCGGAGTTTTCGGAATCCGAAGGCTTTTCCATTTCGGCACCGTCCGAATGATCTGGTTGTGAAGCCGGTGATTCGAATTCAGGCTGGGAATCGGAATCCATTTGTTTGGGTGCCTTTTCTTCCGGGCTCATTTCTAGACAATGTGAGCTTACGAACTAACTAGTGAGCTTGGATTTTACCCGGCAACTCGCCCAACTCCAAGCGAATGCATCATAAACTTATTGGCAGCAAAGGCGAGAGCAAAGGCGAGGCACCGTCGCACTGGACGTCGCTAATAGTTGACGTCAAATAACAATTGACGTCCTCAATAACAGTGGGCTTCTGCGACAAGCGGCTCGCGACCTGCACCGGCTGAACTGTGAAACCTGAGAGACTCCCCATGACTCGTTTTATTACGCATTTTCAAAGCGCCATCGATCCGTCCGTCGAGCTTTCGGCTGACGTCGAGCAAACGATGCACGAAAATAGACCGCTGTGGGCACGTTACGACCTTGAAGGTGTTCGTAAAACGATGACTAAAGAAGTGCTGGCCAGTCGGCGAAGCGACATGTGGCGTTATCGGGAGTTGTTGCCCATTGGGGACGAAATCGAACCGGTTTCGATGAAGAAATCCATGAGTCCGTTGGTGGAATGTCCGCGCTTCGCTGAAAGCATGGGGATCAATCATCTTTGGTTCAAAGACGAATCGCAACTACCAACTTGCAGTTTCAAATGTCGTGGCATGTCATTGGCCGCAACGATGGCGCGGCATTTTGGGCGCAAGCGAATTGCGATGGCCAGCAACGGAAATGCTGGCGGCGCGATGGCGCTGTACGCGGCTCGTGCCGGCATGGAGTCGGTTTGTTTCATGCCCAGCGATACCCCGATCATCGTGCAGAACGAGTGTTACTACGCCGGTGCCAAATTGTTTCGAACCAATGGTTTGATTGATGAAAGTGGCAAACGCATTCGCGAAGGCCATCATAAAGGATTGTGGTTTGACATTTCGACTTTGAAAGAGCCTTATCGCCTCGAAGGCAAAAAAACGATGGGCTTGGAGTTGGCCGAGCAATTTGACTGGCAACTTCCAGACGTGATCCTCTATCCGACCGGCGGCGGTACTGCGTTGATCGCGATGTGGAAAGCGTTTCAGGAACTGCGCGAGATGGGTTTCTTGACGTCGGAGACAATGCCGCGAATGTATGCGATCCAATCCAATGGTTGCCAGCCGATGGTAACTGCTTTTGAAGCTGGCGAACGGTTTGCGACTCGGCATGAAAACGCACACACGATTGCATCGGGAATGCGGGTGCCGGCGGCGTTGGGAGACTTCATGGTGCTCGACACGGTTCGCGAAAGCCAAGGCGCTGCGATCGCTGTTGAAGAATCTCGAATCATCGAATGGCAAAAAGTTGTTGCCCGCTCCGAAGGCCTAATGATTTGCCCGGAAGCCGCGACATGTGTTGGGGCTTTGGAAATCCTGACCGAAGAAAACAAAATCACGGCTGATGAACGAGTCGTTATTTTTAACACCGCGGCCGGACAAAAGTATTTCAACTCAGCTCCAGACGTTCCGTCAATTGATTTGTCGCAAGAAACGGACTGGGATGAGTTTGAAGCGAAATACCTGAATGCGGCGGTTTGAAGTTTTCAATGGTTTAGATTGAAGACGATCATTTGAAGTTCGACCGCATGCCAGGCGCTCGCACAATCATTATTTTGAAAAAATAAAGCCCGTACCACTGTCAATCCATTGACCATCAACTTTGCAGGGAACCATGGCCGATTTGTTTACTGAAAAACGGCTGTTCATGCTGGATGCGATGGCGCTGATTTACCGAGCCCATTTTGCATTGATTCGCAGTCCACGTTTTACTTCGGCTGGCAAATGTACGTCGGCAGTTTTTGGTGTCTGCAATACCGTCTTCGATATTATCAATAAGCAGAAGCCATCCCACATCGTTGTCGCTTTTGATACTCGTGAGCCGACGTTTCGGCACAAAGAGTTTCCTGAATACAAAGCTCAACGCGATGCGTTACCCGAAGATATCGCAGAACAATTTCCTTTGGTCGAGCGGCTTTTTGAAGCCCTCGACATTTCGACGATTCGCCTGCCTGGTTACGAAGCCGATGACTTGATTGGCACGATGGCGAAGCATGCAGAAACGCAAGGCTTCGAGTCATTCATGGTCACGCCTGACAAAGACTACACGCAGCTCGTCAGTGAAAACATCAACATCTATAAACCGGGACGTCAGGGTTCTGGTTATGAAATGTTGGGTGTCCCAGAGGTTTTAGAAAAATGGCAGATCGAACGAATTGATCAGGTCGTTGATATTCTTGGATTGATGGGAGACGCCAGCGATAATATTCCGGGCGTTCCCGGCGTCGGAGAAAAAACGGCTCAGAAGCTAATCGCCAAATATGATTCGATTGAAAACTTGCTTCAGAACACTTCTGAGCTCAAAGGCAAGCAAAAGGAACGGATCGAAGAGAACGTCGATCAGGCTTTGCTTTCAAAACGATTGGTCACCATCAAGACAGATGTTCCGATCGAGTACAATCTCAACAGTTTCGCTTGGGAGAAATTTGACGAGGAGAAACTGAAGGCCCTTTTTACGGATCTCGAATTTGAAGGGCTGGGCAAAAAGTTGTTCGGTAAATCGTTTTCCGCCGCGCCCGCACGAGCCGCCGTTATTCGCGAAAAACGTGAAAAGGAAATCCAGGCGACGTTGTTCGACGAAGCCGTTGTTGAAGAAAAAACAATCGCGGACGTTAAGCACACTTATCACACGGTCACCACCAAAACGGCTCGCGCGGATTTGGTGAAGCTTCTATCCAAACAAAAGACCGTTTGCTTTGACACTGAAACAACAGGGCTCGATCCGCGTTCCGCCTTGCCGCTGGGAATGTCTTTTTCATTCGAGCCTCACAGCGCATACTACGTGGTTTGTTCGGAAGACCGTGAGAAATCAATGGCGGTGCTGGAGCAGTTTCGGCCGATTTTTGAAAACGAAGCGATCGAGAAAGTTGGGCACAACCTCAAGTACGATGCCACGTTGCTGAGGTGGCATGGGATTGCGTTGCGAGGCACCTTGTTCGATTCCATGCTGGCTCATTCGATGAAAGAACCGGAGATGTCACACGGTCTCGATTATTTGGCAAAGCTTTATTTAGGCTACAAGCCGATTCCGACTTCCGATTTGATCGGTGAAAAAGGAGCCGAGCAGCGGAATATGCGCGATGTGCCGCTTGAGATCTTGGCAGAGTATGCGTGTGAAGACGCCGACGTAACGCTTCAAGTCGCCAACGTGATTCGGCCTGATATCGAAGAACGCGGTGTTGCTCAGGTTTGCTATGAAGTCGAGTGCCCGCTGATTCCCGTGTTGGTGGATATGGAACACGAAGGTATTCGGTTGAACGTTGACGCACTGAATGCATATTCGGTGCAGTTGGGCGACGACATCAAACGGCTGGAATCCAAAATCTATGAAGCGGCTGGACGCGAGTTCAATATCGGCTCGCCAAAGCAGCTTGGCATTGTGCTGTACGACGATTTGAATCTCGTCGACAATCCAAAAAAGACGGCGACCGGGCAGTATTCAACGAAGGAGTCTGAGCTGCTTCGGCTGGCTCCGAAGCACGAGATTGTGGCCGATGTATTGGATTACCGAAATGCTGTGAAACTGAAATCTGTTTATGTTGATCAGCTTCCCAATTCGATTCATGCTGACACGGGCCGTCTTCATACGCACTACAGCCAAACTTGGACGGCAACAGGCCGAATCCAATCGAATAATCCGAACCTGCAAACGATCCCGGTTCGCAAGGAGCGCGGCCGCGAGATTCGCGCCGCGTTTATCGCGCGAGACGAAGATCATTTGATTTTGGCGGCTGATTATTCGCAAATCGAATTGCGAATCATGGCGGCGCTCAGTCAAGACGAAGGCATGGTCGAGGCGTTTACGTCCGGAACCGATATTCATACCGTGACGGCGTCAAAAGTTTATAAGGTTGAGCTTGCTGACGTGGATCGAGAAATGCGGGCCAAAGCCAAGATGGTGAACTTCGGAATTCTCTACGGGATTTCCGCATTTGGATTGCAGCAACGTTTGAATATCCCACGCAAGGAAGCCAATGATTTGATCAATAACTACTTCGAAAAGTATCCCGGCGTTCAGAATTTTATCGATCAGACGATTGAGTTTGGCAGAGAACACGGTTATGTGAAAACGCAGACGGGCCGCAGGCGGTACTTGCGTGACATTAACTCTCGCAATAAATCACTGGCGAAAGCGGCTGAACGGCTGGCGATGAACAGTCCAATCCAAGGGACTGCTGCTGACATGCTAAAGCTGGCCATGATTAAGATTCATGAGGGGCTTCGAGAAGGTGGCTTCCAAACGAAAATGCTTTTGACGGTACACGATGAAATCGTCTTCGACATGCGGAAAGACGAACAAGAAACGGTGATGCCGGTGATCGAAGAATGTATGAAGAGTGCATTGCCTCTTAATGTGCCAATCGAAATCGAAATGGGAACGGGTGAAAACTGGTTGGAAGCTCATTGACTCGGAGGTCGTTTGAATGGAGCCGGTGAACGATTTTAAGCGTTCATGCTTGACCGTTATTTTTTCTGCTTCAGGTCGTCAGGGCGGTAAAACTGCAAGCGAATATTGAGTACTATCTAAGCCAATTAATTCCAACTTGGCTGGTGCATCATGAAGTATTTCGTTTCGATCATATTGTTTGTTTGTTTGTAGTTTTGAAATCGTCGTTTCTTCAGCCGACGCTCAACAGACGCGTCGCGGCCGGATGAATCGACAAGAGCGAATTAGCAATCGAAGTTCGAATCAGAATCGAAACTCGATGCGCGTAGTTTGGCGATGGCCGCGAAAGACTATGTGGCACCTGTTCAGGCCAATTGGCCCCAAGCAGTCGCCCAGCCACCGTGTTGCCAAACTCAAGCCACGGCCTTCTCAC
Source organism: uncultured Pirellulaceae bacterium (assembly GCA_964589435.1). Taxonomy (GTDB): domain Bacteria; phylum Planctomycetota; class Planctomycetia; order Pirellulales; family Pirellulaceae; genus Mariniblastus. The sequence goes on from CAZPTT010000018.1 coordinate 19,650, forward strand.
CCGCCGCATCGTATGTGCCGATGTTGCCCGTTGTGAACGCAACGGGATCGTTTTTCAATGGTCAGGATTATGGGCTTGGCTTTACGATGGTGCCAACCAGTATCGTGCCAACCAATGCCGTGCCCGCCAATAACGCGTTAACCTACGGAGCCTTCTATCCAACCGGCGTTATCGAGTCGCCTGGAAAAACGTCAACGCTTTTTCCGGCGGCTTCAAAAAGTGTTTTAGAATCTGCAGATTCTGTTGCAATCGACGATGAGAAAGTCGCTGCTGACATCGAAGGAGCAATCAAGTCGATCAATGAAAAGTTCAAACTGAAGCTTGAGTCGTTGTATGAAGCTGGCAAATTAGACGCCCAGCCGATGGTCATCAACCTGCGTGATGAGTGGCGAAACCAATTGAATCAAGTCAAGAAAGAAGAGACATTGCGTTAAGAAAGGCTTTGCGTCGGTCAAGACTTCGCGTTGAGCGATGGAAATTGTCGTTTGGCCGGAAGTGTTGTCGTCATCAAACGCGTTCCAAACGACCGATAGAGTTTCTTACTTCATGAACCGCGCCAGCATTGCTGGAAGAAAAACCAGATCCGCGAACAGCGCCGCCGAAAGTGTAATGATTCCCATCGATGCGAAGATGAAATGGTCACGCGAATCGCTCAATAGCACCGTGCTGAAGCCAGCGACCAGTACAATCGTCGTCATAATGAGCGCCGTACCGACTCCTGTGAACGCGTTTCGAATTGCTTCGGCCTGGTCATCGCACTTTTCTTTTTCTTCTTGGTAGCGAGTCAAGAAATGGATGGTGTCGTCGACGGCGATTCCCAAGCAGACGGTGAACGCGCAGACGGTCACCACTTCCAAGGCTTGGCCTGTGATTACGAGGTATGCCCCGGCGGCAGCCAAAGGAAACATGTTGGGAATAATGGAAATTAGCCCAATCCGAATCGAACGATAGACAAATGCCAATACGCCAAAGATGATCAGCGAAGCAGTTCCCAAACTGGCCGCTAGATCGATCACAATTTGGTAGAGGTTTTCCCATCGCCAAACCGCTTCGCCATCCATTTCCAAATGGAAGTCCGGATGTTCGGTTTCGATCGTTTCGATGCCCGTTTTGATTCTTCCAAAAACATCACTGTATTTCGCGATGCCAAGGTCTTGCACTCTGAAGTTTACCGTCGCATTTCGATACTCTGGAGTATAAAACGAACGCTTGATTGATGGTGGCAACAGTTCCAGCATCGACATGCGTTCTTCCATTGGGCCATCGCCCGGTAGCGAGGCGATCAGGCTGCGAATCGAAAGCGGGTGGCCTATCAAAGGTTCCGTCTTGAGAAGTTCGTCGATCTTCCCAATGACAGTGATCACCTCAGGTGCGTCTTTGTCGACTGAATTATCCCAGCTCAAACCGATTTCCGCGGTTTCCAATCCTCCCATCGCACTGTCCAGTTTTTTCATTGCGATCGCGGCTTCAGATCGCGTCGGCAGGACACTAGAACGTCGTTCATCAGGTCTGAGCGTTAAAGAAATTAGAATGAAGAAGGCCGTCGCCGCAATTGCGATGTAGCTGACGATTCGCGTTCTTGGTAATACAAAACTGACGATCCCGCCGATGCGATCGAGGTTTTGATCGATCAGGCTTTTCGATTGACCCACTTGGACGTATTTACCAATCCAAGTTGAACAGGCGAGTGGAATCGTGGTGACGACGGAAACGAATGTTAGTAACACTCCAATCACGCAGCAGTAACCAAATTCGCGAACCATTTCGTGGTGGGCGAGTGCCAAAGAGCCGAAGCCGATGGCTGTTGTGAGAGAAGTCAATGCGCACGCCAAACCGACTTGGTGAATGCCCGAGCGGGCGGCGGAGCGAGGCTCCATGGGGGGTAAGCCGTCGGTTCCCGAACGCAGCTTTCTGATTTGCACCATCAGATGAACTCCATCGGTCAGTCCGACCAGGCTGACGAGAACTGGCAGGACAACATCGTTAAACGGATTGTTCTGGAATTCGAAAAAGCGAATGAACCCAAGTGTCCAGAACACTCCCATCATCGGAGCGAGCGCGACAACGAACACCGCCGCAAGCCCGCGAAACAAAATGACCGCCATGATCGCGATCATGCTATAGCCAATAATTTGATAGTAATATTGGTTGGCGTTGTGGGATTCCATCGCGGTGACATAGATCGGCAGATTGCCGGTCACTGAAAATTCCAGATCGACATCGGGAAACTGTTGGGCGGCTTTCTCGGCGGCCTCACGTAAGCCAGCGATGCACTGTTCGTCGGATTCGACGAATAAAAAATCGAAGTTGACCATCATCAGCAACGTTTTTGTGTCGCTGGACAAGAGTTGCCCATGAATGAAAGGATGTGCCAGTGCTTTTTTCTTGGCAGCTGTGAATCGCTCAGGCGAAGCTGTTTCGGGAGGCAACAACGGTTCAGGCAAACCAAAGATGTTGAGCATCGGAATCTCATCCATCCACAAAACGCTGTCGATGAAGTCGGTGTTTTCCAGTTCGTCAACGACATGGCGAATGGCCTTCGAGCCGCGACTCGTGAAAATTGAATCGCACTCGACGACCAGCACGGCTTGAGCATCGAGGCTGAATGACTTCACGTTGGGTAATGCTTCAACAGTGGATTTAGGGCCTGTGCTCGATTCAACTTCTGCTTTTTCAGCTTCAAAGAGATCGGTGATCAGGCGAGGATTGGTGTAGCCAATCATGGCGATCGATGAAATGACGATCAGCAACAGGTAGGCAAGATAAGGTCGGTCGACGATCCAGCTTGTGCAGCGGTTAAATGACTGAGACACGGAAGGCTAACTAGTTTTAAGGGCGGAAAAATACTTTGGGTTCGACATCGAACTAAGAGCAGTCACTTTCGTCGTTGAAAATGCCCCTTGGCCATATTGAAAATCTCTTTCCTGGAAAGTCCGGCAACTCCATCCGAATTTAAGCGATGATAGGCCCAACCCGAGGTGGCAAGCGGCAATTCGGCTCGTGCAACAATTCCATCTTGATTTTTGTCGAACCGTTCAAAGAATGTCTCAACGAATTTGTCAGTTTCCTTTTTAACTCTTGGAGCGATTGCTTTTACCACCGTTGGGGTTTCGCTGACAACTTCTACTGAGGTAGTTTCGGGCGGATCGATCGGAGTCGAAACATCAAAAAATCCGATTGCCATTTCTTCCCAAGTTTGATCGCCCCAGGTAACGAACTGGGTCGGATCGGGATTGAAGGGGTTGGACTCCGAGTTGTCAAAAGTGACTTTGATTTTTAGTCGGTCAGTTGGCTTGAGAGCGATCGGCTCCTGTAGCTGGTAGGTGTGTTGCCAATTGAAGTCGTATTCCGGCACGCTCAACAGGATTTCAGAATTCGCTGTTTCAGTCGTTTGTTGATCATTCGAAGCAGGCTGCAAATTTGCGGATTTTAATTCAGCCGCAAACGCGCTGCCTCGAAAGTGCATGTGAGGACTGATGCTCAGCAGTTTGGCTCGCTTGGGAATTGATCGGAGGGAAGCTTCAACGGTGACGTCGGATTCGTGCGGTTTGATTTCAAATTGCTGGTTCAAAGCGACCAAAGTGACCAGTTCTTCTTTGACTTCTGCTTGGTCAGCGAAAACGATCCCGATTTTTGTTTGATCTTCGGCGGCCGATCCATTGGGCGTGTAGTGCTGCTGAAAAACAAGCTTCGAACCGGCTGGCACGCGGCGAGCCCTGTCAGGTTTGTATTCGAGATTTTTCTGCCCGGGCACATAGGCCCCGAGCCAACCGATGCCGCGAAATTGGACGCCATCGGGAGGTCGAATGAAGACGATACTGTGGTGAACGACACTGCGGTTTCCAGGCAAGACCTCCGCTGCAGAAATCCATTTGTCTTCTTTGAAACCGGGATCGACAACGAAGTATTGGTACTCAACGGTGCCATCGGCGGGAACATGGAACGCGCGATCTCGCATCGTGATGACCAAATCTGGCTCGCGCGGCAATCGCCAACCCGTGGTGAAAGTTGGTTGTTCGGGTAAGTCAGCTTTGTCACCAAAGGGAGCACCAGCATCAACCCATTCACGTAACAGTTCTTTGTCAGGATCAGAGATCTTCCGCGCGTTCGCAAAATTTCCGTGAGCCGGGTCAGCGTTCCATGGCGGCATGCGGCCATTGTCTACCGTTTCCAGTATCATGTCGGCCCAACCAACAACTTCCTCGTATTCGTCCATTGCGAACGGTCCGATTTCACCTTCGCGGTGGCACTCAATGCAGTTTCGTTGCAGTATCCGAGAGACCTCTTTGGCGTAGGTTACCGAACTGCCATTTTCGATAGGCGTTTTGATTCGGCCGAGCAAGCAGCCTTCGGCCAAAGTGATGGGTTCGGTGACTGGTTTTCCGGCAAGCAATTCCTGCAATGCGAGCCGTAGATCTTCTCGTTGAGGCTTGCTCCTCGCGACACCGGGAGAATATTGATCGTCAACTCGACCGCGATATCGAATTTTTAGGTTGCTATCAAGTACGACGATTTCGGGTGTTCGTTTGATCGCAAACTGATCGGCGATCTTGTTGTCGTAATCTTTGCAGCACTCGAACGTTAGTTGTCGGTCGTCAATGAAACTTGCAAACTCTTCTAGCGAGTCTTGACGATTGCTGTTGATACCGATGAAGCGAATCGACTGCTCGCTGAATTCACCGGCTAGTTGCTGAAGTCGCGGCGCATAGAGTTTTGCAAGCGGACACTCGACGCCTAGAAAACACACGACCGTGAATTTGGCTTGGCTCGATTTCGTCAGCGATACCGGTGTGGCATTCTGGTCGGTGGTAGCGGCTGGAAGAGCGAAAGGTTGAATGTCAATCGTTGTCGTCTGCTTGCTGGCTTGGTTGGACTTGGCAGATTGGCTGGGTTCTTGGGCGCCCAATTTCGAGGCGTGCGTTGATTGTTGGAACATCAAGGGCGGGATGAGCAGCAAGAGGGAAAGCAGCAAGAGGGAAAGCATCCGAGGAATGGGCTTTAATCCTGTTCCGAGTCGCGGAGCTGTTGTCACGGATTTCATCAGCAATTCCATATCTTGCGTTTCAGCTTAAACTTGATGGATGGAACAACGTACCGTTGTTTACACGCTCACACAACGGAATCTTGTTCGATCCGCAGCGAGTGACTTGGCAGGTACTGAATAAAACTCTGTCAACAATGATGAACAAAAAGCTGCTTCATGTGAAACAGCTTTTTCAGTCATCTTCCTATTTCGCCTTCTGAGCTCAATCATTGGCAATTATTTCTAATTAAGCCAGCAATTGGCCGATGTCAGCATTCTTCTTGACGAACAGCTCCATGAATTGACTCACCGGCATTTGGTCGAGCGATTCTGAGTTTCCGAACGATTCGAGGATCGAGGCGGACTGCGGTGCGTCGAAGACTTCGTTGAGGCTGTTGGCAAACTTGGCTTCAAGCAGCGGAATGCCTTCGTCTCGACGCGTTCGGTGCCCGACTGGATACTGGACTTCGACGCGGTCGGTACTGGAGCCATCATTGAAGAAGACTTGAATGCTGTTCCCAATCGCTCGTTTATCGAGATCGTAATAGTCCTTCGTGAAAGATTCATTTTCTTTGACGATCATCTTTTCACGAATGGTATCGATGCGTGGATCAGCCGCGACAGAATCGGTGTAATGGTCAGCGTTGAGAGCGCCGAAAACTAACCCAATGGCCGCCATGTATTGGAGGCAGTGATCGCGGTCGGCGAAATTATTGAGCGGCCCGGTTTTGTCGATGATGCGGACGCCGGGTTCTTGTGTTTCCATTTCGATGCGATCAATTTCGTCGAGTCGGTCTTTCACTGCTGGATGAAGTGCCAATGCACACTCGACAGCCGTCTGCGCATGGAACTCGGCCGGGAATGAGATCTTGAAGAGGATGTTTTCCATAACGTAACTGTCAAGCGTTCGCGCCAGCGTGACCGGCTTGCCGTTAAATAGGACGTCCGAGAATCCCCAGTTGGGTGCTGACAATGCAGTTGCGTATCCCATTTCGCCTGAGAGAGCGATGAGAGAAAGCCGAACGGCTCGACTGGTCGCATCGCCAGCGGCCCAGCTCTTTCGCGAGCCGGTATTGGGGGCATGTCGATAAGTTCGAAGCGCTCCCCCGTCGATCCAAGCGTTGGAAAGCGCGTTGAGGGTCTGCTCGTAAGTGCAGCCCAGCATTTTGCTGGCGACTGCAGTACTGGCGACTCGGACAAGAAGCACATGATCTAGTCCGACTCGATTGAAGCTGTTGTCCAACGCCAAAATGCCTTGGACTTCATGAGCTTTGATCATGGCGGTCAGCAAATCGCGCACTGTTACCGAATCGCCTTTGACTCGATTTTGATAATCGGCAACTGCCAGAATCGCGCCGAGGTTGTCGGACGGATGCCCCCACTCTGCAGCCAGCCAAGTGTCATTGAAATCAAGCCAACGGACAATCGCTCCAATATCAAAAGCGGCTTTTACTGGATCCAATTCAAGCGGAGTTCCCGGAACGCGGCAGCCACCTTTAAAGGAAGCACCAGGAACAATCGGTCCCAGCATCTTTCGGCACTGAGGGTAGGCGAGGGCAAGAAAGCCGCAGCCAAGACTGTCCATCAAGCAATGCCGAGCCGTATCGTAAGCCAGATCGCTGTTGATTTCCTTCGAGTGAATGTAGTCAGCGATGTCGACAAAAAGGGAGTCCATAGAATTATTGTTCCGTAGTGAATGTTTGCGTTAAGAATCTGGAGCAAATGAAAGGCGACGTTCCTGAACGGGTCATTTTGATGGGTGGGCATGGTTTTTCAAAGCCCACCACTGTGCTGCCACCAGCTCTCAACCGATATTCCAGCAAATCACCCCGGGTCGGAAAACGAACTGATTCTGCTATGTTTGAAGGACTGAATTTTCCGGGAAAGCGTGGTTTATGGCAAGTTTGAAGAAAACAATTGAGATGTTCGAGATCGATGTGCCGGACGAGGCTTACGTCCCGTTGAAGCACTATTGCAAACTCGTGTGGGAAATCAATGAACAGCTCAACCTGACGCGGCATACCTCGAATGAGCTTTTTGTAACTCGGGATCTTCTTGATTCCGTCGAATTGTCGAAATTGATTCCACAAAACAAGGAAGTGCTGGACATCGGTTCAGGTGGCGGCGTGCCCGGAATCGTTTTGGCGATCTTACGTCCCGACCTGCAAGTTACGCTGACAGATTCAGTCGGCAAGAAAGCAGCGGCTCTCGGTCAAATTGCAGAAGAACTAAAACTGTCGGTTGAAATTTACCAATGTCGCGCCGAAGATTTGTTGGAAGATTTTCGCTACGACTACTCGACAGCCCGAGCCGTTGGCCCGCTGAAGAAAATGGGGCGTTGGTTCGAAGGCCATTGGCCATCGGTGGGACGCTTGCTCGCCGTCAAAGGCCCGAAATGGATAGAAGAGAAAGCTGCCGCCGATGAAGAAGAGTTGTTGAAAAAAGTCGACCTTCGTGTGGTCTCGGAATACGAAGTACCGGGTGTCGACTGGAAGAGCGTTATTCTTCAGCTTAAAGCCAGCCGCTAACTAATTTTTTTTGCGAAAAATTGCGATTGCCACGTTCGAACGGCAATAGTAAATCAGTCGCATTTTGAGGCTGAATCTAGACCAATTTGGGTTGCAACTTTCGCGCCAATCCATGATTCAATAGTGGCGATTTGTGAATGCGAACTCAGTTTTGTCGATAGGCATGCGTTTTTCGTTATTACATTTTTGATTAATCATTGAGATGCAAAATTCAGACTCTCGATTTTTCAATGTGGACGAAGCTTAATTCATTCCCTATAAACCCTACCCACGGGTTTACTTCCGACGTGCAGGAAATTGCTCCCTTGATTTTTCAAAACTTCTTGGGAATATAGATCGCACACAGCCGAATAATAAAAGTAAGCTTGATCGGTTGTTGGCAAGCTTGTTATTGTTTGCAGCGACCAAAGGTCTTCAAGAGAGTTATGCGATTGCGATCGAACCTTGGTTTGATCGGGATTGATTAAGAGCTAGATACCTCCGACGTATATACGGCTGAGGGACCAATTTTAGGGCAGACCAAAGTCTTTAAGTGGCTTGTGCTTAGCACGTCCGACTTTCGTCTTTCTCCCAGCGACTCCCATCGCTAACGAATAGGTCGGAGGATCTTATATGGGCTGCATCATCTTCGGGTGGTGCAGCTTTTTTCATGCGCGTTCCTAAGCAACGATTCTTTCGGAGGCTCGAATTCTCGACCGCTGAATCTGGGCTCGAATCTGGGCTCGAATCCGCTGAAAGCTGTTCAATCTTTGACATTGTTTGGTCGTCACGGCTAAACTTCATTCATGAACGAACAGTCTCAGATGAAACATGTCGAGTCGTTGATTTCACGCCTGCAAGCAGGTGACGATTCGGCTCGTGCTGAACTGATCAACTGCGTCTGCGATCGCTTGATGAATCTTACGCGAAAAATCACGCAGGGATATGCAAAGGTTCAGCGTTGGGAAGATACCGATGATGTATTTCAACGGGCAGCACTGCGTTTGTTTAAGTCACTTGAAGAAGTCCGGCCCAACGATGCTCGCCATTTTTTTCGTTTGGCGGCGATGCAAGTTCGTCGCGAACTGATTGACCTCGCTCGTCACTACGGGGGGCCGCAAGGAATGGGTGGTAATCATGCGACCCAAATGGCTGGTTCGCCAGACACCGCATCTCCACACGCCGCTTATGACGCGGTTGAGCCGACGGAGGATGCCAGTGAATTGAAAGAGTGGAGCGACTTTCATGTGCAGATTGGTAATCTTCCCGATGAACAACGGGAAGCCGTCGAGCTACTGCTTTACCACGGGTTGGCTCAAGAGGAAGCCGCTCAAATGATGGGGGTTAGCGTGCGGACGGTGAAACGGTACTGGCGATCTGCTAAATTGACGCTTCATGAAATTTTTGACGGGCAACTTCCCGGGATCTTTTAGGGCGACACGTTGACATCTGATCTAACCAATTCAAATTCTGATGAACTCGGTCGGAAGGGCGTCGAACCCAAAAAGGAATCGCTTGATTCAACAGAATCGAAACTAGAACAGTTGCTCGATCAGTGGGAAGATGCTCGCGAAAGTGGAACGGAGATATCAGTTCAGGAGCTTTGTGAGCCATTTCCCGATTTGCTCAAACCTCTGGAAGCCAAAATTGCCGCGATCGAAAAGGTCAACGCTTATCTGCACAGCGACCACATGATCGCTCCGGAGCGACCAAAGCCCGGGCGAGCCAATCCGGCGTCGCTGGGGATCGGTTTACCAGGAAGCTTCGATAGGGTTCCGTCCTCCGTCAAATTCGATTCTTCGTTTGTCGACTTGCAACTCCACGAACGCGGTGGGATCGGGCTGGTCTATCGGGCCGTCGACATGAATTTGAATCGAGATGTGGCGATCAAGTTTATCCAGCCTCGCCACGCACGCAACGAGAATATCACCAACCGGTTTCAACAGGAGGCCGAAATCACGGGGCGGCTGGATCATCCAGGAGTCGTACCGGTTTACGCACTTGGTCACACCGAAAATGGCCAGCCGTTCTATTCGATGCGATTTATCCGAGGCGATTCTCTTGATGATGCCATTACATCCTTTCATCAATTGTGCGGGCACGTCGAACCGGAAAAGTGCAAGTTGGAACTGCGGAAAATGCTCGCCCACTTTGTTTCCGTTTGTCGAACGATTGCCTACGCACATACTCGCGGGATCGTGCATCGTGACATTAAGCCGCAAAATGTAATGCTCGGGAAATATGGCGAGACTCTGGTGGTTGACTGGGGTTTGGCTCTTCCGATTGATCGCGATTCCAAGTTTCGGGTTTCCGGCGAAACGACGTTACGGCCAATGCTTGCAAAGACAATCGAAGCCGACATGGGAGAGGGGACGCCCGTCTATATGAGCCCCGAACAGGTCTCGGGTCGCGAACAGATCATGCCGTCATCAGATGTTTTTTCGCTCGGCGTCACGATGTACAAATTGTTAACTGGCGAATTGGCGTTTGGTGGCGATTCGGCGCGAGAAGTTCGCAAGCGAATTGTTGATGGTGATTTTGTCCTGCCGCGAAAAATCGTTGCCGACATCGCTCCCGACTTGCAGTCGATTTGTGTAAAGGCAATGGCCAACAATCCGCCAGAGCGATACGAAACGGCCAGCGATCTTGCCGACGATATTGAAAATTGGTTGGCCGGTGGGCGAGTTGTTGCGCATGAATATACGGCGAAAGAGAAGCTTCAGCGCTGGAGTCGCAACCATCAAGAATGGGCTTGGAGTTTGGCGGCGGGTTTGGTCGCGGTTTGTCTTGCTGCACTTGTCGGCGCTTTGCTGTTTTTTGTTTCGACAAATAACCAGATTCGGTTGCAAGGGGATGCGGAACACGCGTTGCAGCTTGCGAACCGAAGTCAAACCGACAATCTGAGAATGACTTGTGAAGTTATGTCGCAATCCATCGCGTCGAACCTTGAGTCAAAAATACTGGCGTTGGAAGAAGTTGCTTCGATGCCCAAAATGCTGGACTCGGTCGACGCTGAGACGCCTTTCGAGAATCGTGTTGCAATTGAAGCGATTTTGGAAGCGGCTCGAGTTGCCGACTTCGAAGACGATGCGGTGATGTCTTGGTTCGTTTTGGATTCAAGAGGCAATTTGTTGGCTCGTTCTTCTGACAATACATCCGTGGTTGCGAACAACCAGCCCCGTTGGACCCGTCCCTACTTTCATGGTGGTGAAACAAACTTGGACGCGACGGAGTATGGGTTGTTACATGGCAATGATTTACCAACGCCAATCAAGCAAACTTATCTCAGTCCTGTGTTCGATGCTTTGCCAAGTGTTCGCTCAGTTGGTCGCTCAGTTGGGAGCGTGGCGTCTGGAGACGACAAGGCGGTGCAAACTAAGAATCAACAGCGACTGTATAGCCTTTCGACGCCAATTAAAAACAAAGATCAAGTCGTCGTCGGAGTTGTCGGTTTAACTTTGCGGGCTGGAATGTTGCAACCGCTTAAGCGGATGCGTAGTGCGACGGGTGAGCGGTACGTTTCGTTGGTCGAAAGTCGTGGAGAGCTTTCTGGAGCACTCGTCGATCATACTGGCTGGCAAGATGCACGAGAATCACCTCGTGATTCATCCCCAATCAATAACTATGTTGAGTGTGACAAGGAGTTGCTGGCTCAGTTAATTTCTCCGGCCTTTGCATCCCAAGAAGAATCCAGGAGAGAGGCGAATGTTGAATCGGACCTGAAATCGTCGGATCGAGATCCGCGTTTGCTTGAAGACTACTGTGATCCCAACAAAGGAGCCTTTGCGGGGAAGTGGTTGGCGTTTACACAGCCAATTTTTATCAACTCACGCAAGTTTGGTGCGACAAACTGCGGTTGGTATTTGATTGTTCAAGATCGACCTTTTGAAATACTCAATTCAGCCGACTAGATGACGTGAAGTTTGGTGCTTCCTATTCTGTGGAGAGTGGATTTATGATTCAGTTAAAAAGGACTGACGGCGAGCCGGTTGACCATGAGCCCGGCTTTGCCTCAGCAAATGTTAGTCTACCTCGGTCTCAGCCTTCTCTATTTGGAAAGCCAGTGTTGTTTGTTTGCTCAATGTTGGTCGGTTTGTTCGCGGTTTGGGTCGTCTATCTCAATTTGTCCCAACGTGACTACCCGATTTCGCCGGAAGTCATGACGTCAAGCCAAGAAAAAGAAGCATCGCAATCGAGCAAAGACGCCGCTGCCGAATCGGACAAGGAGCCTGGTCAGAGCCAAGCCATTAAGCCCGTTACGCCGCTGACGGGTTCGACCAATGCGTCCAATCAGGAACTGCAAACAGAAGACACGAAGAGGCTCCCGTTTACGATCAGCCTGGTTTACTCGCCCGGTTACTTGATCAATCTTGGCGGCCTCGAAAAAATGCACCCGTTTGACATCAAGAAGTATCAGAAAATTCACAAGCAATTGGTGGCAGACGGTTTGGTCACTGATGAAAAAACTTTGAAGCCAAGCCCGCTAACGGTCGAAGATTTGGAACTCATTCACACCAAGCAATACCTGGACGACCTTAAGGATCGCAAGAAGATCGCCGCCTATTTGGAAGCTCCCGTTCTCGCGTTTGCTCCAGTTTCCCTCGAAACAGCTGTGCTGAATCCGTTTCTGCGTGCCAGTGGCGGAACGTTGTTGGCCGCTCGGGAATCGTTGAAGTGCGGAATCGGCATCAACATTGGCGGTGGCTACCACCATGCAAAACCAAGAAAAGGAGAAGGCTTTTGCCTCTACGCTGACGTTCCGATCGCAATTCGAAAAATGCAGAAAGAAGGCTTGATCAAGAAAGCCCTCGTCATCGATGTTGATGTCCATCAAGGGAATGGTACGGCGGTTTGCCTCGCCAACGATGAGACAACACTGACGTTTTCGATGCATCAAGGTAATATTTACCCGATTCCCAAAGCCGAGAGTGACCTCGATGTTGAACTCGACGGCGGCATGCAAGACGAAGAATATCTTGAGGTTTTGGAGGAATATCTCGCAGATCTATTCACCGAAAGTGCTCCCGATATCTGCTTCATTGTTGGGGGCTGCGACACACTCTCAGGAGATCCGCTGGCATCGCTGGAGATGACTCCCGAAGGAATCGTCAAGCGAGATGCGATGATCGTTAAGGCTTGTCGCGATCGAAATGTGCCGGTCGTGCTGACGCTGTCAGGAGGGTACAGCCCTGATGCTTGGAAGTCGCAGTACATGAGCATCAAGTCGCTCATTGAAACGTACAAGATGCGCGAGCAGAAAGCGGGCGATAGTAAGATGGAATCGAAGTGAAAACGCGAGTTTCCGACACTCGTTTATCGCTACCGTTTTGACGGCTGGCCCGGCGGATAGAATTTCCCGGCGTAAACACCTTCATCAGTTGGTTGCAGGCGTGCGTTTTTTGCGACGGCACGAGGTGGCTGGCAGCTTGTTTTCGGATTGTTCGTTGCCAATTCTCTTTGTAGGGCGTTAATCTGGTTTGCAACCAACTGCAGGGCTCGTTTGACTTGATCAAAGTTGATTTTTCCGGCATCGCTCGAGAGTATTTCCGAGAGTGAAATCGGCTCGACGACGGGGGCATCGTCAGGCTGCGGGCCATCTGAATGCCCAAATGATTGTGCTTGAAGCGATGTTCCAGCTGAAACCAAAGTTACGCAAATCAAGAACGCGAACAGTCGGGTACGAAACCGAATGGTGGTACTCGCCAAGCAGTTCTGTACGCCGTGGTCTGGGAATTCGTCGCGAATCATGATCAAACTCAAAAAGTGAAATGGATGCTCTGGACTTTACGCACTCCGAGCAAGTTCGGCTCGAAGATTGTTGCCCAAAAACAGAAAAAGTACAGCCAAATTTGTGTTCTTGGCGGGCTAACGGTGGGCTTGCCAATGCCCAAGCCATTCAAGCCATAAAGCTTAACAAATCAGTTGGATGACCGCCCAAGCGGTTGTAAAAAGTAGCCCGTTCAAATTTTGCGAAATTTTGCGTTAGTCATTGGCAGGCATCCATGCACTTCCTTGTTGGCTTACGCGTTTTTTGTCGTCGCGCGACAATCAATTAGGGTTCCTGCCGGCTACTTCAGCCGCTTAAGCAGGATGTCTTTGAATTCGATCTTCATCGGCGGGCCGACATGGATTTGCAAGCCAACCACGCCTTTGGCGGCGAACTGTTCAGCTTCTTCATCGATGACTTCGGAAGTGACATGCCCATTGATTTTTACTGTCATCCGGTTGCCGACCGCGTGAACTTCCATTTCGTTCCAACCGTCCATGTCGATTTTCTTCAGTAGTTCGGCTGGATCGGTAACCTTTTCGATGTCGCGATCCTTCTTGCTGCGGATCGTTGTTCTTTCTCCTCGTTGGCACAAAATCCCCCGGCCTGTTTTCTCGGAGTACGTGATGCCAATGTATTTGCCAGAGCGATCGATGTCGGCTTGGTAGCCGCTCAAATGACCGTCTTCATGCTGTGTGCTTCGAAACTGGATTCCACTATTGGCTCGCGGAGTCCCAGAAACCCGAAACTTCGTCTTCAGCACGAAATCATCGACTTCCCCTCCGTCCCAAACGAGAAACTGATTTGCTTTCAACTTCGTCTCTGCTGTCGTCGTACCGACGATCGCGCCGTCGACAACACTCCACAGTTTTTCGTCCCCGCTCCAGCCGTCTAGCGACTTGCCGTCGAAGAGGGCTTCAAAGTCTGAGTTGTCAGCGACGCCCTTGCTCGACGTGGCAGGCGGGCTAGTTTTCTCCGAGTTGATTTCTTTTAAACGTAGTTCTTTGAATTCGACCTTCATGGGTGGGCCGGTGTGAAGTTGCAGCCCGAGCAGGCCGCTTAAGTCAAACTCACCCTCTTCGTTGTCAGTCAGGTCAACTGTTCGGATTCCGTTCACTGTCAAAGTGATGCGATTTCCAACTGCAGAGATAACGTAATCGTTGAAGACTGCCAGGTCGATCTGTTCGAAGATCTCCTCCTTGTTGCCAACCGTTTCTTTGGAGCGTTCGCCCGATTTGTTGATGACGACTTTTTGGCCTCGATCACAAATCAATTTCCTGCCCGTCTTTTCGTCGTACAAGCAGCCCAGCCACGAACCGGCACTGTCGATGTCTGCTTGGTAGCCGATCATGTGTCCGTCCGGTTCTTGAGTGCAGCGAAACTGGACACCGCTGTTGGCTCCTTCTGTGTTGGAAATGCGAAACTTAAATCGCAATTCGAAGTCTTTCAGTTCGCCGCCCTGCCAGATCAGGAACGTGTTGTCTTTGAGCGGGTTCTCAGCGGTTGTTTGGCCGACAATCGTTTCATCCTCAACCGACCAATAGCCGTCGAGTCCTTTCCAACCATCAAGCGTTTTGCCATCGAAGATCGGTTTGAATCCGTCTTCTTGAGCGGATGTCGTTTCGATTGAAAAAATTGCAATGAAGAGAAATGCAAATAGTAAGTTTAGGGCTCGCATGTAAATGTCCTGAATCGAAAGTTGATTGCTGTTCGGTGTGATGTCGGGATGGCCTGGTTACTTTCCAGTTTCTTCCCACCATCCTTGCTTGGGAACGTAGTCGTCGTTCAAAAAGTTGGCGTGCTCGCGTTCCAGCTTGGGTTTGTCCTTTTCACGTATGCGAATTTTTTGTTTCGCGAAATCTTCATCACTGAAATTTTCGTTGTTGATCGGGAAGCGGGCTTCCGTTTCCTGCAGCCAACGATCCAGTTCCGTTTTCATGGTGCCCAAGATTTCCGGATGGTCACCAGCAACGTTGGTTTGTTCTCCAACGTCTTGCTTGACATTGTAAAGTTCGATGGAGTTGTCTTCGTGGTAAGAAATCAATTTCCAATCGCCATGCCGAATGATTGACGAAGGGTCGCCGCCTTGGTTGCCGTAATGCGGATAGTGCCAAAACAAGCGACGATCGGAAAGTTGCTTGACCGCATCTGAATTCGGAGCGTCCTGGAAAAGCGGAACAAGGCTTTGGCCGTCGATATGCTGATCTGGTTTCGCTGGCAGTCCGCAAATATCAAGCAGCGTTGGGTAGAAGTCCGTCCCAATCGCCAGGGTATCACATGTTCCTGATTTCTGACCGGGCCACTTGATGTAAAACGGTTCTCGAATGCCGCCTTCCCATTGTCGACCTTTGCCGCCGCGTAGTGGAAGGTTGGAGGTTGCTTTGCTATCTCCCGCCGACACGCCACCGTTGTCCGATGTAAAGACGATCACCGTCTTCTCCATCAAGCCGTGTTCTTCGAGTTTGGCTAAAACCATTCCGACGGCATCGTCCATGGATTCGACCATGCCCGCATAGAGAGGATTGTCTTGGACTTGGCGAACGGGCGATGTGCGGTCGATGAGAAATCGGTTTTCGGGAGCCTTCAGTTTCGCGGCTTTGTCTCGATACTTCTTCCACAGCTCCTGAGTTGATTGGATGGGGCCATGCACGGAATAGAAACTCAAGTAAGCAAAAAACGGTTCGTCTTTGTGCTGCTCAATCCAATCAGCAGTTTCGCGGCCAAGTCGCAGTGGAAGCAATTCACCAAGCGGGCCACTTTCCATACGTGGATTGTTGTAAGGCGAAAAGTAGCCTCCCGGCGGTGAGCCTTTTTCGTGTCCACCGACATTGAACTCGAAGCCATGATCTTCCGGATAAGATCCTTCGTTGCCCAAATGCCACTTGCCTGCAAAATAAGTCCGATAACCGGCCTCCAAGAACGCTTCGGCCATTGTCGTTTCTGAAAGCGGAAGTTTGTGCTCGTAAGTGGCGGGCAATAATTTTGTGTTGCGCTTCCACTCTTCCCCCATCGCCGCGCCGATCCAGTCCGTAATGTTCAGCCGAGCCGGATACTTACCGGTCATCAAACTGGCACGCGAAGGACTGCAGACTTGGCACGCCGCGTAGCCTTGAGTGAACTTCATGCCTTCGTTGGCGATTCGGTCGATATGAGGGCTTTCGTAAAAAGTGCTGCCTTCGTTGCTCAAGTCTCGCCAACCCAGGTCGTCGGCCAAAATGAAAACGACGTTGGTTTTCGGTTCTTCGGCTTTGACCAGTTTTCCGGTTGGCATTAGAGCCAGTAGAAGAAACAGCAAAAGTAATCGAATCTTGTTCAGCATCAGTATGGCCCATGGTTTCAAATAGTCTGAGCAATCAGTTTAGCCGCGTTGGCCCGCATGATCCACTTGTGCATTGAAAATTCGTCATCTTCCCGGCGACATTTTTGCGAGTTAGAGTGAGTCGTGCCAGCGTAAGAGTTTTGGCTCAAACATTGACACAAAAAACAATGTCACCAACTGATTCGACAGCGACAGAATTATGAATGTATTGGCCGAGTGTTTTCTCTTGATCGCGTTAGTGCTACCACTTGAATGGGGTTCGCCAGCAGTAAGCTACGATCGCGATCCAATTCGTTTGACACATGGCCCGATGTTGGGAAATCCGACGGCCCACTCAATGACGGTTTGGGGGCGAACATCGGACGCGGGCAAGTTTCAAGTAAAGTTCGGGCTTGCGTCTGACAAACTGACCGAAACGAGCGCGTTTGCAATGACTCGAATTGAAGACGATTGCACGGGCACCGTCGAACTGACTGGGCTCAAAGCTGACACCCGATACCACTACCAGGTCTGGGTGAACGAGCGGCCGCATGGATTGCCGGGTTCGTTTCGAACTTTGCCAAGTGCAAACGAATCTCGAAATGCTGAACACAATCCGAAAGGGCTTTTTAATTTTCGGTTTGAAATTGGTTCATGTGCAAACCAGAACCCACTTCATGGAATCGGTCATCGTTCGCCCACTTACGAGAATCTGAATCGTGATTGGGCTGACAAAGTTCACTTTCATATTATGAATGGTGATTGGCTTTATGAAGAACTTCGTGAGTTTCCAGTTGAAGCATGGCGATTGATTCAAGGCCTTGAATCCGTTCCTCGAAATGTAAAGGTCATGCCAACGTTGGTTGGCGTTTGGGAAAATTACAAGTTGTACTTGTCACGCAATTCTGCGCTCGCGCAATGGCATCGCAACGTTCCATCGTATTTCACGTTTGATGATCACGAGCTAGTCAATGATATTTGGGGCGCCGCGACGGCGGGTAAGCGGCACCGGCGTACTGTGTTCCGTGATATCGGGACTTACGCTTGGTTTAATTATCTAGGTTGGGCGAATCCAACCGTCCACAAAGAACGAGTCCATTTCGGCCGAGCGAAAATGGTCGCCGGATCGGATTTGCTGGTCGATCCGTCCGCTGATTTCAGCCGCGTTCCTCTCGACAAAATGTTGAATTTGCATGTTCATTGGGGAACTGAGCAAGCGGGCGTCAATGACATGAAGTTTGATAACGATGACGGCCATAAGAACTCTTATGTTTACGACATTGTTAAAGTCGTTGATAAACACAGGTTGCAGTTGCACATGCCGGCGAAGGTGACGGACGAAGTTAGTTACTCGATTGGCCGACGATCTTATGCCAGTTTTCGTGTCGCCAACTGTGAGTATTTCCTGTTGGATACGCGGGGCGACCGTGATATGCATGATGTTACTGAGCGAGATAAAAAAGGCATCTCAATGCTAGGCGGTCCGCAACGCGATTGGTTACTGAAGTCGATGAAGGAAAGCGATGCCGATTTCTTTTTCGTGATTTCGACAGTGCCATTCATGATTCCTCACAGCGGTGCCGGAGGTTTTGAAGCTGCTGGTAACAAGGAAGAAGCTTGGACTGCGTTTTTTGACGAACGTGAGCTCTTGATCAACGAATGGGACAAAATCGGCAAGAAGGTGTTTGTCATGACCGGTGACTTACACAACAGTTTCGCAATCAAGGTCACGGATAATGTTTGGGAGTTTTGTTGCGGCCCGCATAACAGTGTGAATCACGTTCCGAAGAATGACGAAATGGATCGGCCGGCGACGGGCAAGTTTAAGTTTGGCCCGCGCGAGTGCGACATTCGCTGGAGCAGCTACATCCTGCCGGATTTGGATCGGCTGGAAAGACTTTATCCCCATTACTGTGTCGTTCAAGTCAACAATGTGTTCAACATGCCGCAGAAATTGGGTGGCAAGCGTTTGGTTGCCTATCCGCATCCGCAGGTGATTTTTCAGTACTTCGATGGACGAACGGGCGAGTTGGCGTATGCGGAATCGATCACCGTCGACCACTGAATTGTTTTTTGAAATCCCAACGTCGTAGAAACATTGAAACCTGCGAAGCCAATCCATGGTAGAAGCACTCCAACTACTTTTCACGCCCACCGGATTGTTCCTTATTGTGTTTGGAACGTCATTGGGCGTTTTCGTGGGCGCGATCCCCGGCCTGACGGGGACGATGTTGATTGCGTTGACGTTGCCGTTGACCTACGGAGCCGATCCGCAGCTCGCGATGACGTTGTTGATCAGTATTTACGTGGGTGCAATTAGTGGAGGTATGATCAGCGCGACTTTGCTGCGGATGCCGGGAACTCCGGCTTCGATCGTAACGACGTTTGACGGGTACCCGTTGGCACGAAGCGGGCAACCCGAGCGCGCCCTTGGCTTGGGAGTCATGTCGTCTTTGGTTGGTGGGCTGATTTCTTGGTGCTTCTTGTTTTTGTTGGCTCAGCCGATTGCGAAATTCTCGAAAGAGTTTGGGCCGTTTGACTATTTCTCGCTGGTAATGATGGCACTGGTAATGATCGCCACGATCGGTGGTCGTTCAGTTTCGCGATCGCTCTTCGCTGGCTTTCTCGGCATTTTGTTTGCCATGCCTGGAATCTCCATGGCCACCGGCCAGGCTCGGCTGACGTTTGGATTCACCGAGCTCAATGATGGGTTTCAGTTGTTGCCGGTGCTGATTGGAATGTTTGCCGTCAATCAGATTTTGGCGGACATTGTCAACGCTGGGAAAGCCTCGGAAACGAAGACGATCGAGACCGCAGGTGCGGCAATTCGGTGGAGCGACTTACTCAAGCACGGTGTCAACTTAGTTCGCTCCTCAATCGTCGGAACGTGGATTGGTTTGTTGCCAGGCATTGGAGCTAACATCGGCTCGGTGACGGCCTACTCGGTCGCGCGAGCCAGTTCGAAAACTCCTGCTAAATTTGGAGAGGGATGTGAAGAGGGAATTGTCGCTGCCGAGGCCGCCAACAACGCGACTGTCGGTGGTGCATTGATTCCGTTGGTCGCGATGGGGATTCCTGGATCTGTGGTCGAGGCTGTTCTGCTCGGAGCGTTGGTGATTCATGGGTTTCAACCTGGGCCGAGGCTGTTTGAAACGGATCCAACGCTTGTCTACACCATTATTTTTGCCTGTTTGCTGGCCAATCTCGTGATGGGGTTTGTCATGTTTGGCTCGATGCGATGGCTTGCGAAACTGACAAGGGTGCCGCGACCATTTTTGTTACCGGTGATTCTGGCATTCTGTGTCGTTGGCAGCTATGCACTTTCCAATCGCCTGTTTGATGTGTGGGTGATGATCGGTTTTGGACTGCTCGGGTTCTTTTTGGAGTCGAAGAAGATTCCATTGGCTCCGTTTGTGATCGGGTTTGTGTTAGGGCCAATCGCGGAAGAAAATTTGTCAGCCGGTTTGTTGTCGACCGGTGGGAATTGGCTGCCCGTTTTAACCGAGCCAAAATCACTGTTGTTTTTAGTAGTCGCGATCGTTTTGCTAGCCGTGCCTTTGATTCGAGGGGCTCGGGCCAGAAGTGCCTCGGAGGAGATCAGCGAAGGAGGTGCGATCCATGACTAAGCATATTTTAACTGTAATTATTGTGTTGCTGGTCGGCTGGAAAATCTACTTGGCGAACTCGGGTTCGAGCAACGAAAGATTCCCGAATCAACCCATACAAATCGTCGTGCCGTATCAGGCCGGTGGTGGATCCGATACATTCGCTCGTATCTTTCAAAAATCGCTTGCGAAAAACGAAACGCTGAACGTGCCGATGGTTATTGTCAATCGTCCAGGCGGTTCGGCAACGATCGGAAGTCGCGTGATTAAGGATGCTCGGCCTGACGGCTACCGTTTGCTGTGTCACCACGAGGGCATCATCGCGACTAAATTGGCAGGAACCGTCCCGTATGGTGCGGAGGCGTTCGAGCCCGTTGCCCAGGCGGGAGCCAAAATTCTGTTGATGATCGCGCGGGCGGATTCCAAGTATGAGAGTTTGATTGATCTGTTGGAAGCGGCTCAGAATGAATCGAATGAAATTCGAATTGGAGCCAACGAAGGTTCGCCTGCGTGGTTTATCTGCAAGCAAATGTTGGCTGAATATCCCGGGGCAGAATTTAATTTTGTCCCAGCCGATGGCTCGAAACGACTGTCCTATATTCTTGGCAATAAGCTGGAGGCAGGGATCTTTTCGGTGGATGAATTCATGGCAAGCCGTAAATCTGCGGATGCGCCGCTTTCAGATAACATCAAAGCAATCGCGAATTTTAGCAGGGAGCGGCATCCCGACATCCCGGAAGTGGCAACTTCAACGGAGCAAGGTCTCAAGACGAATGCGGAAAATGCGTTTTACTTTTGGGCTCCCAAGAATACGCCGGACGAAGTCGTCAACGTTTTGGCCGACGCATTTGAAACCGCCATGAGTGATCCGGATGTTTTGGCAGAATTGAAACGGCTTTCGATCCCACCCACCTTTCGTCGTGGCGCTGAGTTAGATGAACATCTCGCAAGTCGCGTCAACGCTTTTGACGGAATTGCGATTCAAGCCGACGCTAAACTGCCGAATTTTCCGGCTTGGGTGATCGGAATCGTGAGCTTGCTGGGAATTCTTGTGTTGGCCCAGACGTTTCAATCGGGCGGCCATGTTGCCGATAGAGAACTCAATGGATCTGCGGATTCGTTGTCGCCCACTAAAATGAACTCGGTCGGTTTCGTATGCATCACGCTACTGTGTGGTTATGTTCTACTGCTCCAATTGGGAGTACCTTTTGTCATTTCAACGACCGTTTCGATTTTCCTGGTCGGTGCAACGATTTCGAGTTGGGATAAGAAATGGCTTTTCTCGATTGGCCAGCTTGGACTCTTGTTTTCGCTTGGATTGGAGTTGGTTTTTACTCAGTTGTTTACAGTTCCGTTGCCTTAGCGGAACTTACTCATCGTAGTTTTTCAATCGCCTACGCAATCTCCTAGTTCGATTTTTAAGATTCAATTTTCTATGCAACCCAACATAATCTTCATCATTACCGACCAGCAGCGTTTCGACACGATTGCCGAGTTGGGTTTTGACTACATGGATACGCCGAACCTCGACAGGATGGTGCGCGAGGGCGTCGTGTTTGAGAATTGTTTTATCACCGCTGCGTCATGTGCACCGGCGCGAGCAAGCCTGTTCACAGGCCACTATCCACATACCACCGGGATCCTTCGTAACGCTGATAACTGGACCAAAGGCTGGACAACTGATTTGCAAAAGGCTGGCTACCACACGGTCAATGTTGGCAAAATGCATACGTGGCCTCACGGTACGCCTATGGGGTTTGATCAACGTTATGTCGTTGAAAACAAGGATCGCTATCTTGAGGCTCGTTGGTACTTCGACGAGTGGGACAAAGCCCTTCGTGCCCGCGGGCTGGTCAAACAGCAACGTGATCTTTACCGGAAGCTAGATGATTATCAGAGTAGCCTTGGGGCATTCGATTGGTTGTTGGATGAAGATATGCATCCCGATAATTTTGTGGGAGACTTGGCGACGTGGTGGCTGAAAAACTATCCAGTCACCGAGCCTTTGTTTTTAGAGATCGGTTTTCCGGGGCCGCATCCTCCGTATGATCCACTTCCACGATATGCTGAGCCTTACCTTGCGAAAAAAGACCTCAACATCTTGCCGGTGTCTCAAGAGGAACTTGACGCTCAGCCTTTTCCGTTGAAAGAGATGCGTAAGCACAATCGCGATGTGGATCATGATTCAGTCCATTTTCTGCTTGAGCCGACCGATGAACAGCGGCATCGCCAGCGCGCGTATTACCTCGCCAACGTGACAATGATCGATGAGAAGATTGGCGAGATTTTGACGACGCTGGAGGAGACTGGTTACGCCGAAAACTCGATTGTGATTTTTACATCCGATCATGGCGATTGTTTGACCGACCATGGGCACAGTCAGAAATGGACGATGTACGATATCATCACAAAGATGCCGACGATCGTTTGGGCGCCTGGTCGGTTTGAAGGTGGCCGGCGAATTTCAGGTCTCTGTCAGCAGTTCGACCTTGGGCCAACGATTTTGGATTTGGCGGGAGCCAAAGTCGATTATCCGATGGCGGCGAAGTCTCTGTTGCCGGTTCTCGAGAATGCGCCCGATCAAGACAAATGCTTCCGCACTGCTGTGTTTGCGGAGCAGGCTCGTGATGGCACGTTGACCGAAACAGATTTCATGACGATGGTGCGAACCGAAGATTGGAAGCTGGTTCATTTCCTGGAAGAATCATGGGGCCAGTTGTTCGATTTGAAAAACGATCCACATGAAGTTAATAATCTTTGGGGCCAGCCAGAACATGATGCCAAGCAGCAGGAACTGTTGGCCATTTTGCGAGAGTGGCGAATTCGTGATGGGTATGACTCGTCGGAGTTATGGAAAGATGTTCGATAGGCTCTTTGGAATCAAACGTTTTCGCTGGGACAGGCCGTTTTCGTTCGTGTTTTCGTGCAACGGTTAGCCGAAGGCGTAACTGTGTAAATTGCTGAAACACGTGCGCCTGCGGCCAACGGTTAAACGCTTTTAAGCGAGTAGAAATAGTGCCCTAAAAAAACGCATTGAAAACGAGCACGGCGGAGATGTCGTACTCAATCGAAATCGACCGACGCTTGTTTCCGACCAACGATGTAGACATCATCACCAAGCTGCTTGACGGATTCGATATCGATTTTCAATGCCTCGGGCATCAGTTCTCTGCCCAGGCCGGCCATGGGAGTCGGTGAGTTTTTTCCCCCAACAATTTTCGGTCCAATCATTGCATGAACTTCGTCGATTTGATCAAGGTCACCCAACGAGCCAAAAAGTTTCCCGCCGCCTTCGACCAAGACATTGGTCATTTCGCGCGAGCCCAGTTCTGTGAGTAATTCCTCGAGTCGAAGATTGGGATCCGTTTCACGCCCTGTCCAAATTTCGCAGCCGGCGGCCAGCAATCGACTGGCATTCTCAATGTCAAAATCTGGGCCGGTCGCAATCAGCGTGGGGAATTCGTGAGCGGTTTTGCAAAGCTGCGAATCAACCGAAAGTTTGGCGGTCGAATCAACAACAACCCGCGTCGCGACTCGCAGGCCAGTTGGCCGGGCATTTAGCATCGGGTCATCCGTAGTGGCCGTTCCTGAACCGACCATGATCGCATCAACGCGGCCTCGAATTTGATGAACGATCGCCCGTGATTCTTCGTTGGTGATCCACTGGCTGCTGCCGTTCGCGGTGGCGATTTTGCCGTCGAGCGTCATCGCCCACTTGGCAATCATCCATGGAGTTTTTGTGTTGGTAAGCTTCAAGTAGGGAGCCAAAATGTGGCGGGATCGCATTTCCAGTATCCCTTCGGATACCTGAATGCCGGCCTGTCGCAAGCGGCGAATTCCTTCTCCGCTGACTTTCGGATTCGGATCTCGCGACGCGATCACGACTCGGGAGACCTTGGCAGCGATCAAAGCATCGCAACATGGAGGCGTCTTGCCGTGGTGAGAACAGGGTTCCAAAGTCACATAGGCCGTCGAGCCAGCGGTGTTCTCGCCTGCGGTAATGATCGCGTTGACTTCCGCGTGAGACGCGCCGAATTTCTGGTGATAGCCTTCCCCGACCATCTCTCCGTCTTTAACCAGCACGCATCCCACCATCGGATTGGGTTCAACCAAGCCTTGACCATGCATTGCCAAGACTAAGGCTTGAGCCATCCAGAGCGAATCATTGTTTTCAGGTGACGTCATGTCGGAGTCTTAGCGGCGATTGAGAGGGCGGAGAGGCATTTTAGTTGAGTTCGAACCAGCAAAGTTAACCCTTCAATTCTTCCATCCAACCGGTCGAATCTGAAAATTGATCGACCTTGGCTCCGACACGTTGGAGCATAGAACAATAAAGATTCGTCAATGGTGTTTTATCAGGTGACTGAATGTAGCGGCCAGTCTTGATCGTACCGCCTCCGCTGCCGAACATCGCGATTGGCAAGTCGCCGTGAAAATGTGAATTCCCGTCTGCAATGCCGCTTCCATAGACCACCATGCTGTTGTCCAGCAATGTTCGATCGCCTTCTTTGATTCCATCCAGCCGCGTCAGGAAATGATTGGCAAGGCTCATGTGGTACTGATTGATTTTGCTGATCATGCGTTGCTTATCGGCCGAACCGCCGTGGTGAGAAATGTTGTGATGGCCGTCTGGGACGGCGAGGTTTCTATAGCTGCGATTACTCCCGGCGTTGGCGTACATGAAGCTGCAGATTCGCGTCGTGTCCGTTTGAAAAGCCAACACCATCATGTCCATCAGGAGTTTTACGTGCTCGCCATATTTTTGCGGGACACCGATCGGGCGAGGATAGTCTTCGATACCTTCCTCGAGCTGTTCAAGCTTGTCTGTCGAATGTAAACGTCGTTCGATGTCGCGAACCGCGTAGAGATATTCGTCCAACTTTCGCCGGTCGTGAGCGCCCAAGCGGTCGCTGATCGCTTTCGCTTCGCCACCGACAAAATCGAGAATGCTTTTGCGTCGCTGTTCACGCTTCGCCAAAGACTTTTTCGACTCGAACTGATTCGATGAACCGAACAGGCGCTCAAAGACTGCGGCGGGATTGATTTCTTTTGGAAGTGGTGAAGTTTTCGTACGCCATGAAATGTTAGAAGTATAAAGGCAGCTGTACCCGCTGTCGCAACGCCCGCCGACTGAGCTGGTTTCGGTACCCAGCTCTAAGGACTTAAGTTTCGTTTGATGGCCAATTTGCTCGGCAGCGACTTGGTCGACAGAAATGCCATTTTGAATATCCGAGCCATCTGTTTTGCGCGGGTGGGCACCGGTCAAGAAAGACGCAACACTTCTGGCATGATCGCCTCCGCCATCGCCAAGTGCTTGCGCGTTTCGTAGCGAAAGGCCGCCGAGAACATTCATTTTCTCGCGGAAGCCAGCAATCGGCTTCATGATCGATTGCAATTCGAAGTCGCGTTCGCTGTTGCCGTCTTTGGTACGTGGTTTCCAGTCAGCCATGTGCATGCCGTTGGGAACGTACAGAAACGCCATCCTGACGGGAGGAGCTACCGCGGCTGGATTGCGAACGACATTGGCAATCAGTGGTGCGGCCGGCATCATGGCCTCAAGCATCGGTAAGCCAATAGCGGTTCCGAGTCCTCGCAGGACAGTTCGGCGTGATAGTTTTGGACTTGGCATGATTGGTACTCGGGTTGGGAAGTTGTTAGTGTGGCGAGTGGCTGGCTTCGTTGGTCAGGATTTTTCGATTCGAAACGTGCATGCCTGCGGCTAACGGTTAAACTCAATGTCGTTCAATTCAATGGACGTAGCCACGCTCGCCAGAGAGTGGATTGATCACAATGAATTTGCGGTTTTCCGCTAAGACAAAAAACCTCTGAAGTCCTTTTTCATTGAACGGTGTTGCGGTCAAGCTCAGTGGGTGGGTGGGTGAGTGGGTGGATGAAATACTACTCGCTGCCGATTTGTTCGGAGTCAAATTCGCTATTTGATTCGCCCAGGCGTTTGATGAACGGGTCGCTAGTGGCGACTCGATAAATCAATTCTGAGAAACGGTATTCATTTTGGTCGAGGTGGGCCAAGATTTTGTCTAGGGCACATTCATCGAAATATTCCATGCCCCGCCCTGTCGCATAAATTAACATCTTCTCGATCAGGCATCGCAGAAACTGCTCTCGCATCTTCGTGTTGATCGTGTGTTGCAATTGTCTGGCACCGATGAACTTCGTTCCGTCAGGCAATTCTCCGCCAGCGTCGATTCTTTGTCCTTCGTCACTGTCTCGCCATTTGCCAACAGCGTCGAAGTTCTCCAACGCAAAACCAAGTTCATCCATGACTCGGTGGCAGACCGCGCAATTGGGATCGGCACGGTGTTTTTCCATGCGTTCGCGAACCGTTCCAGTCAATTCCGCTTGGTCTTCAAGTTGCATTGCGTCTGGATCGGGTGGAGGAGGCTCTTCGCCCAATAAGTTCTCCATGATCCACTTGCCACGTTTGACAGGCGAGGTTCGCGTTGGATTTGAAGTCAGCGTCAAAATACTGGCGTGTGTCATCAATCCGCCACGGCGAGAGTTCTTTGTTGAGACTTTGCGAAAGTCGTCGCCTTTGACACCTCGGATGCCGTAGTACTCTGCCAATCGCTGATTAACGAACGTCTCTTGAGCGTCGAGCAAATCGGTGACTTTCGCGTCTCTGCGAATTAGGTCGGCGATCATCAATTTGGTTTCTTTGATCATGTCCATCCGCATCTCACGGTCGACTCCCGGGAAGAGATCGGGGTCCGGTTGAAAGTCTTCGAGATGACGAAGGTGCAGCCATTGAGCCGCGAAATTGTCGATCAATGCTTCGGAGCGTTTATCGGCCAGCATCCGCTTGATTTGCTTGCGATACGTTGTGGCGTTGCGAAGTTTGCCGCTGGCAGCGATCCCAAACAACTCATCGTCGGGCATCGTACTCCACAGAAAATAGGAAAGGCTTGTCGCCAACTCAAAATCATCAAGGACTCGCGTTTTGCCATCCGCCAATGGTGATTCAATTTTGTACAGGAAATGGGGCGACACCAAAACGGCTTGCATGGGGTAGCGAAGTGCGACTTCAAAATTGTCGCCTTCGGATCGAGCCGTTTCAAAGAACTTGACCAACTGATCTAGCTCCCTACTGGTCGCGCGCCGGCGGAACGCTTTGGATGCGAAAAGATTGAGAGTTGTGCGGGCGAGCTTGACCTGTCCCTTTTTGTCTTTAGGAATGGCCGACTTGATGATGTTGCGATGGATTTTTGGTTTCTTGCCGAACGGGCCTTCGACAATGACGTTCATGATGTTCAGGTTGCGATCATAGCCCTTCTTCCCGCCTTTGGCCGCAACGTACGAATCGTTGGTAAACGAAATTTTTAAACGATTCTTGCCTGGCGATCCACGTAGCGTGAACTCATAAACTTCGGCTTCTCCTTCCACGGCCCGCACCGAACGTTTGGCTTCTCGTTTGTTGTCGAGTTGAATTGACATCTTGGTCGGTTCGCCGCCGCCTTGGTCGCCGTAGGCTGAGATTTTTGCCACGTACTGGCCGCCTTCGGGAAGTTGGAATTCGCAAATCGCCGTGCTGTTGCTGAACATCACGATCTTCGAACCTCGTTTGCCGGCACCGTTTCCAATTTCGATGTCTTTGATACCAAAATAGCGCCGGTAAGTCGGAGCCGAGGGGTCGATGATCGCTTTGGTTGTAATCTCTTCTGCGGCTTGAAGGTATTTTTCCATCAAGATGGGCGGCAAAGAAATGACGTCGGCAATGTTGTCGAAGCCGTATCCAACATCGTCGCCGGGGAAATCAGAAGCGGGCTCGTAGTCGATGCCGACAAGGTCTCTGATTGTATTCTGATACTCGGTTCGATTGAGACGCCGGATCGTGACGCGTCCGGGGTTGATGTTGGTGCAGTCGACGCTGTGAAGAAGACTGTCCAGCCAAGTCATCAAGGCGGCGTGATCAGAATCGGACAGTGGGTCGTAGTCTTCGGGGGGCATTTCTTTGGCAGCGACTCGGACTTCAACCTTTCGCCATTTCTTACGGCCTTTAAGAAGCTGATCCAGCGTCTTGTAAGACTCGAGGTTAAATCCAGCTTCGGCTGAATCGCCCCAATGGCAGTCGCGGCATGCCGTTTCCAGCATCGGAAATATTTTGTCCGTGTATTCTCGTTGAACTTTCCGGAGGTCGTCGTTGGAAGCATTTGTTGCGAAAGTGGGTGGTTGCTCCCATGCGGCGACTTGTTGTGGGCCTGCGAATAACGGGTAGAAGCTCATGCAGCAGACGAATATGAACGCCCTAAATTTGAAGGTGGGCGAAAGACACGTTTCGGAGCGCACGTTCATCGTTGGTGGTGTTTGGGTGAACTGCATGATTGAGTGAGTGCTCTTTTTCGTTGGTTTCAGATTCATCAATTCATTTTACCGGCGATTAAGGTAGGCATCACTATGAAAACAATAAGTGACGGTGAAGAACGCACGCGAAAGAAACGGATAACCTGAACATGAATGAACTCACTGACAAATGACGGATCCGATCGAATTTAGATTCTGCTACCTGTCATACCGGTAAAATGACTTTGTGATTCACCTTACGTGTGTTGGTGTGATCGTTTGCAAAGTCGCTAAACCAATATTATGCGTCGGCATGATTCGATTTTTCACGACGGATTAACCGATGGCTTTTGAGTTTGAAAATCGTCGGTGTTTCGTAACGTTTGTTCCAAAAAACAGGGCTTTTGAGGGGCAATGTCGAAAAAATGTGGGGTATTTGCCCAAAAAATGCGGGTTTGGCAACGTTTTTGGATCAAACTGCCTTGAATTATTAGGCTAAATCGGTCTAATTTCCGCGTCTCGTGATTCGGAACACGTTTTTTATCGAGTCAAATTACTATCCCCCACATAACAGGAGGCGTCGTCGATGGCGAAAAAGACTGGCCCTAAACCACCAACCAAATCGGTCATTCTGAACAACATTGCTGAGAAGACTGGAGCAAGCAAAAAAGAAGTCGTTGCATTCTTTGACGCTTTGACTTCGGAAATTGAAGAGAACATCGCAAAGCGAGGTTCTTCAGGGCAATTCACAATTCCTGGACTTTGCAAGATTGTAGTCCAAGACAAACCAGCTTTGCCTAAGCGAGAAGTTCGCAACCCAGGTACAGGCGAAATGGTTTGGGCAAAGCCACGTCCTGCACGCAAAGTTGTTAAGGTTCGCGCACTCAAAGGCCTCAAAGACATGGTTGTCTAGTTGCCGAATTGCTCTCTGAGCAATTTGCGTTGAATTCGCCGAATCATGACAACGTTTATCATGAAATCGGCTTAAAGAATCAAAGAAACCGCTGGAAATTCCGGCGGTTTTTTTCGTGCGCATGGAGAATCGCGGCAGGTGCGGAATTGAGCACTGAAGAGCGACTTCGAATTACATCGCGAATTTGAAAACCGAACGAATTCGAACTACCGAACGACTTCACAGTACGGATCCAAGCCCATCGCGAATTGCCGCTCGTGTTTTTCTTTGTCTTGGCGGCGCAATACCGTCCGATCGACCATGTGCTTCTTCTCGATTTTCATCTGGGCCGTTTGGAAATGCCTAAATGCGTCAATAGGCAACGGTTTCGAAGCAGTCGTTCCAGAAATCGTTTGATCGGAAATCGCTTGATATTTGGCAACCAAACGCGAGACAGCTTCGCTTCCCAATCCCGTTTCTAGCAATTCGTCGTCTAGTGCGGTGAAGATGCGGAAACTGCCCGGGTCGCCCTGCCGACACCCTCGACCGATCAGTTGCCAATCAATTCGCTGGCTCTCGTGCAGTTCGCTAAGGATGACGTGCAGACCGCCTGCGGATCGAACTTCATCGGACAGCAGGAAGTCCGTGCCGCGGCCTGCCATGTTGGTCGCAACTGTGACACAACCGGCCCGGCCGCTGCCCGCGATTATTTCAGCCTCTCGAGACAGATTGTTCGCGTTGAGGACTTGATGATTAATTCGCCGGTCAGTCAACAATCGGGCCAATGATTCGGATTGTTCGATACTTCGTGTACCGACGAGAACTGCCCTGCCCGCCTCAATCATTTCTACAACCTCATTGGCAATCGCTTGCATCTTGCTCTTGAAGTCAAGAAAAACCTTTGTCGGCAAAGGGCGACGGTCAATCGGTTTATTGGTGGGGATACGGACGACTTTCTTACGGTAGACTTTTTTGAATTCCGCTCGGCTCGTCCAAGCCGTTCCCGTCATGCCAGCGAACTTGCGATATCTTTGAAAAAACGATTGGAGTGTGACGGTAGCGCCGTGCTGGGTGGCGGGAGTGATCTCGACTTTCTCTTTGGCTTCAACTGATTGATGAATTCCTTCTTGCCATTTTCGTCCTTCCGCCACTCGGCCGGTGAATTCGTCAACGATCTCGATTTTGCCATCGCGGATGACGTAATTTTTATCCAGCTGAAAATCTCGTCGGACTTTGATGGCGTTTTCGATATACCGATTCATCTCCCGCATCGAAACAAGCCGTGTCGATATCGTTTGCCCGAGTCCGCGAATTTTTTGGTGACCGGCTCGCAGTAGCTCCGTTTTGCGAAGCTCGTGATCGAATTCGAAATCGGTTCCTTCAATGAACTGTTCAGCATGGTTTGCCGCCCAGCGAAAGCAGTCCTGCTGGATTTGCGCTTCCCTTGAATCGACAATCCCAATGATCAGTGGCGTTCGCGCTTCGTCGATCAAAATACTGTCGGCTTCATCGACAAGCACGAAATTAAGCTCGCGCTGGACATTGTCGCTGTTCTGGTTTGCCTTTCCGCTGTTGAGGTTTTTCAAGCGATCTTTCAAGAAGTCAAACCCAAACTCTTTGGCCGTTCCGTACGTGATGTCTTTTCGATAGGCCAGTTGCCGATCCGCCGGCTGCATGTCGGTTTGGATCAAACCCACGCTCAGACCAAGCTGTCTAAAAATCGGCCCCATCAAATCCATGTCCCGCTGGGCCAAATAGTCGTTGACCGTCGCCAAATGGGCGCCGCGTCCGCTAAGAGCATGAAGATAAAGAGGCATCGTTGCTGTCAACGTTTTGCCTTCGCCTGTTTTCATTTCCGCCAGATGTCCATGGGCAATCTGAATCGCGCCGTAAATCTGAACGTCGTAGGGCGTCATTTCGAGCGTGCGGCGGGAGGCTTCAATGACCAGCGAAAATGCAGTTGGGATTAGCGATTCAAGCTTTCTTCCCACCGATGCGTCGTACTTGAGAGCAAGGCCCTTCTGCCTTAGCTGCTCAGCGCTGTCACTTCGCAGCGTGCTTACACGTTGCTGAATATGTTGAATCAGCGATTTGTCTGTTTTGATCTTCATGGTGGAATGTTGGGGCCGCTAGTCGTCACAATTGGACACATCGAGTCTCAAACAAGTGGGAATTCAAATCGGTTCGCGGCGAAAGCTGGCTCAAACTCGACCTAATTTGGCTGATTCCGATTATAGTTGAGGGAGTCGAAACATTGTTTCCATTGGTTTTAAATCGTAAACACGATTGAGCCGCCCACGACCCGACGTAGACGCCATGAGCATGACAACCGACGAGACAATTCGTGAGCTCTGCGAAAATTCGCAAGATAGACGTTCGTTTTACGATGGTTTCTTGCGGTATGCCGGCGATCAAACCGGTGCCGTCAGCGGTATCGTTTGGGATTGCAAGACCGATCCAATCCGGGCCGTTTCCCAAGTTCAATCCAAAACCGAAGAGTTTTTCAAGGTCGGCATTTCGGAAGCCGAGCACGCGGCGTTGATCAAGCAAGCCTCAACGCGTTCGCAATCGTTGATCGTTCAGCCAAAACCAGATGACAGCGGAAACAAGCCATCCGATCATCCGATCATCCTGATTTCTTTCGTCAGCCGCGAGCAAAATGTTGAGCTGGTCGAGTTGTTTTTGAAGCCCGGTCAATCCGAAGAAACGTATCGCCAGTGTCTGCGGTCATTGGAACTGTACTGTCAGTCAGCTCGGACTTTTGTGTCGCCGGAAAACGGACTCGGGAGCGGGTTCGAAGGTGACAACATGAATGCGGGAAATGTTTCGCCCTTCATGCCAGCGAATGATTCTCTGCCATCCAAGGCAACCAGCAAGAAACTGGAAATCGGCAATCAACTTGACCAATTCGTTCATCGTATTCATCGTTCGTTGGATTTGAGCGAGACTGCCAGCGAGGTCGCCAATGAAATGCGACAGGTTCTTGATTGCGACCGAGTTTCGGTCGTCAGCATGAAAAGTCGGGTCGCGAAGATCTTGGCCATCAGTGGCCAGCCGTCAGTCAATCGCCGCAGCAATTCCGTTCAAATGTTGAAAACATTAGCCGAGCGAATTCTGCCGATAAAGAAAACATTTTGGTTCCCCTCCAGCGAAGCGTTTCCGCCACAGGTAACCGAACCGCTCGACGCTTACCTCGCTGAGTCGGCCACCCGTTCACTTGTTGTGGTTCCAATCTACGAGCGAGCGGAAGATGCCAGAATCGCTCCAGACGAGCCAATTATGGAATCTGGGTTGATTGGTGGCTTAGTGGTCGAGCATTGCCAACAGGAATGGAATCGCGAAGACGTTGCCGGGGCTATCGAAACACTGGGACGTCACGCTGGTGATGCGTACCGAAATGCTCATTCTCATCGACAGCTTTTGTTTTACCCAGTCTGGAAATGGCTGGGTAAGTCGAAGCTGGTGGTTGCAGCTAGGAACTTGAAAACAAGTGTCGCGGTCGCCGCTGGATTGGCCTTTGCGGCGTTGGTATTGGCCTTTTGGCCGGCCCAATTTCGCTTGAATTGTGACGGGAAGTTGGTTCCCCAATCTCGCAACAATGTGTTTGCGGAGGTCGACGGTACGGTTGAAGAAGTTTTCGTCCGACATGGGGAAGCGGTGGAGGCGGGCCAGCAATTGGTGGTTATCAATAATCTTGATTTCAAATTTCAGAATCAAGAATTGATCGGCCAGATCAAGGAAATCGAACAGAATATCCTGTCGGCCGAAGCTGTTCGACTGGTCACGCGATCCTCTGAAGAAAAACAAAACCGGCAAGAGAATATCCAATCCCAAAAGGCTCAGTTGGCCAGCCTGAAGCTGCAATTGGAGTTGGTCGAAAAGAAGCTCTCAAAATTGAAAGTCAAGAGTCCGGGAAGCGGGCAGGTGGTGACTTGGAACGTAGAAGAACTGCTTCGAGATCGCCCCGTCACACGCGGAGACATGTTGCTTGAAGTTGCCGATGTCGACGGTGCTTGGGAGCTAGAGCTTGATTTATCCGATAGCAAAGTTGGCCATCTCTTGAATGCCTACCAGACGCTTCAGGATTCCGAGGCAGCCAATACGGACGGATTAAAAGCGGACGGATTAAAAGCGGACGGATTAAAAGTCGATTTCAT
>CAZPTT010000018.1:53296-58965 GCA_964589435.1 uncultured Pirellulaceae bacterium
CGGACGGATTAAAAGCGGACGGATTAAAAGCGGACGGATTAAAAGTCGATTTCATTTTGGCCGCCGATCCAAATCAAAAATTTAGCGGTTCGATTGTAGAAGTTGGAACAGCAACTCAGACTCATCCGGACCTGGGACAGACAGTTCGGTTGAAGGTCAAGATTGACGCGAGCGAGTTTGATATTCGCCAAGTCAAATCCGGCGTGACGGCTTACGTGCACTGCGGCAAACGCTCGCTCGGATACGTCTGGTTTCACCCACTCTGGGAGTTTGTGCAAAAGAAGGTGTTGTTCCCGCTTTTTTAGCTGATTCTAATCGTTGGGCGTTGCTTGCCCTGGGATCGGTTGTTCTTAATAAATATTGATTGCCCGTTTTTTGTTGTGTCCTTGAATGCATTCTCAAAATTTACCCTCGGAAAGTCGACCGATTGCCATGCGGCGGCGTTCCGATTTGGTGGTTTCGGAAAGCTCCTATCAAGGCGAGCGATCTTGGATCGTCAAAGATCCAGTTGGCATGAAATATTTTCGGCTGCTCGAACCGGAATTCGAAATTTTCGAAATGTTGAGCCAGCCAGTTAGCTACCGTGAAATCAAAGTCCGGCTCGATCAGCGGTTTCCAGCTTATGAATTTAAGCTGGATGATGTGGCGGGGCTCGTTAATTCGTTACATCAAAACGGATTGTTGATATCCAAGGCCGCTGGCCAGGCTCAGCCGTTGCAAACGATTCGCAACAAAGAGCTGAAGCAAAAAGCAATCGGCCTTTTGATGAGCGTCATGTCAATGCGGTTCCCCGGAGTCGATCCTGAGCGATTTTTAAATTGGCTTTATCCAAAAGTTCGCTGGCTGTTTTCGCCGTGGGTGACAGCGGGCTGTTTCGTGTTGATGATGTCAGCGTTGTTGTTGGTGTTGCAAAATTTGGGCGAGTTCTATGACCGCTTGCCCGAATTCGAGCAGTTTTTCAACCTCAGGAATGTTGCGTTTCTTGGCGGCATTTTGATCATCACCAAAACCATTCACGAGTTTGGGCACGGTTTGATGTGCAAACATTTTGGAGGTGAGTGCCACGAAATTGGATTCATGATGCTCGTCCTGATGCCAGCGATGTATTGCAACACGTCGGATTCATGGATCCTGCCTAACAAATGGCATCGAATCGCGATTGGTGCGGCAGGTATGTATGTTGAAGTGGTATTGGCTTCGGTTTGCACATTCATTTGGTGGTACACGCATCCGTGTGCCATTCACTACATGGCGCTCAACGTAATTTTCCTTTGCGGGATTAGCACGTTGTTGTTCAATGCGAATCCACTGTTGCGTTACGACGGCTACTACATGTTGTCGGATTACTTGGAGATTCCGAACCTGGCGCAAAAGTCGAAAACGGCTTTGACCAGCCAGTTGCGAGTTTCCGTTGGCATGAAACCGATCGAGTCGCGACTGCAACCATCTAGGAATCAGCTTGTGTTTGCTTTGTACGCCGTCGCGTCGTTTGTGTATCGCTGGTTTGTGATGCTGATGATTTTTTGGTTTTTGACGAAGTTCTTCGAGCCCTATGGATTGTCGGTGCTTGGTCATTTGATGATTGTTGCCTCGTTGGTCGGTATGGTTGTGATTCCTCTGTTCAAAGTTGGCAAATTTTTTATGTATCCGGGGAGGCTACGCGAAGTGAAACGTCCGCAAGTGATTCGAACGGTATCGGTTTTGGTGGCCTGCCTGGCGTTGTTGTTTCTTGTGCCGTTGCCGCACTCGATTCGTTGTGCGTTCGTTGTACAACCCAATAATGCTCAGCATTTGTATGTGTCTGAGCCAGGTGTTTTAAAGCAAGTTAACTTTGCGGTGGGAGATCAAGTCACCCAAGGCGACGTAATCGCTGTGCTTGAGAATGAAGATGTTGCCATCAGCTTGGAGCGATTGCGTGGGCAGTTGGCTGGCTTCGAAGCGAACTTGGCGGCCTATCGATTGAATGCAACAAAGCTGGCGGATGGCTCTCGGATGATCTCGGAAACTCGACTAAGTATTCTAGACGTCAAGAAGCGAATTCGATTGGTCAGTGAGCAGCAATCAACGTTGCAACTGGTGGCTCAGCGGTCAGGAATTATTATCGAACCTCCGTTCGCGTCAGGTGCGGGCGCATCAGGTGCGGGCGGGGCATCTGGGCCTGGGGTGGAAGGCATGCGATTGGTGAAGTGGACGGGCTCGCCCATGGAGTCAGAGAATCGTTCGGCTTTCTTGGAGCGTGGGACACTGTTTTGTCTAGTAGGTGAACCGGTAGCGATGAAGGCAACTTTAGTGATTGACGAGTCGATTGCCAAGTTTGCGGCTGCGGGCCAGCGAGTCGACTTGATGTTCGACGAGCATGCCGGCCAGCGAATCTACGGCGTGATTGAATCCGTTTCTCGGGAACCGCTTCAGTACGTCCCGCGTGAATTGGATCTGCAGAACGGTGGGACGATTGCGACACAGCCCGCAGCAGGCGGACAATCGGTTCCGATGATCACGTCTTATGAAGCTACGGTTCAGTTCGATGATCAGTCGCAATACGAATTGCTGACAGGTTTTCGCGGTCAAGCCAAAGTTCGTGTCGGAAATTTGCCGCTTGGTCAACGGATGATTCGATATCTGAAGAGCATCATCAACTTTCGCTAGGTCGTCTTGTAAGTTCTTGCGAGGGCGTGCAAATGTTTGCGTGGTCTTGCGAAGGTTTACGAGTTCAGCCTGCTTCCCCGCGACACTGGGCTGTAGTGACTCGTTTTGCCTTGCTGGCTCTGGCGATAGGCTGTTCGACTTCCATGACTCCTGACACTATTTGCTGACGAATTAGCTTCAGCAGTTGGTAGTAGACCTGTTTTTGCTTGACGCTCAGTTTGGACGGTTCAATTGCTTGTAACGTTGTTTGCGCGGCGCGTGGAGAATGCAGGGCAACGGTTTGGATGCGGGCTTTGTTGAGTCGAATCGCGGTCGCATTGGATTCGAATCGCGTTAAATACTCGTCCATCCAGCTGACTACATGCGACCAATCTTTTTGGTTGGTTCCTTGTCTGATCAACGAGACTAGCTGTTTTTTATCGAGCTCATGATTGGGGTGGTCGTAAGAGATTTGTTTGAGCTTCATCAGCATCAAAGGGTAGTTGCGTTTCTGTGCGTATTGATCGAACAAGTGAAGTTGATTTTTCAACTTGCCAAACTTAAGACGCCGAGCCTTTTGAGGGGTCGGCTCCGTTTTCTGTTTCGTGTCCTCTGCGGGGGCACCGAACAGGACTCTGAGGCGGGACACTAAGTCCTCGCCATCAAGTTCGAACCAATTGAGTCGGTAAGCCCCAAAGCCGACAGCTAGTCCGGCGATCGCGCCTGTTGAATGCAGGAGCGGCGTACTCATGGAGAAGCTGTCGAACATGGCAGCTCCAAAGTCCCAGAGAAAGTAGAACAGTCCGACGAGTAGAACCGGAACCTCAAAGGATGCGATTTGACGGAAAAAGAAGTGGCAGAAGAGCCATTTGATATTTTTATCTGGGGCACAAATGCAGCCAACCATCATCATCCCAAAGATGGCACCCGACGCTCCAAGTGCGCCACCCGAACCGCCCAGCATCATGGTTTGCGTCACGACACTTTCGATGATTGCGATGGCGAAGTACACCATGAAAAAGTGTTGTAGTTTCATCATGGATTCCACGACGATCCCAAACGAAAACAAAAAGATCATGTTTCCGATTAAGTGCCCCGGATGAGCGTGAGCAAAAGCCGAAAGCACCCACTGGACTGGATGCAACCCGTTGCCGAACTCAAGTACGTACCATGATCGAGGGGTGAGTGAGTCTTGAATCATGAACAGGAATAGGTTCGCGACAATCAATGACAGAGTGCCCCAAGGAAGGCGATATATAGGCGCATCGGTACCGTAAGGAATGAGCATGGCGACTTTCGGCAAGAAGAAACAACCGGTTACGACCAAGGTTCAATTTGGTCTGCAACCGGAGTGCTAAGGAGACTTTAGTTCTTGCGGCTCCGAATTGTTCGGAGCGGTTGAGACGGATCGCGCTGTGGATCGTTTACGTTAGGATCAATCGTGCCTTGTTAACGATGCACAGGTTTGACTTGTGAAAATGTGTTCGCCGGATCTCCGGCAATCTTGGTAAAAACTCGTTGTGAATTTTGAGCCGTGTGTCGGATTTCGGAGGCGGGATTCCATAAATTTAGAGCGTCCGGAGGCGTTAAGTCTTGTTCGCGTCGCTGGTGTGAATTTGGCACAGCAACAAAATAATGCCGAACGATGAAACGTATTACTCTTTCGGTGAACTTGATTCGTTTCGGTTGTACGAAGCGAAGTCGCTTGTCGGATCATCGTTAAGACCCATGATCGGCGTGTCGTTCTTGGAGCGGCGTTTTGGGCTAAAAGTAAGCGACGCCTGCAACACAACTCACGACCGGTGCCATGTGTTGGAAAGCACAGGGCCGGAAGCTCGGCCAAGCATGCTTGATTCTTAAACGCATCGGTGAAAGCCGGAATTCACTGGAGTGCTGCAAAGTGTGGGTTTCCCTGATCTTGCCTTGCCGGGCTCGGCGCTATTGCGGTGGCTCGCCTCCATGCGGGAGTTCCTTCGGCACGAAATTCCTTCGAGTAACTCGCTTGCTCCAGCCCGCCACTCTCGGTTCAATTTTTCTGACTGCCGAGGGGAGTGCTGAATGGGGGTGTTGAATTGAATTCGGCGAATTCAGTTCGGACTGGCGTTTCTTGGCTGAGGCATGGCTGATTAGGCGGTGATTGCCGAACGGGAGGGTGATAACAGGCGGTTAAAAGCTGATCAAAAAGAAACCTGAGAAAAACAGGAATTGGGCCTTGGCACTGAGAAGGGTTTATACGACACTCTGCCTCCTCGAAGCAATTAACGCTTTGAGGAGAGTGAGTTTTCTTGACCTTCAATTATTTGAGGTCATCTTCCGTGAACCTTTGGCCGATAGAATGGTCTTAAGGTTTCGTGAAAGATGTTCTGTGAAAGAAAGCCAGCAAAAACTTTCGGTTTTATCTTTGATAGCCGTTGACACTTGCTGAGACATTCATAGAATAGGAAATCTCACGAGCGGGGTTTTTGCCTTGCTCGTTTTTTAGTCGAATTAGGTTGGTGCTTCGGCATCTTTAAATTAGGCCTTTTTTGATTTGCTTGTCTTATGGCAGGCTTTGTTCTTTGACAATTTAGTAGATAACCTCTTGTTAAATTCTTTTGAATTTATGCAAAGCATAAGATCATGTGAACTAAGCCAAGTAGCATTTATTCCAGCTACTTGGCCCGGTCAAACAACTGGTTTCTTAGTAATAAGTAACCGGTATTTTAATTGGCTTTAAACTAGCTTTTGTTAGTGCTAACTATGTTAGTCGTCTGTGTTTCAAAGATTGGAGCAATCCAGTGGGAGATTCACAGCAAGTATACAATTGAAGGGTTTGATCCTGGCTCAGAATGAACGTTGGCGGCGTGGATTAGGCATGCAAGTCGAGCGAGAAGTTTTAAAAAGATACTTCGGTTGATTTTTAAAACGGACAGCGGCGAAAGGGAGAGTAACGAGTAGATTACGTACCCAAGGGTTCGGGATAGCCATGCGAAAGCGTGAGTAATACCGAATAATGTCTCCGGACCAAAGATTTATTGCCCTTGGAGCGGTTTGCTTACTATTAG
>CAZPTT010000019.1:0-6690 GCA_964589435.1 uncultured Pirellulaceae bacterium
CTTGTAGTAGCTCAAGCGCGGTTTGAGATGAAATTTCGTTTTGCTTTCCGGCCATTTAGATATCCTTGTGAGAGTGGCTGATGTCGTTTTGGTTTCTCAATTCTACATTCCAATTGTATCAATTGGTATGCTCCGCATTTTTCGCTTGGCAGGAGGAATTCACAAAATTGCCACTCAATTTGAAATTTGGCAGTTGCTTGCCACATGCTGCGCAGAATTAAAAACTGGCTTTGAGAACATGCTGCAATAAGAGCGATGAAAATGCGACTTAGATCAGGCAACCTCGAGACCAATTTTGGTGTCTAATATTTGCTCCTGAATCATCAAACAAGTCGTAATTTTTTTTAATCAATAATCGAATGGAATTCCATCGCACTGGTCAGGCGTTCAAACACCGAAAATGCCCTAAGCACCAATCCAGATTGGAGCTTTGCATCAACGATACAGACTATTCAAAGTGGTCTCAGGCTCATCAGCCTTTGTACGGCAACCACGATAATCGCGTTGCCTGGCACTGTGAGT
The DNA here is from genome assembly GCA_964589435.1 of uncultured Pirellulaceae bacterium. Classification (GTDB taxonomy): domain Bacteria; phylum Planctomycetota; class Planctomycetia; order Pirellulales; family Pirellulaceae; genus Mariniblastus. The sequence goes on from CAZPTT010000019.1 coordinate 523, forward strand.
TGTGTCTTGGCTATTGGTTTGAAAATCACTTCATTGACCAAGCCGAATGGAATCGCCCGTATCGAATCGAAATTGCCCATCTCGTACTGCGCTGCCCAAGCTGCACCTCAAATCGCGTGACTCACACTTGCGTGCCCGAATGTTGTGGCCAGCACAAATGTCTTGATTGCGACACCATCTATGAATCGCAAACCAAACTCATTCAAAAAGGCACAATTCCAGACGGTACAAAGGAACCTGTTGGTTCGCCTCGGTTGCGCGGACAGGGCTGGACATCATCGGGTCCGCTCGAACCAGGCCACATGCATCGAACCGGCATCCTGCGCGATTACCGTCAGTGCGAGCATGACGATCATTCATTGCTTGAGCTAGTACTAATCGACTCGATTGGGAGGTGCGATGCACAAGTCGGATGGTATTGCGAAGAATGCAAACGCGTTGCCTACGAAGTTGGAGGACAACGTTCCAAACGCATTGGTTTTCAAGCTGAAGTGGAAGCCATGGCACTCTGTCCCCAATGTAACTCACAGTATCTCGACTCGATTGACTCAGATCCTAGCCATTGCCACTGCGTAGAATGTGGAGCCAAGGTAGAAGTTACTCTGGTTGATCCTGATTCGTGAAGGTTGGCCCGAGAAAGCTTGTTGAGATCTGACCAGGTTGCCCGGTTGATGAAGTTATTTCGGTTAGCCTGTTTGTTCGATCACGGTTTGTCCCAGTACCAAACGACGACAACTGCATCGGAATGGTCACATGAATGTGAGATATTGATCAATCGGCCTTCACCAATTTCTGTTGCAAAGTCCGACGCTTCCTTGAACAAGTTTGCCCACACGGTCGTCGTTGATCGGAAGATCTTTGAATGAACTACCAAATTGAATTCTCCAAACCGACTTTTTGAAAGTGAAATTATCTTTCACGAGAGTTTGCAATGTGTTCGAATTCGACACAGCGATATTGAGATCTTTCTCTGCAAAAACGACGCGTCGACGTTCGCAGAATGAAGTTAAACAACCATGCCACAGTTTTTAAATCACGAAATTTTTCGCATCGGTTATTTCAACTGGTGGATGGTCGCTGCTTACATTTTGCTGTTGGCCGCGTTTCTTTATGGCGTCTTACGACCGAGACAGAAGAGCGAATGGAAATCGGCAGGCGCTGCTCAGGCTTGGGTGATTGCACTTTATGCCGAGATGTATGGCACGCCACTCACAGCCTATTTTGTGATGGGCTGGATGGGCCGATCTCAGCAAGATGCCGAGCGCCACTTCAATGGACACCTGTGGCCGATCGTATTCGGTGCGGATCCTGAGAATGTTGAGTACGCTCAGTTTCTATGCACTGCGATCGGTGAAGGCTTGATTGTTGTCGGAGCCGTGTTGGCCGTCATTGGCTGGCGGCAATTGCATTCGGCCGCCAAAGTCGGTGAACTCGCGGAAACAGGATTGTACAAATACATCCGTCACCCCCAGTACACAGGGTTCTTTCTGTTTTTGCTGGGAAGCATCATCAACTGGCCGACGATTGTCACGATCCTTACCTTGCCGATCTTGTGGTGGGTTTACTTGCGACTTGCCAGATCAGAAGAACAAGACGCGATCGAAACACACGGCGACCGCTATCGTGAGTACATGTCGCGGACCGGGCGGTTCGTTCCCGGTGTTGGTCGGGTCGCGATGAAGACGAATTGATCATCAAGACAATTTAATCATCGATCAATTCTCAAACGATCGAGTTCTTCAGCAGCAGGCCCGTTTGATGACGCGCCATCGTTTTCTCCAAAACTCCGACGACTTCCCAAATCGTGCTCAGCCGCTCCATTAAGAATTCACGACGCACGAATGTGAAAGACTGGTGTCCGCGGTTGAGCGAGACCATGTTGTTTTCGCCATTCAACAGGCCGTCGATCAACTCTCGAAACGCTGAGATCCGTTTGCCAACTGGCGTGTTAGGGTTCTCCAATCCAAATTGAATCGAGCTTTCATCCAAAAACGTCAAAAACGCATAACCGTTTTCCGCGACCGTTCGGCGCAGTTCAAGATTCCAACTGACAAAGAGATCATCAATGTGAGTAAAAACAGACGTCGCAAATACAAAATCAAAATAGCCATCGACGAACGGCAAATGAGGCTGTGTTGAGTTAACGAAAAAATGGAACGGTGGCGAGAGATTTTCCTTGCCCCAAAGGATCGTATTGGAATTGATATCGCAGCCCCAAAACTCCGCGCCTTCAACTGCAGCCAAGTCTTGAAAATGCCGAAGCACTCGAGCATTTGAACATCCGAATTCGAGTGCTTTGCGGATAGACGTTGGCGGCACACCGTGTTCGATCAGGCATTGCCGAATCATATTCGCCAATCGTTTGCCTGACTTCCAATGCGTTTCCTCTGACTCTTGATACTGCATCAAGCCGGGAGGCGGAAAAATGGGCTGTTCGCAGGCGGCGTGCGGGTTGTTTTTCCAAACGAGCACTTTAGGATCGACATGCGAAGCCGTATTGCGAAAGTAAATCGGCGAGACGGGAAGCGAGTCATGAATTCGAAAGTGCGACTTCGCGGGTTGGCCGCTTGAATTCTCTTCACTTAAATTCTCTTCATTTGATGATTCATCGTTCATTCACGAATTATAGCAAACAGCAACCAAGAACTCGAAACGCTTGCGAAAAACAGAAAGCCCCTTATGCCGACCAGCAATGAGCCGACCAGCAATGAGCCGACCAGCAATGAGCCAACCGAGAATAGGAACCTGAAATTTCAATCAAACTGGATGTTGCCGATCGCGTCATCGGTCGTGATCGCTGGCCTATCAATTTGGCTCCTTTCCACTTACTTCTTCATCCCACGTAACAATGAAGTCGTCACGCCTAACATCGAACCCGATGTTGCCGACACCGAAGCAAGCTTAGCTTCCACGATCGAATTTCCCTTTGCCCTGACAGACGCCAACAACATTGCGATCGACGTTGTTCTCAACGGAACCCATCCCCTTTCGTTGATGTTTCATACTGGAAATGGCAATGTCTGCTTGACCAAAGCGACGACGGAAGAGCTAACTGATCTGAAACTTGATCAACAAGCAAACGTTGAAAGTTGGGGCGGCAAATCATCGACCCGCTTCAGCACATCGAATGTCTTGGCGATAGGCGAGCACACCTGGGATGACATCACCGTTTTCGAGGACGATTTGTCTGGGCCGGGAACTGACGGGAAATTTGGGCCGGATCTGTTCGAAGGAAAAATCATTGAACTTGATTTCGATCGCCAAGTTCTACTGGTCCATGAATCCTTACCTGAGTACGCTTCGGAATTTCAGCGTTTCAAATGCCGGCAAGACCGAAGTAGTTTGTTCATCGCTGGCGAACTGGAAATCGGTGGCGACGTTGTCACCAACGAATTCATGATTCATTCCGGGTTTGGAGGGGCAGTTCTTTTGGATGATCAATTCGTCGATCAGAACGACTTAGAAGGCTTAGAAATGATCAGCGTAAGCGAACTTCGAGACTCGTTCGGTAACGTATTGAAAGTCAAAAAAGTGATGCTTCCCAAATTGACATTCGGTGATTCATCTTTTTCCAACGTGCCCATCGGCTTTTTTGATGGAGCTATCAATCGTCAAAAAATGAGCGTCGTCGGTGGCGATGTCTTGAAAAGATTTAATATCATTTTCGGATCTGACCGATCAAATGTTTACTTGAAACCCAACGGATTGTTTCAGCTGACATTTGGAACTTAATCAGTGACTTTGGAACGCGGGAACAATAACTTCGGCAAATGTTTGTTTAACTCCAACACCGATCAATGAACGTTGCAACGCTCGCCATAGCGGGATTGATCGTAATGGATTCGCGATTTTCCACCGTCTGGCGACGGTAGCTACGACAAAAACTTGAAGCCCTTCTTCTCGTCATCCCTAAGTGACGTTGCAATTTCGTCGTCGTTTCATCAACGCCGTTAATCCAATCAAACAAATGAGGCTACCGCTTGTCGGTTCAGGTACGCTACTAAAACCGGCCAAGCCACCAGTTCCGTCGAACGCCGAAGCACTGAAAAATTCTACTTGGCCTCTTGGATCAGCGTGTCCAAACACAAATCCAAACGTGAACGCGTTGTCTGCGTTACTGTCTCGCATCGACAAATCGAACTCGAAATTCACCGTTGAATCTAGGCCAGCCAATTCTCCCAGGTTAAATAATGCATCGTCGAAAAACAGGTTGGCTTCTGACAGCGAGGCAAACGTTTCGTCCACAACGACTTGATTGTTGAAAGCGATGCTTAACGACATCTCGTCAAAACCTTCGCCTTCTTGCTCCAGACCGAACAAGCCCATCATCATGCTCTTGTCTTGATTCTGCAGTTCGAGGCTCAGATCAAAGTCCGATGTGCTAATCATTGTCCCCGGCAAAGCACTTGTTGCAGCCAAGTAACCACCACCCATGTGGCCAATGCCGAGTATTTCCGCATCGAGATCATCGACGAACACGTCAGCAAAGGTACTTTGATCGGTAACCATTTGATCGGCCACCGTTTGATCCGGCGCGACCAAGACATGGGTTGCAATTTCCATGTTTTCCGTTGATTCGAATTCTGACTGTTGGAACCCAAAGTAACTGGATGAATCCAGCGCAGGTCGAGCAAAATAAGCGCCCGTGAATGAAGTTTCATTCTTGATGTTGGCTGTATGAGCATAGTCTGTACTGCTCGAACGGATTTCGGAGAACGATCGCGAAGAAAACGCACCCGAGGCCCGAGCCACGGCATGGTTTTTGTTGAACGATCCGTTGGAAACTGCCACCGCAATCGCGTCAGCATTTTCTTCGGAAAGGCTGGTCGCTCGGCTGGTCGCATAGTTGGCCGACGCGGCATTGTCGTCCCGAGCCGCGTACGAAAACGAGTTGGCGAACGAGTCACCATGGCCCGTTTGCTGGGCTCGAGAAAATGCGTTTGCGGCTCCAGATTCTTCAGAACCAAAACCACTGACCGCGACAGCGTTGGCTCGGACTTGGCCTGAACTGGTATTGGATTCCGCTTTCGCATCAGCCGTTGCACTGGTTCCGATCGTCGGCAGATAATTCAGGCCAGTAAGGTCGGCCGCCAATGCTTGAGCATCCGCAATGGTTGTCGGCCCAGAGTTGGGAGCGTTAAGGGCGACATTCGTCGTTGCTTTGGCACGCGCGAACGAGTTTCCGCTCGCGCCACGATTACCAATTCCACCTGTTGATTCGACACCAACGGTTAAATTTGAATCGCTGGTTTGAACGATGCTGGCCCAAGCCGCGCCACCGGTCGAGCTGCTGTTGAGCGAATTGAAATCACCAGCGTTACCGCCATTCGCGGCCACGTTGACGGAATTTAACGGGTTGATCTGCGTACTGATCGAAGGGTCTCGAGGACCGGCGGCTTCATCCAGTCGTATGATGGCTTGGCCACCGTTGCCATTGAAGTTACCAGCCCCACCGTCGCCACCGATCGCGGTTAAGTTAATTCCGAATTGCAAATTGTTTTCGATTTTTACGTTATTGATAAAAGCCGCCGTCGCGCCATCTCCAGCGACTCCATCAGCCCGATCCGTCGTGTCGGTACGCTTGTGTGCATCGCCGCCCTTGCCGCCTTCCAAACGTGCGGCGATGGATGCGATCACAACCGCAGGCGAGCCATCATTATCGAGTCGATTGTCAAACGTGATCGGCGAAGTGATTACCGCCGATCCGCCTTTGCCGCCATTGCCAGTGTTCCCTGCTCCAATTGCCGCGCCGCCTTGGCCGCCGACGAGATTGTAGTTCCAGATTGATTTGCCGCGCGTAACAAACGTGGGAAGATCCGGGGCATGAACGACGGCGTGCCCACCATCGGCACCATCTGTCTTTCGGCTGAAACTAACATCGCCGGTTCCGCCGTTGCCACCATACAAAGTGACGTTGAATTGATTTTCGCCAAACCGTTGTTCACCAATCGCTTGCACAAAACCTTGCATTTCGAGGATCGCGTGGCCAGCCTTTCCCGCGCTACCAAAATCAGAACTTCCCCCGATTCCACCCGAGCCAACCATTTGCACTCGGCGAATGGCATTGCGCCGGGTATCAACAATTTGGAACTGACTTGATTTGCTTCCCAACACAACCGACGCCCCATCGCCGCCATCCGCTCCAGCGAATCCGTTGCCGCCATTGCC
>CAZPTT010000019.1:6790-16475 GCA_964589435.1 uncultured Pirellulaceae bacterium
TTGTCCGATAAGTTTCCTAAAACGCCTCGTTGCATACTATTTTATCCACAAACTCACACAAAAGGCCGCGAATTGAACAAACATGACATGGTCACGATCTGACAGATAATTCGTTTCGACCCGTTCAAAGTATGCATTTAGAGAAGGTTTATCACGGTGCCTCCAAGCCTCTTCAGACTTGTCGGCAAGCTTATCGAACATTGATTCATCCGTTGGCATGATTGTCACTCATGTTTCCTAGCGTAGCGGGCGGCAGATCAATCTTGTTCGTCAGCATCGTTTGCTGGTGTTTTAGCTCGTCCGGAAAATAGCGTTTCGACTTCTTCGGCGAAACTTTGGTATTCTTCGCCGTCCTCAAATGCTTCAAGTTTCATAGTTGCAACGAGCTGTTTTCGGTATTGTTCGGCTTTTTCGGTGTTGCCTAATTTGAAATGGCTCATGGCGAGAATGGCCAGGTCGACTGGGTGCGGACAAGGGAGATTCAATTCTTTGGGGGTTAATTCGACTGATTGCAATGCGGCCTGGATTGCTTCTTTCAAGTTCTTCAAGCGAAATTCCGCAACGGCTAGTGTGTTGAAATACATTCCTCGTGGATATTGCTGAACAAGATCTCGAAACTGAATTAGTTCAGAATTGGTTAGGGCAAACTTGCCCTCATTTGACGGTGATTTGACGCTTGCCCATGTCGAGCCATTGACTTGTTTAGCTAGAACAATGTCAAGAATTGCCCCTCGAGGCAGCGGCAACATTTCCTTAAGCACGGGAGCAAGATAGACTTCTAAGCTTCTCTTTTGTTCAGCCTGTTGCTTTTGAAGGTTTTTGTACGCTTCGTGCAGTAGGTCATAGCTTCTGGCCTGATATGGGTCAGTCTTCATGACCCACGCCCGATGAAAAGTCTCCGCGAACCAATCCTGCTCACGATGAGCATCTGTTGCTAGTTGTAGGTGAAGTTTGGCGTCAACGTTCGCCTTCTTTGCTAATAGTCTACGCGAAACTGGGCGAGCATCAAGAAACCTTAGACCTTGATGCGATTGGCTAAAGACAACCAGCTGACCATCTTTGGATAAATGGCAACTTGTTCCGCTACAAGGAATCGAAAAAACTTCTTCTCCTGATTTAGAATCCCACAACTTCATTTTGTGAAGCATTTCGGATTCATGATCAGCTATTGCAACAATTCGAGAATGATCAGGCGAGACAGCAACCCAATGAATTGATTCATCTTCCATTCCACCAAACTTGTATTTCAGATTGCCGGAATTGCGATCATATACTTTGACAACTCCAGCAGAGTTGCCCGTCAAAAGCAGGGTGTCATCGTCACTCCCACCAACAAAGGTTAAAGAATCTTCAATCGCGGAATTGATTGTTCGCTTTTTCCTAAGAGTCTTCGCGTCGAATATTTCAAATAATCCATTCTTGCTACCGACAAGCAAGACTTCCCCGTCCCTATCTCCTCCAATTGTTACAAATCCGTCGCCTCTTTGATCAACTGATTTAATTTTTCGACCAGTTTCAGTGTCCCAAATCGCAAGCTGACTGTCTCGGTTGAAAGGATCATTTGAAAGTACTGCCGTTAAACGTTTTCCATTGGGACTCAGTTCAATAGAGCTGCCTGATTCACTTCCAGATTCAATTACAGCTCTACAGATGCCATTGTTTAGATCCCAAATACAGATTCTAAAAATGCCGTTTGCGGAATATCCGTATGCAAACACACTGCCATCAGAACTTCGCGCTGAGAGACATCTTCCGTTAGATTGATAAAAAACAAATGGATCGAATACGTCCATGTCTAACTGTAAAGACGGCAAAAGACTTTGGCGCATGGAAAGATCCCATTTCTCGGCCACCATTCTTGGGCCTTTCCAAGAAATCGTCTCAACTGCGTCTCGACCTACGAATGCAACCTCCAACGGCATCCCTATGCCTAGCTGTGATTGGGTGCTCGCAATGTCCCATATTTTGATTGTTCCTCCTTCATCACCTGTCGCAATCCTCAGCCCGTCTCTGGAGAAACACAAACAAGAGATATTTGATTCGTGCCCTTTTAATTCCCGAGCGAGTTCACCTTTTTCAATGTCCCAGATACTGATTACATTCGTGCTGTATGTAATTAGCAGTCTTCCGTTGGGTGAGAATTTTGCGTTTTTTAAGGAATCAGTCAATTCGATTTCTCGAATCAACTGGCCGTTTTCGAGATCGCGTAACTCAACGATCTGGTTGGAATTTCTAATAGCAACGGTTTGTTTATTCGGATGAAGGAGTGGAGTCGAGGAGCCTTCTGTATTTCTTGACCAAACCGTTTTTCCCGATTCAGTATCGAACACTCCGAATTCACCATTGGCCTTAGTGGTTGACCCTTTCAGGTAGAAGGTTTTCGAGCCGTTAGCAAGGAGAGAGAAAAATCGAAACCCAAAGTGGTCTTCTTCAAATCGGTGTCTAACTTCGATTGCCTTCGAATCAAAAAATGTAAGGACACCTTTTGCACTTTCATAAATTCCATCGCCATCAATGTCTCTATCAAAATTTTCATGACGCACTCCAAGTACGTTTCTTTCGGGGTTGAATACAATTTGTTGGCAGACGTCAAGCGTCTTGAACCGTTTTGTTTGGTTAACCATTCCCGTTGCCACTGACAAATTTCTAAGCTCCAAGCAGGCGCTTTCTCCATCATCAATCGTATACAGAACCTTGCCGTCGTCTGAAAACTCTAGATATTTTCCCGTCGACTCAAAGCCATCAAAACTGACTGGTTCTTCTCGTGCGGTTTGAAGATTCCAAATTTGAATAGTAGGAATCTTTAGCCCGCCTAGTTGATCATCAAATTCGGAGGCAAGTTTTTTGCCATCTGGGCTAAATGCCAATGATCGGATCTCGGGCTTTGATTTGAAGGAGCGAGGGAGCCTTCCCTCCATCAGAGACTGTAATTTTTTGTTGACATCGAAAGTCAGATAACTACCATTCTGTTCTTTGCTCGCAAGGTGCCATTCCAGCATTCGGTTCTCAGGCTGGATACTATTGAGGAGCTCGTTCGCTTCCGCGACTCTTCCATCTTCCCACCGTGCTCTAGACAGAAAAAAATTTGAGCGATCAGCAGCTCTTTCGGCATTTGAGCGGTCGCGACTCGCTTGGCTGGCAAACCAACTGGAAGCGCCAGTTGTAGTGAGTAACAGCAAAGCGATTGCTACTTGACCGCGATTCTTCCGAATGTATTTTTGTATTCGATAAGTGGTCGAAGGCGGTCGTGCCTCAACAACCTCGCCGGTGAGATAGTTTTCAATATCCTCAGCGAAATCGTTTGGAGTTTCGTATCGACGAGTTCGATTCTTCTCCAGGGCCTTCATGACGATCCAATCAAGTTCGCCGCGGAGGATGTTCTTAAGTTTGTTGCTGTCGATTTTGCGTTGTGCAGAAATTCCAGTGACGGCGTCATTGGTGCTACTGCTGAGACGGACGCTAGGGCGAGGCGGCTCCTTCTCGCGAATGGCCTCAAGGATCTTCAAAATCGCTGCGCCCTTCATCGTTTCTTGATCAATCGGAGTGCTGCCAGCGAGAAGCTCGTACAACATGACGCCCAGCGAATAGATATCGGTTCGCGTATCGATGTCCAGCTGGTTCATCTCGGCTTGCTCGGGCGACATGTATTGCAATGTCCCGACGACCTGGCCGAACTCGGTAAACATCGTTTTGTCAGTGAGCTTCGTTTCTTGCTGAAGCGCTTTGGCCAAACCAAAATCAATGACCTTGGGCACAGGCTTGCCGTCGTACAGACAAACCAACACGTTGGTTGGCTTCAAATCACGATGAATGATCCCTTTTTGGTGCGCGTGCTGAATCGCTTTGCAAACTGGAATAAAGAGTTCTAAACGTTCCTTAATCGAAAGCTTGTTCTCATCGCAGTATTTGTTAAACGGAATCCCCAGCACCAATTCCATTACAAAGAACGGCTGACCACTATCTGTCGTCCCAGCATCCAAAATCTTGGCGATGTTCTCATGATTCATCATCGCAACGGCTTGCCGCTCGGCTTCGAAGCGGGCGACAACTTGTTTGTTGTCAATTCCGGACTTGATCAACTTGATCGCTACCCGCCGCCGAACAGGCTTTTCTTGCTCAGCCATCCAGACGACACCCATCCCACCTTCGCCAAGTTTTTGAAGCAGTTTATAGGGGCCAATCGTTTGCGATTTCGAATCCGCCGATGTTGGCTGAGCTTGAGTAGTTAACTCGTCGTCTTGAATTGGGCTTGGAACCGCATTTGAATCGAGTGTTGCTTCTGTGTCTTGTGAGAAAGGGATAGGCTCAGAATCAAGCGTTTCGCTTAAATCGGGAAAGGAACTCACTTCTGCTGGTGGCTCAAGTTGAGTATTCAGGAGGCGATCAACCATTGGTTGAAAGGATGCATCAATGCTTATGTAATCTCTGGCTTGAACATTCTCACCGGTTTCTACACGATGCTTAATGTCAATCGGAATCAGCAACTCGGCCAAGCGAACTCGCCGCTTGGGTTCTACTCGTTCAAAGTATGTAGTTAAAGAAGGACGATCTCCATTGCGCCATGCGCTTTCAAACTTTGCGGCGAGTAGGGCGAAATTTGACTCGTTCGCTGCCATAATTTTCAATCCAAGTTTCTATCGAAGAGATGTATGTTCGTTGTTGAAAACGAGGTGTTGCAGATTCTTCGATGAATTTGATAAACCGTTCACTAAACGTGCGGCGTCTAGTTTAACAAATTCAACACCGAGAGTGATTTGATTTCACTCAGACCAAATGGGGACAGATTCAAGTCAGTCTTTGATAATAGAATCTGATACAATGTAGTTCCTACCTTCGCCAAAGAGAACTGCGTTTATAATCACTTTCAACCTAGTGTTCCGTGGAGCGAACACAATCTACTGAAACAGTGGCGAAACCGCTTTCCATCAGAATATCGGCAACCAAATTTGATTGGTTTTTCGCAAAGAGAATAAGCGCGATTGCCAGAAGGGAAAACTAAGCTGATCGGTCGGACTTGGTACTCGCTTCGACAACCTACGGGGTCGCCTAATTGCCCCTCAATGATCAATTCAAATGCTTGATCAATCCAGATATTTCAACTTGCGAGGTTCGCCGCGGAATCCTTGCACTTCATAAACACGTCGGCCCCATTCGCTGAACTTCAAGCCTTTGCTTTCGTCAGGCAGATCCGACTCCATCGCTTCAATCATCTCGTCGCTGAACTCAAACATTTCGCTGCGAGCGGTTGGCTTGAAAACGGATTCGACTTCGAAGTCCCGCGCCAATTTGTGGGCGACATAATGCTCGTCAACGAGCGAGGTGATCGGGGGAGCCTCCGAAATTACCTGAAGCGTTAGGCGCTTAATGATGCTATCGTCCGAATGGGTGTATTGATCATCAAACCAATGAAGCTGAATCTGGTTGGTAGGGTCAAAGCACCACGCATTTACGTTGGCACCAGATCTCACAATTTTGAACCCGAATTGGCTCGGGTGCCCCAATGCGAAGCAACGGAAGGGTCGATAGGAAAAACCTGAGTCTAGTTTGTTGTTCTTCCCGTGGATTGGAATCCGAAATGCAGTTTTGCCGTTGTTTGCGATCGTCAAAAACTCAGACTCGTCTTGCTGCTCGACGTCGAATCGAAATCGATGAATTGTTTCTGCTTCCAGTTGCGATTCAAAGACAACAGTTGATGGTTGTTTCAGCTCATCCTTGGGCCCACGGTCGATGGCCTTGAGAAAGTCTGAATGGACCTTGAGCTGATGCGATCCAGCAGGAACATAAACATAGATTTCGATCCCGGTTAATAGTTCCGAGTCTTCACGCTCCGTTGGCTGACCAATCGATCCGATCATGACTCGGTCGGGAAACGCGACTAAAATTTCAGTCTCACTGGTTGCCCGGCGGTTTAATTCATTCAACGTCAGAAGGAATTCTTCCTTTCTAACAAGCAATTGAGAGAACAAAGCGACTTCATTATTGAACGTTCCGATATCTCGCAAATTCTGCTGCTCCACGGCCAAGGTCTGATTGGCAGCGGCGACCCGTTGATATTGCTCAATCAGCAGCCCGACCAAACAGGCAAGCATCAAGACCGCCATAGCGGTCGCGATCTGGCGAAACAGTTTCTCACTGAGAATCACTAGCCGACTCCAATGCATCATCGCCGGATGGAACGGACACACCATTGTTGCTTCGACCAAATTTTGCAATGGTTTCTCGCAGGCGTTGCGTCTCACTTTGCAAAACTTGGATGTCGCGCTGGTAGTCAGCCCGCCTCTCAATCTCGTATTTCGTGGCAGACTCTTGTTCTTTTCGACAATCATCGATACGGGTTTCAATTCGACTGAGTTCGGCCTTCTTCGTGTAGATGCCAATCAGCAAAGCCGCAAAAGCAGTCGCAAGTAATAATCCTCGAATCGAAATCATCGTTCTTTCCGTTCTCATTTTTTTTCGAACCACACGATGAGTGTTCACCAACGTGCCGACTTATTGATGATTCAGCTCAACATCCATCACCAAGGGTCGATGATCGGACGCCATTGGTTCTTCGATCACATCGATTGAATTGATCGTCCAGTTCGATTCCCTTTTCGTCATCGCAAAATCAATTTCTGTGTTCGGATTGTCGGCAGCAAAAGTGAAATGATCTTCGCCTTTGTCGGGCAGCAGCCAGTTCTTCGCAAATAGATTCATCACCGCTGATCCTGGCGTTGAATTGAAATCGCCAACGATGAAGACATCATTTTGGTTTTGGTGTTGGCTCAAATGCTTCAATAGGGTGTTGGCCTGCGCCAGTCGTTCGGCTTCCGATTGATAGAAATGTACATCGGCTACCGAGACTTTAGCTTTATCGTCGATCGCTATCTCGGCGATCAAAGAAGTCCGTTCCTCCGCACCGTTGGGCAGCCGCAAGTTCGTTGCGTTTTCGATCGGAAACCGAGACAAAATTGCCATCCCGTAGTCACCGCCTTGATATTTGAAGAACGAACCAAACTCGTGATGTGGCAGCCCAGTCTGCCGCGCGAGCATGACCGGTTCGTCGACATTGCCACTTCGTTTCACGTTCGCGTCGACCTCTTGCAGGGCGACGATGTCCGGGTTGAGTCGGCGAATCACACTCGCAGTACGCTTGAGGTCAACGGCTTGATCGTTACCGCGACCGTGCTTGATGTTGTACGAAAGAATCCTCAATTGTCGCTTCGAAATTGAGCCGTTACCAAATGCGTCGGGACAATCAAGAGGCGGCTTGCGTTCCGCTTTGGCTAAACGGGTAACCTCTCGCAGTTTCGTTGTCGCATTCCTCGTGTCGCCACCTGTTGCAAGGAAGAATCGATCGTTGACCGATCCCGCGTCGATGTTGTCAGTCGGAGTATTGTCGGCGGAAAAGCGGGCGCTGGTGAGCGGTTGCCAAGTTTGTGTTTTCGCTTCCGTCGTGTCACCGGTCAGCACCCAACCGTTTCCGAACTCGCTTCGCCGAGATATTCGGGCGGACTTTCCGTTGCGACGAAAGTCCTCCACGAAACTGTAATAGCCGCGCAATAAATGCTTATCCGCCAAAGTCGAAAACGTCGCCATGTGTTGCCAACGACTTTCCTCCGGTACGTAAAAATAACCGGCGTACTCTGTCCGATCACCAGCGGCTTTTGCGTAGACAACGAATCGGCACGTTTGCCCAATCTTCCACTGGTAGTCATAGAACGATTGGCCACCCGTGCCTTCGCCGCCGAAACGTTTGACGCGAACATTTTCACCAGCCGCCAACTCTTTGACGCGTCGGTCTTCGGGAGTGATGTTGGGATTGTTTTGCTTGCCCGGTTCCCAAACCGAGAAGAGGACGATTTTCTTACCACCGGAAAGTTCCTGGATGCCAAAGTAGCCTTTGCTGAAACCACAAGCCATGAAATAGGTTCCGGGCGTCGATTTGGTGATCGTGACCTCGTTGTAAAACGCTGTCGATTCGGGAGCCGGGTAGAATAAGTGAACCGACCGGCAGGCTCTGGGTTGTTCGGAAGATTGCTGACCTTGTCCCAAAACGGTTGGGCTCAAGGCGAAGGAGATCAGCAAAATGCTGACCCAAGGGAAGGAAGCTTTGGTTCCAATTCTCATTTGAAGCGATGCCGAGCAAAGTGTAATGCGGTTGCGTTAGATATAGATTGTAAACTAAGCAACGCCTGAAAAGCTAAACCTAGGGCCCATCAAACCCGAAATGACTGGCACTAAGATCTCGCTTGCGCAAGCATGCCCACGCAAGCGAGGGCATGGCACCCATTGAAATTCGTCAACTCAGAATTGATGAATCACCTGGGAGAGAAGTCCAACGTCTGAGAAACCCAAAAGCCCAAGTAGTCCAACGTTTGAGTAGCCCTTTCGTAAGCCATATCGGAAAATTGCTTTTTGCGAATCGGAGCAAGCAATTAGGTTAAGCTGGCTGATGTTCCTCGACGGGCGAACGTCTTGCAGTTCAACAACAGATACGAGAAAGCTTTCACTATGAAACTGATCAACAGCGCTTTCGCCTTTTGCAGTCTCCTTGTGATCGGTCTCACCATCGCACTTCCAACCTGCACTCAGGCTGACGAACCAGCGACTTCCAATCCAAATGAATTCTCGGATTCGTTGCGAGATGCAAACCCACTTTTGATTACGGCCGCGAATTTAAAAGTATCCGTTGAAAACGCCCTTCCCTACATCGAAAAGCGAGGCAAGTGGTGGATGGACAAGAAGGAATGCATGTCATGTCACCGCACGTCGTTTATGGCTTGGAGTCATATTGAAGCGAGCGATGCTGGTGTTGATATCGATCAAAGTAACGTCAACGCTTGGATTGACTGGAGCATGAACAACCTCTTCGAACCGTTCCCGGAAAAGGATCAAAAGTTCGACGGCGAATTAACGATTGAACGGAACCTTTCTGGAGCCGCGCAGATGATTGCCTTGGCTCGCAATTGGCAATCGACAGAATCCCAGGTCGCAAATCAAAAGCTGATTTTGGAAAAACTGATCGAGGGTCAGAAAGAAGATGGCAGTTGGCATGCACATGGACAACTTCCTTCGCAAAAGCGCGAGCTCACCGAAACGACGCACGTTTTCACGATCTGGAATGCATTGGCTGTTCATGATTTCGGGAAAACAGGCTCCGAGGAGCAACGTCACAAAATTGAGCCAATGGTCGACGCCGCTTTTAAGTTCGCCAGTGACTACGAAGGTGGTGAAAGCGCGGAATGGTTTGCTCTGAGGTCACTATTTGCGTTCGAGCAAAATGACTTAGCCACATCAAAAAAGTTTCAGAAACGATTGATGAAATCACAAAATGAAGATGGTGGCTGGGGCTGGAAGCTTGGTGAATCAAGCGACGTCTTGGCGACGGCTCAGGTTGTTTATGCGATGTTGGAAACGGATATTGAGCCGACTTCGCTGACAATTCAACGATCCCTCAAATTCATCGTTGAATCACAGACGAAGAAAGGATCATGGCTGGTCAATGGAACCAAGAAGAAAGCCGCCGATGAACCACAAGAGACGTCGAACTATTGGGGAACGACTTGGGCCGTCATTGCGATGAGCAAATCGCTTGCCAGCATGCAGTGAATCGGTCTCGATAAACAAAATGACGAGTCAGCAACTCATGCCCACGCAAGCGAGGGCATGGCACCGGTTTCTTGAAAGTGCTACTTCGAACGGC
>CAZPTT010000019.1:16575-19655 GCA_964589435.1 uncultured Pirellulaceae bacterium
AGAGCGTCGATCAAGTGAGCGACAGCAAGCTGCCCCGCACGAGTCGTGGTGACCGTTAGCGTTGCCGTCTCGTTGCTTGCCAGTTCGTCCACGGAATTGAGATTCGCTTCAAGCAACAATCGAGACTTCGTTTTGAGCAGGCTTTCGAAGAGTTTTGCTTTGTCGGCCGGCAATTTGTAGTCAGCCCGCAGCAAAACCTTGACGTCTTCGGCTGAGGGTGCAAACCCTAGCGAGGTCGGCTCAAACACCGATTCATAAGACGCCTGAGTGACTTGACGTTGAATGTTATTGTGAAAGCGAACGCTATCGACCCGTTCTGGGCCAGAAAGATTCGAGGGTACTCCATCGTTGGTGAGGAACGTCGAGATAAATCGTGACACCGCCATGTGAACATCTTGGCTGCAAGTCATCGTTAACTCGTCTTCACTCATGGAAGTTTCAACCAGTGAATCGGCTTCGGCCAAGACTTCGGCTAATTTCGTGGCATCGGCTTCGGACACAGAATATTTTGCGCGAACGAGCGCTTTCACGTTGTTCGCCGACGCGGGCATGCCCTTGATGACTTGCTCGTAGATCGTCGGAAATTTCTGAGGTGTCGCTGATGCATTGCTTGAATTGAATCCGTTCGATCCCACCGCTCTGTTTGGCTGGCCGAAACTTTGATTAGAATTCGCGCGAATCGGTGTAGCAGTGTTTCGGTTGAACTGCCAACTGTTTGGCTGGTGACTGAATGGATTTCGCGCTGGTTGCTGTTGAGGCGAACGCAAAGCGGTTGCGTTTGAGCCCTTCTGCGCCTGCTGTGGCTGGAACGGCCGATTGGCGGTCGCGAATGAATTGGAGGGTGACGGTTTGGCCGACGAGGCGAAAGTCCCGTTGGCTGAATTCTGATTGAATGTTGGCGGTTGTGCGCTAACAGTCGGTTTCATGATCGGTGGATTGGATGCCAAAGCTGGTTGCGCCGCAGAGCCAAATGCACTTTGGGCAATCGGCAGGCTGCTACTCTTTGCCAAACTTTGGTTGGACAATCGCTGAGTCTGCTGAGGATGCATCAACGTGATGGTCTGAACGGTTGGTGTTTGGTTTTGGAAATTTGGATAACTGGCAACTTGAGGAGCCATCACGAAACTATCGGAATAGTAGCCGGGAATCGGATTGTTCGAACGGGTGATATAAAAACCAACGATGGCAATCGCCGCCGGTAGAACCAATCCCAACAATACTCCCACGATTAGACGTCCACGCATTTGAAACCCTCCCTTGGTTTTTTTGAAAGTGTCCGACGAGTCTTAAAACGTAATCACTGGTTAGCGTTTCAAGAACAGCAGTTTCAAGCACAGCAGTTTCAAGCACAGCAGTTGGGCAGCAGTTGGGCAGCAGTTACGCAATGGTTCAGAATTTATTCCTGGCTAGAGATGCTAGCGGGAGAAATGCTTGGCAAAAGCCTAATTCTTGATGCCGGTTTCCGATTGGGCTCGAACTCGTTGCTGCTTTCCCAATGACCAGCCGATCGAAATCCAGACGAGCGTCAACGGCAGCATGATCCAACTGATTGTGGCGACGGATCCCAGTAACGTCTTGAGCTGAACAAAAACGGCACTGGTCAGCGAATCAGTTCCTCGAATGACAACGGTGTCCATGAAGTTCTTTGACTTGTATTTGGCGTCGCGGCTGACCACCGTGAACAAAACCTCTCGTGCTGGCGAAGTGATTCCATAAACCGCGATCCGCCGGACGACTTCGATGATGCCCAGTAGGGCAAACGAACTGGACAGGCCAAGCAACAAGAAACAGATGAGATAGACGATTGGCAAAATCACTAACGCGACCGACAGCCCCAATCGTTGCATGATCTGGCCGACTAATATTATCTGGGCGACGAACGTACCAACTTGAACCGCGAAGTTGATATTGGCGAAGTAACTGGTTCGTATTTCGTCGGATTCGAATGCCGATCCAGCGGCGTCGGCAAGTTGTAGATAAATCGTAGTTCCACAAACGCTGATCAAAGCCAGGTAGCCGCAGATCGAGATCAAGTATCTTGAGCGTCCGATTTCAAT
This sequence comes from uncultured Pirellulaceae bacterium, assembly GCA_964589435.1. Taxonomy (GTDB): domain Bacteria; phylum Planctomycetota; class Planctomycetia; order Pirellulales; family Pirellulaceae; genus Mariniblastus. The sequence goes on from CAZPTT010000019.1 coordinate 18,633, forward strand.
CAAACCCGCCCACGTCCCACCATCACGATTGATGGCTTGTTTGGGCGCACGAAGATGTTCCCACTTTCGAGCCGAACGTTGCAACAGCCAAGCAAAAATCAATCCGATTTCGATCATGGCAGCTGCCACACAAAGCAATCCAGCCAGTCCAATTCGCTCGGCAAAATTTGAAGCAATCAAAGACCCAACGATTGCGCCAGTCGAGGCTCCGCTGGCAATCGGCCCGAACAAACGCTTGCCTTGTTCATTCGAAAACAGGTCGGTGAGTACGCTCCAAAAAACCGACACGGCAAACAGGCCAAACACGGTCACCCAGACGAAGTAAACTCTTGCCAGCAACAGGTTGCTTGTCGTTCCATCGCGCCATACAAAAAATGCGAACACCAAGATATTCATGATCAAGAAATGAAACACGATATTGATCAAGGTTCGCCGTTGCATGATCGCGACGAGTTTTGAAAACGCGGGAACGATCACCAGCGTAGTGAAGAAGGTGTAAAGAAATAGCCATTTCAATTCGCCGGACCCAAGGGCTGACCCCAGGGATTCTCGAATCGGTCGCAAAATATAGTAGCCCGACATCAGCATACAGAACCAGCAAAACGAAAAGACAAACGACGTCCATTCGTCTTTCAAAACATCCAATCGACGTTTCTTGACGAGTGGGGTCTTTGTTTGCGAGACGTCGCTTGGTTCAGGCATGTTGATTGAGACAGCGAGTCGAATGGTAAGAGGACAGGTAGTGAGTTACTGCGATGAAGTTTACGCTTTGCGAAACCGTAGATGATTGGATACCGATCGACTTTCGGGTTCTAGTAGATCATCACGCCTGAAATGATTGGAGACAAGCTCTCGTTTTCAAGAACATGCCCACGCAAGCGAGGGCATGGCACCCATGAATGACCGTTCAACTAAGGATTGGTGGAACACTGAATTGGATGGTGAAATGAACCGGAGAAAACCCTCCCCGGCCCCAACCGGGTCACACCCACCCCCCAGCCGGGGGGGGGGTTTGGTATAGCA
>CAZPTT010000019.1:19665-23700 GCA_964589435.1 uncultured Pirellulaceae bacterium
CCCTCCCGCAAGCGGGAGGGTGTCTTGGTAATCGCTACGTCAAACTTTTCCAGTGGGTTAAACTTCCTCAACTACTTCAAGCTTTTCACGCATTTAAACCTTCTCAGTTCGAACTTTCTTAGCAGCTCAAACTTTCCGAGCAGGCTAAGCTTTTCGGGCAAACCAAGGTTTAGCGTTTCGAAAACAACCGTGTTTCAGCGAAACTCATCGCGGGCTTCGCTTAGCAACTATTCGGAATTATTCGGATTTCGATTTTGGAAACGTCGGCGTCATGTCGAGATGCTTGGCGAGAAACGCCCATTGGTCGGCGGCTTCTTCGATGATCTTAGCAGTTGGCTTTCCAGATCCATGTCCGGCTTTGGTTTCGATTCGAATCAACGTTGGATTGGAGCCGGCTTGGGCGGCTTGCAAGCGGGCGGCGAATTTGAAACTGTGCCCCGGCACGACCCGATCATCAGTGTCGGCGGTTGTAATCATCGTCGGCGGATACTCGGTGCCATCAATGATATTGTGATAGGGCGAATAGGCTCGTAGCGCATCGAACTCCGCCGCGCTGGCTTCTGCACAGCCGTAATCATCCACCCAAAAACGGCCAGCGGTGAATTGATGAAACCGTAACATGTCCATCACACCCACAGCCGGCAAACAGGCTCCGTAAAGATCAGGCCGCTGGGTCATACAAGCTCCGACAAGTAGCCCGCCGTTACTGCCGCCTTGAATACCGAGGTTGCTTGGTGAGGTGTATTTGTTGTCGATCAGCCATTGAGCCGCACCGATGAAATCATCAAACACATTTTGCTTATTCGTTTTCGTGCCGGCTTGGTGCCATTCTTTTCCGTACTCGCCGCCCCCGCGCAAATTCGCCATCGCAAATACGCCGCCCATTTCCATCCACTGAAGACGCGAGATTGAGAAACTTGGCGTCAGTGATATGTTGAATCCGCCGTAACCGTACAGCAACGTCGGGTTCGTCCCATTGAGTTCGAGGCCTTTCTTGTGAGCGATGAACATCGGCACCTTCGTGCCGTCTTTGCTTTCGAAAAATACTTGACTGACTTCGTAGTCTGCTGGATTGAAGTCAACCTTGGCCTCTCGCATCAATGTGCTTTTGCCTGAATCCAAATCGTATTGGTAAATGATGGGCGGCTGGTTGTAACTGGAGAAGCTGTAAAACGTCTCCGTGTGATCGCGCCGGCCACCAAACCCGTTGGCCGATCCGATGCCTGGAAATTCGACTTCACGTTCGAACTTTCCAGCGAGGTCGAATATTTTGACTTGAGTTTTTGCATCTTGGAGATACTCAACGATCAGGTGGTCGCCAACCAAGCCGGCACTCTCCATTGATTCACTGGCTTCTGGAACGATGACGTCCCAGTTTTCTGACTGAGGATTGGCAACGTCAATAATCGTCACGCATTTCTTTGGCGCGCCGTTATCGGATTTGAAATAGAACTTTGATCCTTCATTGCCCAAGAACGTGTATTCATGATCGAAGTTATCGATCAGAACTGTCAATTCCGAATTCGGATCGACGAGGGATTTGTACATCACTCGATAGCGATCGTCGGTTCCTTGCCAGACCGTGATGACCAACCATTTTCCATCGGCTGAGACCTCCGGATTGAAACCCCACTTGGGATGTTCCGGATCTTCGTGAATCATTGTGTCTGCAGATTGAGGGTCGCCAAGTTTATGAAAATAGACTTTCTGATTCAGATTCAGCCCCTGAAACTTCTCGTCAGCCTTTGGTTCGTCGTAGCGACTGTAGTAAAAACCATCGCCGTCCTTCGACCATGAGACGCCACCGAACTTCAGCCATTTGAGTTCATCGGTTTTCTTCTCTCCCGTTGCCACATCCATCACATGCCAAGTGCGCCAGTCCGAGCCAGCATCTTGCACGCCGTACGCGATCAACGAACCGTCGTCATTGAATTCAAGACCTCCCAGCGCGACGGTTCCATCGGCGGCCCACTGGTTGGGGTCAATCAGAACCGTTGGTTCAGCATCCAAAGTTGGCATCTGATAAAGGACGCTTTGATTTTGCAGCCCATCGTTTTTGAAATAGAAGTACTTGTCGCCTTGTTTAAAGGGAGTCCCGTATTTTTCGTAATCCCAAAGTTGCGTTAACCGGTCTTCAATCTCGCTGCGAAAGGGAAGTTGGTTGATGTGTTGGAAGGTGACTTTGTTTTGGGCGTCTACCCAGGCTTTGACTTCATCCGACGACCGAACGTTATCTTCGAGCCAGCGATAGGGATCGGCAACTTTGTTTCCGAAGTAGGTATCAATCTGGTCAACACGAGTTGTTTCTGGATACGCCATCTTTTCTTGAGCCCGTAGATCTGAATGACTTAAAAGTTGGGCGATGACAGAAATTGTCACAGCCAATGCAAGAGTGCCAATGCGGTTCATGATGGTCTTTCGTTTTCGTCGCAGAGATGTCGCAGAGATGATTTTGTCGGTCGATGTCCATTGCAGGTCGCAGTTGCGAACGCGTCAGAAATCGAACTCCGATTAATCAGAAATCGGATTCCGATTAGAAAGATATCCTAACAAAGTGGTAGGTCACGGAACTTCGAGAATGAAAGCAGAAGTCATCGTGATGAATTGCGAACCGAATTTTGAGCGACCCTCTTTCAAAAAATCCGATCTTTGAACGTCCAAAATGAACTCGTTTAAGCATTTGTAGTACCCGAGGGAGGCTTTTGTCTGAGTCAAACTAAGATCCTGCGAATCAGCCAATTCAAGATCAGAAAATCAGCCCGGGGAAGCCTTGGGGAAACTTTTTGCATTTTTTTAAGTCATTTATCACAAAGGACTTATGAATCTTCCGCTGCGAATTCAGGGCCTTTTGTGGAAGGCTATCCCGTTATGTCCTAATGAGACGAGTACGGCTCTTTTTAGGGCCTGAACGATTTAGACAAATCTGAATGCGGGGAATAACTAATGATAAAGAACGACGAGAATTACGAACCCGATAAACGCCAGAAATCGGGCGACGAGCAGGTGACTGAGGACATTCTTCAAAACCCAGCTATTTGCGTCGCCTTGAAGAGATTGCGGGAAGCCAATGATACGGCCAACGCTTGCGGACGAGACCCATGGGACTTCGCTGTCGAACTGTCTCAGCTTTCCGATTTCGGAGTCGGAACTCATGTGCTTCGCATGATGATCTGCCGGCGCTGGATCACCCACATGCGCGAAGTTTCAAACACAGAATCGAAACGAGAATTCGCACCCGAACCGGACTTGGTGCTTTCCGACCGTTCTTGTTTTGTAATTACAAAGAAAGGATTCGATGTCACAACCAAGTTAAAGGCTTCTGGATACGACGTTATGAACGAGCAGAGCAACGAAAGAACGAGTGGCGACCAACGACAAGAGCTTAACGCTCAGCGCTATGAAAATGCGGGTCAAAGCTTGAACCAAAGTGCCGATCAAAACATTGGCGCGAATCGACATCCAGCACCATGTTGGGATCGCGAACGGCGAGAGCTACGCATTGGAAATGTCGTGGTGAAGCGATTCAAATGGCCCGCCGAAAATCAAGAACAGGTTTTGGACGCATTCGAAGAAGAAGGCTGGCCAACCCGGATCGATGATCCGCTTGTTCCCCACCCCAAGATTTGCCCAAAGCGCCGCTTGCACGACACGCTGAAGTGCCTCAACCGAAAACAGGTTAACGGTTTCATCAAATTTCGTGGCGATGGTACCGGACAAGGCGTTTTACTTGAGATCAACTGGGAATCAGAAGATCCCGCTTCGAAGAGTCAAGCTTAAGCGTCAGTTCCGATCAATAAAAATTGGCATCTAACGATCGAACGTGACAAAGCTCAACAAAGTTAGGCTAATTTAGTAATCCGACCTGTTAACTCAGTATCAAACTTTTCTCAGTATCAAACTTTTCTCAAACACTGCAGTCTTTTCAAACACCCCGCTACCTTCCCCCAAAAACCATTTCCAGTCGGTGAGACAACACCGAGAAAGACGGGAGTCATTCGACTCCCTTTTTTAATGCGCTAATCTCAATGCCCCTTA
>CAZPTT010000019.1:23800-43241 GCA_964589435.1 uncultured Pirellulaceae bacterium
TACGACGCCAGCAAGCAAGCCCAATGTTGCCTGGCGCGGTTAACTCACGAACAAACGTTCCGCCGCAAAAGTACCCGTTCCCGCTACGAACTCTCATTGAAGGCCGTTTAAGGCGCAAAGGAAGTAAAAAAGGACGTAGATCAAAATGCCGTTTAACTTTTGACTGGCAAGATGCGAAGCTCGGGGTTTGCAGGTAATTTAACGCGACATTGCGGGTTGCACTCCAATCTATCGATTATGCCGATTGTTCCGACGATGAAACTGTAAACAAAACTACATCCTCAACGGACTTGTCGGAGTCATATATGCGTCGGTTTCAGAATTTCCTAGCTGCAACAGCATTCCTTTCCCTTGGCTTGCTCGCGACGTCGTCAGCTTCAGCCGCCCAAGATCACGTGATCGGCGAAGGGCATGTTGGCCAAACGGTAAATCGAGTTATCAAATTGCAGTCATCGGCTGCGACCAAGCCAATTGAAGTGCCCAAAGCTGTCAGCAACAAAACATCACGAGTTGTTCAGTCCCTAAAAACTTCGGCACAAACAGTTGTTGAGAAGGTTGCCAAGCCCGTCGCTTCGGGCGCCCCGCAAGTTCAGTTCGACAACATTACGTCGGTGCCCTCCGTGTTACAAGGAACGCAAGGAATGCGTCCGCGGACTGCTAACCGACCGATCGTTCCTTCGTATTCAAAGTCCAACAATTCAAAGTCCATCAATGTCGAGGGCTCGAGCAGTGCGGCGGATTGGGTTAATTCACGACAGAAGCCAAACTACGATTTCAAAGCCGATAAAGCTTCTACATCAGAAGCCGTCTCGATTTCCAAAAAAGCTCCGATGATCAACAGCATGATCGAAGCTCCGGGCTATATCAATTTGAATCAAACAGCAACGATGAGAATCAAGCTGCAAAATGTTGGCAACGCATCGGCCGGTCAAGTCAAGTTGATCGCGACGCTTCCGCCACACGCCAAATTTGTTCGGGCCATTCCCAACCCGACGAACAGCAAGGGACAAGTTTACGAATTCTCGCTTACCAATTTAGGCATGGATCAAGTTCGCGAAGTCGCCATTGATTTGGTGCCAACTGAAAAAGCTCCGCTTGATATCGGAACGGAAATTGTCGTCGAGAACACTCAACGCTTCGCTGTTGGAGTTCGCGAACCCAAATTAAATGTCAGCCTCAAAGGCCCGACCAATGCCAACATGGGTCAAGTCGTAAAGCACGAGATTGTGTTGGAAAACAAGGGCGACGGAATCGCCGAGGACATCCGCATTCGCGTCAAATATCCTGAAGGCATTCAAGCTGACAAGACCAACGGAGAGATCGTCATTCCATCTTTGCAACCAGGACGCACTCTGGTTGTCGATTTAGGAGCCACGGCAAGAACGCCTTGCAAGGCAGACCTCCAAGTTGAAGCTCTCGCGAGAGGCATTGATCTTCAAACAGCCTCGACCACGATCACGGTTCACAAACCGGAACTCGAAGTTTCGGCTGTTGGTCCAAAAATGAACTTCGTCAATCGCGAAGGCATCTACACGCTGAAACTAAACAACACAGGCCAGGTTGATGTGTCCAACGTTAACTTGATGCTGCAAGTTCCAACTGGAATGGAAGTCACGACCATCAGCCGAGAAGCCAGCGTAGATTCTGAGAGTGGCGTGCTTGTTTGGAGCTTTGACAAAATTGCGGCCAACTCGGAGCAATTGGTTCAGCTTAAAACACTGGCAACCATGGAAGGCCAGCAGATTTGTAACATTGCCGTTCGCAGTAATGAAACACGCGACAAAGAGATTAAACTTTCGACCATCGTCGCCACACGAGCGGACCTGAGCGTCAGCATTAAGAACGAAAGTGGTCCGGTTCAAGTTGGCAATCAGGCACAGTTCCTTGTTGTTGTTGAGAACAAAGGCAGCAGCAGTGCTAACGATATTACCGTCGACATTGAGCTGCCCGAATCGCTAAAGCCTGTCAGCCGTCAAGGTGCAGAAGTCGCAGCCATTGGTAACAAGGTAACGTTCAAAGATGCTCAGATTGAGCCAGGCCAATCTCGTGAATTCGTCTTTACAACAGTCGGTTCTGCCAAAGGCGAGCACGTTGTGCGTAGCGTTCTGCAAGCAAGTGGTTCTGAGCGAAAGATCATTGTCGAAGGAAGTGTTTACGTCTACGAAGTTAGCGAATCACGCGTAAGCGAAGCACTCAGCCCGATGATTCGCTAGACGCTGGCGACATTCAGCATGTATTCCAGCCGCGTTCGTTGCGAACGCGGCTTTTTTTTGGCTCGAAGCCTGCTGGAGTATAAACCAATTGAAAACAACGGTCTTGACTTGATGACTACATTTCAATATTCATTCCACTGAATGGAGAACACGATGGCCGACCAACGTCCCAATATTTCTGATGCCGAATGGCGAGTCATGCACGAGATCTGGCAAACAGAGCCAGTCAACTCGGGTGTCATCACAACACGGCTGGCTGAATCGACAGATTGGTCACCAGGAACCATTAAGACTCTCCTGCATCGGCTTGTCCAAAAGGGCATTCTCGATTTTCGCCGGAAAGGCAATCGGTACCTCTACACATCCAACTTCACCGAACCTGAATGCGTTGACCAAGCTAGTGAGCAGCTTTTACATACCGTGTTCCAAGGCCGGCCGGTTTCGATGCTGGCCTACTTGGTCGAGTCATCCCGCTTGAGTGGCAGCGAAGTCGAAACGTTGCGAGCGATGTTGGACGAAATTCGCGCTGATTTGCCAACCGTTGATGGTGCGCCAACTTCATCGATATTGCCTTTGCAACTACCTTTACAACTACCTTTACGGTCGCCTTCGCCGATACCTTTCGAAGACACTTCGAATGAAGCGACATCCAACAGAGCGGCTTCCAACAAGGCAGCTTAATAGCTCTGTCAAGTTCGCAAAACGTTTGGCCGCTTAAGCATTACATCAGTGGCTTCTCTTCAACTGAACGAACTTCCAACCGGACATAAAGTAAGTCGATCCAAATGGTTTGCACCAGCGGGGGTCGGCAACGATTCGGTTGGGTCTACCTTTGAGACGGTAGATCTCCAAATCGACCAACTCGTTGATCGGTATTGATTCGGTTCCAATCAAACAGATTCCGATAGATGATATGTTTCGAGAATGAGTGTGTTGAGTCGAACCGTCACTGAAAACAAGTGTTACCGGGACGACCAAGTTTTCTCGATGGACGGATCGCATTTCAGTCAAAGCATAATTCGCGTCCTCCTTAACGATCTGCTGAATCAGCCGATCAATTTCTGGATTTGCAGCATGCTGCATCTGGTTTCTCATCATATAGCGTCTCCAAGGTGAATCTCTTGCCAACTTCTAACGTCGTTCCAAACCACAATCCCCAACAGTAAACGTAGGTCATGATTTGAGTGGAAGTTCGGAGTTTCTTAGAAACAGATGAAAATATTCCGCCGCGCAAAATGCTTCCACAATCGAGAGAGGTGGTTTGCCAATGCTGAGTGACTAACTTTTCGTGGGTGCCATGCTCTCGCTTGCGTGGGCATACTCAATCGAGAGCAAGACTCCAGTCATTTCAAGTTTCACGGGCCCATAGAACGAAAACGAAAATTCGAATCACCAACCCTTTATGCGATTGAATGGATTTCAATCATCGAGGGGATGTTTAGCCGGTGCCTTAGTAGCCTGCTTGCGATCTTTCCGAATAGCTCGTTTCTTGTTTCGCCAGTCTTTGACCACATTCAATTCGAAGCCAGACCAACGCATTGCGACCAAAAAGAGACAGGGAAAAGCAAAGACACCAAGAATCGACACTGCGATCATTTGGGGCACCTCATGGATCAGTCCAAACTCAACAAAGTCATCTAAATAGAAGCCAATTCCACTCGCCAAGGCAATCAACGGAAGAAGCGCCGACAGGCCCAGTCCGGCAATCAACGGCAAGCGGGTTCGCATCATGAAGTAGGCAAGCGGCACAACAAAAATCGCACCCAATATCAAATTGTAAGTGAGAGACACCAGATAGTAGGTTTGGGAATAGACGTCGACCAAACCAAGCGGAATGACTGTGATGACAACACTCACCAACAGCCAAACAAGTTCGGTATGTCCGCTTTCAAATGTCACGGTCGACTCGCTGAAATTGTTTTTGGAAACTCGCCAGCCTCTTTGAATTCTTAAGAGCCACAGGAACCAGGACAATGTTGAAGTTGCAGCAAATCCGACCAAGCCATTGCGGAAAAGAACTTCCATTGGTGGAAATGGAACGGCCATCTGCGTAAGCTCGTTTCCAACTAATATTCCGGCATACGTCAAACCGCACAGTAAAATCGATCCGGCAACTTGGAAAATCAAAATACGTTTCCAAGGATGAATGTCTAACCACGCCAGACAAAACGCTGACGAGAAGAAGAATCCAATCGCAGCGAAGGAAAAAAAGAAGAACCAACTCGACGGCACCCAGATGAGATAGGATGAGATCATCGCTCCCATGCCACCGCAAACGTAAAGGATCACCAATAGGCAGAGAAGAATTCGGCCCACCGAATGCTTGCTCGTCGAATTCGATCTTCTTTCGCGGAATTCGGCGATTTGCTCAGTTGATGCTCCATCGCGGCCATCATCAATGGCTGGCGGGTTAGAAGATTGGTTTGGCATCGGCAATAGTGCTTTCTCTACCCTTGGTCTGTCAATCTTGAATGGCTGTCAAACTCGAATGGCTGGCCGAGCTCTCACCTGTTTGAGCATGCCCACGCAAGCGAGGGCATGGCACCCACAAAAATTAGTCAACTCACATTAGTCAACTCACATTCTCAACTCACATTCTCAACTCACATTGTCAATTCACATTGCTATATCACATTGCTATATCAGCAGTGTCGAACCACTCCAGACCAGTGCTTTCCCTACACGACTCGTTGACTGATCTCACCGGTCTTTTTATGGCGAACGATCGTTTTGGTTTTTCCGTCGGGCATCTGTTCTTGCTTCACCAGAAAGTGATCTTCATCAAAATCTCTGGTGACGGAAATCGATTCGACGTTTTCTCGCCCGCGCCAAATTGGCAGCGAAATTGGTTCCCATTTTTTGGATGTGATTGACTGATAGGCTGCATCCATGATCGCGTTGACGACGTAGCCATCATAAAACGTCTCCGAGGGTTCACGCTTCTCTTCAATCGCTCCCAACACGTCGGTAAACATATCAACGTAACCGAGCGCTGCAGGTTCATCGCCAACAGGAAACAGCCAACCCTTCGATGTCTCGGACTTTTCCGCAACGTAGTCCTCTTGGCCCCCTGCCGAAAACATTTCCATACCAGTACGAAGCCAATGGTTCAGCCAAATGGTTCCTTCAGTTCCGGCGACTTCATCTCGTAGATCCATTCCGCCTCGGAAAGCCCAACTGACTTCGAATTGACCGATGGCTCCGTTTTCATAGCGAACCATTCCAATGGCGTGGTCTTCAGTTTCGATTGGATGAACTTGAGTATCCGCCCAGCAGACGACCTCGACGGGACGAATGTCTTTGCCAATGAAGTTCCGCCCAATTTCAATGCAGTGGCATCCCATGTCGATGATCGCGCCGCCACCGGAAAGCTCTTTGTTCCAAAACCAATCACTATGAGGTCCGGGATGCGTTTCCCGAGAGCGAACCCACAACACATCCCCGATCGCGCCGCTTCGAACGGAGGCTAGGGCTTTCAAAGTCTTGGGCGTATACACGAGGTCTTCGAGGTAGCCGGCAAACACGCCGGCGTCTTCGACTGCCTTGAGCATCGTCTGAGCTTCTTCTGACGTTCGCCCTAATGGTTTTGTGCAGAGAACCGCTTTGCCTGCCGCGGCAATGGCCAACACTGCTTCCAAATGCAAGTGATTGGGCAATGCGACGATCACCACGTCGACGTCAGGATGATTGATGGCGGCTTCCATGTCCGTCGTGGAATTTGGGATGTTCCACTGTTCGGCAAACCGTTCTGCCGACTCGCTCGTTCTTGAATAGACGACGGTGACCTGGTCACGACCTCGATGACCGTGAAGGGCCATCGTGTAAAACATTCCGATCAATCCTGATCCCAACAAACCGACGCGCATGAGAATTCCTTTTGAGTAGTGTTAAGAACGCCTGCAAAGTCGTTGTTAGCGGAGTGTCGCAAGCCACCCGGTGCGTCAACAGTCGGACGGCTCGCGCCGTTCCGCTACGAGACAAGCAAACTTTGCAGTTCTCCTGGGGTATTGTTTAGAACGCCTGACTCGTGCTCAATTCAAGATTGCGATTCGAGAATTTGAGTCACTTTTTCGTCTGGCCACGCTTCGAGTTTGCTGTAATTTGGATGCCGCCCGTTTTCGATATAGGGATCGTTGCTTTTCGTGTTGTAGCAGCAAATCAGCGACCAGCGCGGGTCATCGCTGGTGTTTTGATCTGAGCGGTGAAGCAGATTGCCGTGAAAGAAAATCGCGTCGCCCGGCTCGAGCTCGCAATAGACCAATTCCATTCTTTCAAGTGCCACGTTGACTCGGTCGAGATCAGCTCCGGTCTGGTCACCGGTTTTCGAATGTTCGATCCTTCCCATTCTGTGTGAGCCACGAATGACTTGCAAACAACCGTTGGCTTGCGTGGCTCGATCGACCGCGATCAAGCAACTTCCCATGTCTGGCAAGAGACAACCATTGTTATACCAATATCCGTAATCTTGATGCCATTCCCAAGCTCCGCCGACCTTGGGTTCTTTGAGCATCATTTTGTGATGATAGTGATAGACCTCATCACCCAGAAACAGGCCCATCGCTTGAACAATTCGCTGGCTCCGGACGATCGCTGCGTAGGGTGAATCATCAAGATCATTTCGAACCGCCAATTTGCTTTCGCTGCCGGTGGCATCTTTTTTTGAATACGACTCTTGCAACAGAACCTGGTCTGATTTGGCAATATTAAGTAAACAGTCAGCTTCCCGTTGGGTAAACAACCCTCTGGCGATGATGTAGCCATCGGTTTGGAAATCTACAAGTTGTTGGTCAGTCGCTTGAAAGTACATGGCTTGCGCTTTGATCGAAATGAGTGATTCAACGTGTCCAGAATTCTAACAGGTCGCGCTGTGAGAACTCGCCGAGAATCTATGTCAACAAAAAAAGATGCCCAACTGAAACAAGCCAGCCGGGCATTCGAAAAGCACTAAATTTTGGTGTTTCGTCAATGCTGAGTTGACTATTTTTCCGGTGTTGTGCCCTCGCTTGCGCAGGCATGCTCACGCAAGCGAGAGCATGGCACCCATCATTTCAGATCTGACGACCCACTAGAATGATTGGCTTTTGCGCCACAAATTCAAACACCGTCAGGGCCGGCGTTTAGACACAATCGCAAGTCTCATGGGAGCTACTTCTTAATCTTGATATCGCCATGTCGATTCGTGAGCGAGATCTTTTGCAAACTCGATGCTTGAGATTCGATTTCCGAATCCGTATCTCCATGCGTCGTACTCATTTCGATCGCGGCCGCTCCCAAGCCCGGAACGGTCAATTCAATGTCGTCAAAGGAAGTCGAAATAGTGATTTGCTTGAAATCTAAATTCTCATTGCGAATTTTTACATCGCCGTGCTGACTGGTGACGGAAACGTTTTCGCCGGTGGTCGTGATGTTGGTATCTCCATGCTGATTCGACGAAGTCACATCGCCAACGACTTCGGTCACGCTAACTTTGCCATGAGCATTCTCAACGATCAGATTTCCGATAACGCCAGTGATCTCAATCGAATCATGATTCGTTTTGATTTTGGCATTTTGCGTCACTCTTCGAACTGCAACGTCTGAGTGACTGCAAGCCACTTCCAAATCGCCATCGACGGTATCGATTGAAACGCGTCCATGATTGCCTTCGAACTTGAGTTGCCCGGTCGCGGACTCAATAGTTGCTTTGCCATGATTAACGGCAAACTCCGAAGCCCCAATATTTTGAGCGGTAAGATCACCATGGTTGTTCTTGACCAAGTTGGTGCCGTGCATGTTCGACAACGAAACGTTTCCATGGCTGTTGTTAGACGTGAAATCTGAATCAAGACTGTTGGCTTCGATGCTTCCGTGACTGTTGATCAAGCTGACGTTGATTCCGGTCGGCATGTGAAGCGTAAAATCAGATTTGATTCCGTTGATGTCGCTCATTTCCTCCGGCATGATCAGCGTCCAGGTTTGGATTTGGCCTTCGGTCTGGATGTCTAAGAACATGTCCTCCAAACCAATCACTGCCAGTTCTACCGTGTCCCCCCAACAACTAGCGTTCCATTGCCAGCCAGTTTCACCTTCGGCATCCGATACGACTTTGATATCACCAAAACGGTTTTCGACTTTGATCTCCTGGATCCCTTCCGCGAAGGATCCCGACTCAAATTTGTCGACCTTCTCACCGGTAAAATCGAACGAGTAGCCACCCACGATACTGATATTGCAGCCGCTCAATAATACGCATCCAACTAGTGCGAATGCGAGTAGTCCTTGGTTTTTTCTTGTTTGATTTGCCATTTTTCATTCCCAGTTTGGTTTCTTTCCAAGTGAAGTATTCTGCCAGTGATGCTAGATATTGGAACAAATTTGGAATTGGATAAGAGTTTGCATATTAGCGGAGCAGATCCATCGATGAATGAATGTCTTGAGCATGCTGGCACGACTGGAGTGGAGTAATAACGAAACTAGAAATCGACGAACGATCTCATGTAGAGCGAGCTTCACATCTTGAGTTTCAAAGGAACTGCGCGACAGCGCGGCTTGGCGGATCCGCGTGAGTCAACTTGATTTCCAATTTTGACTCTGAGTTTTGCTTCGGCTAGTTTCACATCGGTTAACCGAAAGCGCCTGTCCAGGAAAGGATCGCCAGCACGATCGCAAGAATTGATAGAACTCTGCCAAGACGTAGCATCCACCTGCCCTGGGGCTTCATTTCATCGTTCTTGATCATCCGTAGTTGTCGAGTCGAGACACGCCAGTTCACTGCGCCAAGAATAATAGCGAACAATCCCAAAAGGCCACTTGCTAAGACAGCAATGATGCCACGAATGAGCGTCGCCGAGCAAGGATTAGCCTTGAACCATCCGAAGAATCGCGAGAACAGGCCGCGAAATTTTTGCGAGAAGGAATCGTCTTTGATGTACAACACATCGGATGTCGAATGACCCGATTGCGTTTCGGCAAAGGCATTCAATGGCGCATCCGCCGAACCAAGATTCGGCGAAGGTGAATGGTTGACTTGACCAGTTGAAATCGAGCCTGTCGAAACCGGCTCAATGGTGTCCGTTGGAATGATGGCTTCTGGAATGGAACCACTCAGCGGATCCGAACCGCTGACTCGATAGGCCACTGCGGTCGTCGAGCTGCCGTCTTTCCCGATAGCATCAACCGATCCGGTACCGGAACTCGAGCTTTCCGTTCGCGAGGCTCCATAAGATTGAGCCGGCGCAGGAACTGGATTCGATGGAAACTCCGTCATCGATTCGCCTTCCGCGATCGCACGAAGGGCTTCCAACAATAGCGTGGTCGATTGAAAACGATCGTCAGGATTCTTGGCGATCATTTTTTGGAACAAGTTCTCGATCATCGGGTCTTCTGGAAAACCCATTGCGATCGATGGGATCTTAGCATCACGATGTGCAAGGATCGTCTTCACCACCGTGTCCCGAGTGAACGGGCCGTTACCGGTAATCAGTCGATACAAAGTGCAGCCAAGCGAATAGATATCCGAGCGAGCATCCGCGACACGTGTGTCTTCCGCCTGCTCTGGCGACATATACTCAACCGTGCCCATCATTTGACCGGTCGTCGTCAACGCTCGTGAATCTTCATCATCGAAGCCGCCTCCGATTCGAGCCAAACCCATATCCAGGATTTTGATCATCCCTTCATCGTCAAGCAACAAATTGGAAGGCTTGATGTCACGATGAACAACGCCTTTGCGATGAGCATACTGCAGGCCAGCCGCGGCTTGCGTGATATAGTCGAGCGCAAGCATGGGTGGAATCGGGCCAAGCTCTGACAGCACTCGAGCCAGATCGTGGCCAGGCACAAACTCCATGACCAAGTATTGAAATCCGTGGTGCTCGCCAGCGTCGTAGGCATGCACGATGTTGGGGTGCGTCAGTTGGGCGGCGACTTTTACTTCTTGGAAGAAGCGGGCAACAGCTGCTTTGGAATCGAGCACCGTGACGGGCAGGACTTTGATCGCGACTTCTCGATCCATTCGGCGGTGCTTGGCTAACAGAACCGTACCCATTCCGCCCTGCCCCAGTTTGTCGAGCACGACGTAATCGCCGAAATAGATATCGCTTGCCTGACCGTCGCGAAACTTTTGAGCTTGGTACTCGGTAATGTGTCCATCAGCGACCAAACGGCTGAGCAGTGCCTCGGAGCCTGTTTTCAATTCGGCATCAAATTTCGTCGCCTGGTCTGCTGATAAAAGACCAGCAGCCGTCAATTCATGCAGGACTTTATGTGCCGAATCAGGCATGTTAATTGGATTTGAACCGTAAAAAGAAATGGACGCCGCTCGTTACCACTCTACTCGATGAACTGACCCTCACAAAGAGATTGCGGCTTGAAAGCCCGCCTGATTGCGTTTTAGCCCCATGGAAAGCAGCCCGCGCGAGCTGCTCTTTGTTCGTTCGCAAGCGCCGATTTTTGCCTTTGGATTACGAGTTTATAGAATATTTTTCTGCTGATTGATCTCCAATGGCACTTTCATGCTGCAAGAGCCGGCTAACACCGGAATGCGATGCAAAAGAAATTTACCGATCGGGCCGCTCGTGTCATGAAACTGGCCAATCGTCACGCGTTGGAGCTAGGCCATGAATATCTTATCGGTGGACATATCCTGTTTGCGATCGCCACGGAAGGTAACTGTTGGGCCGGCAAAATTTTGGCAGCGCATATCGCGAAACGTTCAGATTCTTCAGGCAATACCGCGGCTGCTGGTCTCGAAGCAATTCAAAGTCGGCTCAACGACCGAATGACTGCCAACCCCGACGTTACGATCATGGGAAAGGTTCCCCACTCTCAGCAAGCCAAACGTGTCGTCGATTTCGCACTCGAAGAAGCTGAAGTACTGGATCGTCCGCTCATTGGTTCAGAGCACTTGTTGCTTGGGCTACTGCGTGATGCTCAAGATGAATCTGGTGAAGTGCTGCGGGAACTTGAGGTTGAGCTGGATGCGATTCGCAGCGCCGTTTCAATTCACAGCAGTGGTGAAGAGGCTGCCAACGCGCAAAAGATCATCGAACTAGCGACGGTCGACGAAGGACTTTTCGATAACCTTCTCAATGGCAACCTCAATGGCGAACTCAATCAAAAAGCAATTCGTGTGCTGACGTTGGCAGAAGCTGCCGCTCGTGCCCAATCTGATACGACCGTTTGGACTCAACACGTTTTGATTGGGCTGGTCGAAGAAGCAACCAGCGACGCCGCATTCTGCTTAAAGAACCGGGGAATCACGGCGGCAAGAGTTAAAGCCAAAGCGTTTGAGATGTATCCATTGCTAGAAAGTGCTGCGGATCTAGAGCCAACAACTCGAATGATCAAGAGTGAATATGTAAAGCAGGCACTAATCCGTGCGGGGGAACTGGCAGACAAAGTCATCAACGCCGAGCACCTCATGCTGGGACTACTACAACCGGCGGATACGCCTGAGGACAAGATCTTTAACTCGACGGTCATCCTCAAAGAGTTGCGAGTCGACATCGAGATCTTTCGTGAAGAGTTGAACGACTTTCAACGAACAGCTCCGAAACCGTCGCCGGTGTCTGATATCGCACCGGCCACGAAACAGACTTTGGTTGCCGAACCGGACTGTCTTGCTGAATCGGCTTATTCACAGCCAATGAAAAGCGAAAAAACCACGACAATCAATCGAGTTGGTCGCGATTTAACACGGTGGGCGTTTAACGACAATCAGCCGGCGGTTGCGATCAATGAAGAAACATTGGAACGAATTCTTGCTGTTCTGCTAAGGCGAAATCGCAATAACGTGCTACTGGTCGCCGATCCACGTCGCAGCCGAATCTACTTTGAAGCCATCGCACATAGGCTGATTGGCGATGCAGCACCGGCATCTTTTTTCAATCATCGCCTCGTCGAGATTTTTGCGTGCGAATACGGATACGAAGAAAAATTTTCCAATAGCTTTTGCGAAATGCTTAACGAGTCGCGAAGGGATCACAACGTTCTTTTGGCTTTGGAATCCATCGAAGACCTCGTGCATTTTAAGTCACCATTTCGATCTAAGCATTCGTTGTTAGAGGCCGTTCATCCGTGGTTGGAACTGCCATCGGTTCGGCTAATTGGCACCTGCTCGCCAGCTGAAATCGAAAAAGTCTCATCGCTTACTAAAGTCATTTCCGAATTTGAAGTCATCACGCTTTCGGATTCGGACTTCCCCGCTACAGACGAATTGCTCAGGCACTTTGTGAATTTGATGGAAGACTTTCATGTTTGTACCTTTGCGCAGGAGGCAATCGAGACCTCGCGAAAAATTTGCGAAATCTATTGTCCGGGTGACGACACGCTTCATGAATCTTTGATGCTGCTGGATCAGGCGGCAGCGGATTTTCGATTGACTCAATTGGCGATTAAACAGGACGGGGATTCGAAGAAAGAAAACTACGTTACTGTTGAAGTTCAAAAACTGGATCGACGGCTAAGTTCGGCAATCAAATCCAAATTGACTTGTCTTGAAGAAGGCGATTGGGAGGTGATGCGAGCATTTGACAATCACTACGAATCATTGCTGCAACGTCGGCTTGGTTTGCAAGCACTACCACAGATTGTTTCCGAGAACGTGATCCAAGCCTTCTGTAATTTTCGTGACCTCCAAGCCAAAGAAGTGCGAAACAGAATCGGAACCGATTGAATTGGCGGCTTGCGTTGTTTACAAACAGGCAACGCCAACGGATGTGGTTGGCGAAAATTGTCAGGCGAATCGCAAAAACCAGGAACCACCATGGATACAAAAACCGCAATCAATACCGCTCTTTCAATGTCGAAAATGATCTCGACGTCGTATCTCGGAGATTTGACTGACGAAGAGATGATGCACCGGCCCTCGGACGGTTGTAACCATATCAAGTGGCAAGTTGGGCATTTGATTGCATCTGAAAACAACATTATCAACGAGTGTTTTCCCGATTCGATGCCCGCTTTGCCTGCCGGGTTCGCTGAAAAGTACACAAAGGAAACCGCGACGTCCAATGATGCCGCTGCGTTTGACAGCAAAGACGAATTGCTGAGGTTGCACGATGAACAGCGAGCCGGAACACTGGCGTTATTGGAAAAAGTGAGCGACCAAGAGTTGAGCAAAGAGAATACCGGCCCGATCAAAGATTTTGCTCCGACGGTTGGTGCGGCGTTTTTGATGCAAGACGCGCACTGGCTGATGCACGCTGGCCAATGGGCCGTGATTCGCCGACAGCTTGGTCGAGCGCCTTTGTTTTAACGGCTCCATTCCCGTTGTCGGCTTTAATCGCGAAGCAATGCCAGAGAATCCAGTCCTCTAACTTGCGGCAATCATTTTGTTTTCATTTATCAAACGGTGGCGGCGTAACCGCATTCTCTCGCGGCCATTCCCCGAAGCATGGATCGCGATTGTTCGTCGCAACATTTGGCAATACGAATCGCTAACTGAAGAAAAACAAGATCGTCTTCGCAATTGCACCCAAGTCATGGTGGCTGAAAAGAATTGGGAAGGCGTCGATGGTTTCGAGATTAATGACGAAGCCAAAGTCACCATTTCCGCCGCGGCCAGTTTACTGGTGCTGGGACTTTCCGAGCCATTCTATTTTGATCGTGTCGAATCGATCATTGTCTATCCTCGCGTCATCAAGAACCGTCAAATGCATCGCGGCATGGTGGTTGATGAATCCGAATCCTACTTCTCTGGTCAAGCGTGGCAAAATGGCCCGCTACTTTTTTCATGGCCCAATGTTGTTGACGGCACCAGCCGTTCTGGTGATGGAGCGAACGTCGTGATCCATGAGTTTGCTCATCATATCGATGGGCTGGATGGCGAGATGGGCGGCTCGCCGATTATCGAGTCTGAAGAATTATCGCAACGCTGGACAACTGTGTTTTCGGCAGAATACAAGCGTTTGTGCGAAACGATCGAATCAGGCTGTCAACCCTACATAGACCCGTATGCGGCGACCAACCCAGCAGAATTTTTCGCTGTCACGACGGAAATATTTTTTGATTCACCGCGACGGCTGAAGCGTGCTATCCCAGCAGTATTCGATTTGTTGAAAGCGTACTTTGCGGTCGACCCAGAAGCATTCAAAGCTTAGCCCTGCCCTCAACCTTACCCGCTTATTTGCGAGTCGTCTCAGATTCGAATCTCCAAACAAAAAGGCGGGCTGTTGGACCGTTATCAGTTTTACTTATCCAAGCCACCCCTCGTGGACTGGGGAAAAACGGTTCAAAGTCTCACCAACCAAATTTGGCCTACTCAAAAAAGACCACGTGATCTTCGCTCGCTTGTTGTGAAGTGGTGAAGGGTTCTTAATAATTTTGCAATCGAAACTGTGAAACCTTACGACACGTGCGTCGCCGCACCCTCTTCGTGACATGGGATTATTTGATTGCCCTTTGATCGACAAAGGACGACCACCATTTGTATTTTACGGTCGAGAACAAAGAGCAATTGTTTTTCAGAGAATTGTTTTCAGAAGAACAATTGGTTACGCCGCTAGTCCTCCAACAATTGAGGATTGCCCGATCGTTTGATTGACGTTCATGGCTTTCCCCAGCACCGTTGGTAACAGTGGCACGAGCAGAAGAGGCATTCCGCTCGCAGAGAACGTATGGAGTTTAAACAAGGCTTTGGAACAGGCCTGTAAACTAATTGAGAAAGATTTATGAAACGATTACTGACCCTGGTCTTTTCGCTCGGACTGTTCGCTTGCGGACTGCTCGCATCGGAAGACTACTCTGGCCAAAACAGGTTGCAAGGTTTGTGCACCGATGGCTCATGTTCGACGGGCACTTGCTCGACAGGAACGTGTTCGACCGGTAACTGCAATTCCTATTCAACCGGTTTGACCTCGTCGACTCAAATCTATTATTCCACTTCCCAACCTATGGCGTCGCAATACGCGTCGCTACCGCAAAGCACACCTGTCTATTATCCCGCTTCCAACTATCAGACAGGTTATGGAAACGTGCAGTACTCGAACGCTCAATATCAGAATGTTCAGTATTCCGCTCCAACGAGCTATCAACAAAATGTTAGCTATCCCCAGACTGTGAATTATCCGTCGGTTCAATATTCGAACCAAACTTACAACGCTCAACCGGTTCAGTATTCCCAGACTTACAATCAGGTTTATCCTGCAGGTCAGGTGCAGTATTCCTCGGTACCGCAGTACTCGACGGTTCAGTCATATCCCGCCGTTCAGCCGCAGACGTATTCACAAACGTATGCTTCTTCGAATGTCGCGACTCCGATTTCAAATGTGCCGACAAGCACTTATGCTTCGTCAGTGCCGATGGAATCAGTAGGCCAGCCTTACGTCAGCCAGACATATGCAAGTCAGCCTTACGTGAACCAGACCTACACCAATCAGACTTATCCAAGCCAAACTTACGCGAGTGCGTCGCCAACTGTAAGTAACTATCAGCCAAACTACACAACGGCCAGTTATTCGCAGTCCGGCTACTCCCAGCCAAGCTACAGTTCGGCTTCCAACGGAACTTACACCTCTTCAAGCTCGACTGGCGGATACGCCACGTCGGGATTGGCCCAGCAGAAAGCTGCTCAGGCAGCCAGAATGCGAATCCGCGGACACGTGGGTGGTGGACTTGGAGGTGCTCGTTACGAAGGTGTGGGTTGGTCAAACCAATCTCCCGATGCAGCCGTTCGAAACTGCTGCTATTGGGGAACTCGCCCGACAGAGCAAATCGGCATCAGCCGAAGTGCTGACGGTTGCTGGTACGCATGCGTTTTGTACCGCTAAATGCGTTGATTAATTTCAACGAAGAGTTTTGAATTTCAAGCGTCCGGAGATTTTTCTTCGGACGCTTTTTTTGTTTCCGCGCCCTAACCATACATCCTCAATTCTCGCGTTGAGATGGGGACAACTGCGCCGATACGTTCACCGTTATCAGGATCTACAATCAAGTTTTTGCGAAACCTTTTGAAACGAGGTAAGCTGCTTCTAATTCACTTCAGTTGCAAACGCTGTGCTTACACTTTCAATTTCAGCAACAATGCTGACACCAGCCTGTTGCCTAAATATAAACACACACATAGTTCGCACACATTTCGTGCTGCCCCAATAGAAAGCTCGTTTTGCCCGAAACCTTCGACGCTGCAACAGCGAAAGCCCCAACCTTTTTGGAAGACGTCGTCTTTGGACTTTCTCAGTCCGACAAGCGGCTGTACTGCAAATATTTCTACGACGAACGTGGCTCACAGTTATTCGATCAAATTTGCGAATTGGATGAATACTATTTGACGCGGACTGAGCAAGAGATCATGGACACCCACGCCAGCGAGATGGCCTTTCAATTGGGTGAACGCGTGATGCTGGTCGAGTTTGGAAGTGGTAGCAGCACCAAGACTCAGGTCTTGCTGAAACACTTGCTCAATCCAGCGGCCTATGTGCCACTGGACATCTCAGAGGATCACTTGCTCAAGACTGCAGAAAAACTGCGCTCTGATTTTCCTTCCATCGAAGTGCTCCCCGTCGTTGCCGATTTCACAAAAGGCTTCAAGCTTCCCAGCCCCAAACTCGAGTATTCCCACGCCGCCGTCTATTTCCCTGGCTCAACGATCGGAAATTTTGAACCGGACGAAGCCAAGCAGATGTTGGCACGCATCGCTTCGCTGTTAGGGAAAGACGGAGGACTGTTAATTGGCATCGATTTGAAAAAAGAGTCTTCGATTATTCACGCGGCCTACAATGACGCCGCCGGTGTGACGGATCAATTCAATTTGAATATCCTGCATCGAATTAACACCGAATTGAATGCGAACTTTAACGTCGATCAATTTAAACACCTGGCAACGTACAACCAGGAATTGGGCCGAGTCGAAATTTTCTTGGTCAGTCGCTGCCAGCAGACAGTAAATATCGGCGAACATTCATTCGAATTTACGGCGGACGAACGAATCTTCACGGAGTACTCCCACAAGTATTCAGTTGATGGGTTTGCTGAATTGGCAAATCAATCTGGGTTTTCATTGCACAAACACTGGACTGATCCAAATGAGTTGTTTGCCGTTCTGCACTTGGTTCACGAGAGTAGTGAAGAACATCCCTCAAATTTAGAATCAGAAGAAAGCTAACGATGGCTCAAGCAATTTGGAACGGCCAAGTAATCGCGGAAAGTGAAAACACCGAAGTTGTGGAAGGCAATCACTACTTCCCACCCGATTCAATCAATCGCGATTTTGTATCACCATCGGATACAACTACCGTTTGTGGTTGGAAGGGAACGGCGAACTATTACGATGTCGTTGTCGAGGGCCAAACCAATGCCGGGTCAGCATGGTACTACGCCGAACCCAAACCAGAAGCCGCCAATATCAAAGGCTACGTGGCATTTTGGAAAGGCGTCGAGGTCAAAGTTTAGTCGCGATTTCCTGTCGCCTTTTTTATTCGCTTTTTTCGGGACACTTCTCGGTGAACAACACTATGTTAGCGCTGCCGAGGCGCCCATTATCCTTTTTCGTACTCGTACTCAGCCATCGGCGGTACTCGTACTCGATTGGCAATGAAGTCGAGTACAAGTACTATTTCATTGAGTACGATTTTGGGAAACTAGTGGTTTGTCAGGCGTAAAGATTGGGATTCAACGTAGTAAACGAGGTAACGAGTCCCATGTCTTTTGCTACCTAAAAAGGACTCGTAACCTCGTCCACTACCCAAAAATTAAGCTTTGACATGCCACTTGTGGTGGCGCCAAGGTACCGGTAAGCCGAGAAATCTCTTTTTTGGTCGCTTTTTATCGCATCCATTTGCAAAAAGAACTTCTAACTCACAACGCTTATGTCAACTTCGCTACCCAATCCGGCTCAAACTAGTCCGTCGTTGGCAACCCGTTACAAAACGATTCGCGATTTCACCGAGCGGATTGCCCAACCGCTTTCACCAGAAGACTGCATGATTCAATCGATGGCAGATACGAGCCCCATCCGTTGGCACATGGCTCATACAACTTGGTTTTTTGAAACCTTTATCCTTGCTTCAAAACCTAAGTATCAAGTCTTCGACGAACAATTTAATTTCCTTTTCAACTCCTATTACAACACCGTTGGTGATCAGTTCCCACGTCCTCAACGTGGTTTCATTTCTCGTCCAGGCCTTGAAGAGACTCGAAATTATCGCCGACATGTTGACCAGCACATCGTGGAGTTCCTCGAATCGGGCGATTTGCCAGCAGAACTTCGCTATCAGATCGAAGTCGGCCTGAATCACGAGCAGCAACATCAAGAGCTGATGCTGACGGACATCAAACACGCGTTGTCCAGCAATCCAACACTACCGGTTTATCAACCCGGCCCATTCGCGCTTTACGAACCGCCTAACCAAAAGTGGTTTGATTTTGGCGAAGGCATCCATGAAGTGGGTGTGCCTAGTGCTGGCTCCAAACAAAGCGATGTGGCGTTTGCGTTTGACAACGAATCTCCGCGACATCGAGTTTTCTTGCATGACTATTCGATAGCCGGCCATCCGGTGACTTGCGGACAGTTTATCGATTTCATCGAAGACGGTGGCTACGATCGGCCTGATCACTGGCTGTCGCTTGGCTGGTCAGCAGTTCAAGCAAACGGTTGGAACGCACCGCTTTACTGGATCAAACAAGACGGCACCTGGATGCAGTTTACGTTAGCGGGGCTCAAGCCAATCGACCCAAACGCAACGCTGTGTCACGTCAGCTATTTCGAAGCTGATGCTTATGCGCGCTGGGCAGGTTACCGCTTGCCGACTGAATTTGAGTGGGAGCATGCGGCCACAGGATGCGACGGTGACCAATTTGCGAATCACCTGATGCAACTTGGTTTTGCAATTCATCCGACCGGTGGTGAAGCCGCCACCCAATCTCCATCGCAAATGCTGGGAGGCGTTTGGGAATGGACAAGCAGCAGTTACGCGGCCTATCCAGGCTATGCTCCGCCAGATGGTGCACTTGGCGAATACAACGGCAAGTTCATGTGCAATCAATACGTGTTACGCGGCGGCAGCGTCGCGACCAGCAGTGATCACATCCGTCCGTCGTATCGGAATTTCTTTTCGCCCGATGCCCGCTGGCAATTTTCAGGCTTTCGTTTGGCGAAGTGAGTTTAAGAATCAGTGTAGCTCCGAAGAAGCGGTCGCATCTAGCTGCGAGCGGGAGCCGGCCGTCTAGTTTGCTCGGAGAGGAGCGATAAGGCGGCTCACGGATCTTAACCGTTCACTAATCGATAGGCTCGGTAACACCCGAACACCAAC
>CAZPTT010000019.1:43341-54067 GCA_964589435.1 uncultured Pirellulaceae bacterium
TCACGGATCTTAACCGTTCACTAATCGATAGGCTCGGTAACACCCGAACACCAACCAAAACGATGCCGCGCACCAATAAAACGAGTACCCCGAATGAAACGGGATCAGCCCTTCTAACGCGATGTCCAGTGGCAACGCGTAGTAGATAAAATTCTCGTAACGACCAAGGAACAGTTTACGAAATTGAAAACAAAGCCAAGCCATCACGCCAGCGATGACCAATCCGATCAAAAGGCTGCCCGGAAACTCAACCAGCAGACTGAGATGAAAAAATCCAAGATACAAACCGATCAAAACGAGATTGAGCGCCAGCCACTGACCCAACGACTTGGCGCTTGGCTCTGAATTAGCTTCGTCGTTCATTGGGTCGTCGGAACCTTCGTCCATTCGCCCGCTCGCGTCTTCGGAAGCATTTGCCAGCTCATTCATTTTGATGGTTTCTGAGATGCATATTGTTTTCGCAGTCGCGCCGAAAGTTCTTTGTATTCATTTTGCAGTTCCACCGGAATTTCACGCCAGTCAATGTCATGGAGCGCGCCGTACAACGCGTAGAGATAACTTGCATTGAAACAAAAACCGCCCGCCCCGCGAGCAATTCGTCCCTCCATCATTTTGACAAACGTTCCTTCAACACCGTGCTTGCGAATATCTTCGGCAGTGTAGATTCCCACCGCATGCAGGTCTCGCTCGCAAGCGGGGCCAAGGTTTCTCAATTCGGTGATGCCACGGTCATCGGACATTCATCTTCCTATCGTTTCAACAATTTTCCTGAGCGACGATTGTTTGTTGATTGAAAAATCATCAGAAATAAAGTCGAACGATTTCCCATCACTGGTTACGATCGTAAAACTATACTGGAACGCATCGCGAACACCGGGTGACCGACTGTCGGCCTGAATAGCTGGCCAATCCGTCTCGGCGACGATTTGATGGAGTGAAGCAAGTTTCTGCGAATCCAATTTGGTGTTCTCCGTAACGCGCTGCCTAACATCCTTCGTTTCGACGGCACCCTTGCCGTCGACCGTAGTTTCAATGTGGACGCCGGCGAATCCACCGGACTTAATTAGCTGAATTCTGGAGAAAGCGTTGGCTTGCGACGCGGCATCATTTTTTTTGATCGTCTGAACTTGCACGATCCATCGTTCTCGAACTTCGACGCCGGCTTTCTTGATCAGCGTGCCTTTAACTCGCACCGCTTTCTTGCCCGCTAGTTGTACGGCTTCGATCAGTTGTTCGTCGCCTTGCAGGTCAAGCTCCCAAGTAATGTTGTTGGCCGAAATAACGGTGCCCGTGGTCTCGCCGCCGATGGCCACCAAACCTGTCTTCACGCGACCGACAATCGAAACTTCGACAGATTCTGAATTTGCGGGTTGGCTTGCGGGCACCGGAAACGTGTTAACTTTAGTAATTCCGGCACGCGGCACTTGCATGATTAAGTAGCCAAACCCGGGGCCACCCATTCGAGTACTAATTGCCTGGTAGGTCAGCTCACCCGCCTCGCTAAGGCGAAGGTTCGTGGCGCGAATCTTGTTGGGACCGCCCACCGTTGTGGCAAGAATGATGTCGCGATTGAAATTGACCACTGGTACTGCTTCACCGGGTCGCCAGGCATTCCATATCTTCGCGAATTGAACTTGGCCGACCACGATTCCATCGTTCGGCGCTAGCGATCGTTTAGAATCGACTCCATCACGACCACTCCATTGCTGAGTTGGCACAACTTCATCAGCCAACGTCGAACGGGTCAATAAGAGAACGAAGAGAACGATCAGTTGTGTCAGTCTTATCATGTTTGTATCCGAGCAAAACCATTCACCTGTCTGGGCCGCCGAGGCTGAGCTTCTGAATACGGCCTGACTGTAATTGTAGACGTTGCCGAATTGCCTACGATAGTCTTCTTCTCGCAGTCCGATTTTGTTGCTCATTGCCTATCGAACTGCCAGTTTTCAAACAAATCCACACAGTAATTTTTGTAGTGAAAGCAGCAGCAGAAAATTGCCTGACCTTCCAACACCAGAAACGGCTGCCGATCTACTTGCACGAGTCTTTGGGCATCAACAATTTCGCGGTACGCAAGGTCGGATTATCGAGCGAGTTTTGAGCGACCAACACGCATTGGTCATCATGCCGACCGGCATGGGCAAAAGCATTTGTTACCAGATTCCAGCTTTGATCATGGCCCGACGTGCCGACGTTACAGCAGGCCAAATTCCACTGACGCTGGTGATCTCTCCATTGATCGCGTTGATGAAAGACCAAGTCGACGCGCTCAACGCGAAAGGAATTTCCGCGACGTTCATCAATTCGTCGTTGCAGCGACATGAACGAACCCAGCGTTATCAAAACGTTGGGCAGGGGCAATATGATTTGCTTTATGTGACGCCGGAAAGATTTCGCAAATCCGATTTCTGCGAGATCATTGCCCAGCGAAAGATCGTTTTACTGGCGATCGATGAAGCCCACTGCATCAGCGAATGGGGACACGACTTTCGGCCTGACTACACGCGAGTGGGCGAGATTCGCCAGTCGCTTGGCAGCCCGACCACGATTGCTTTAACTGCTACGGCGACTCCGGATGTGCAAACAGATATCGTGCGGCAACTTGGCCTCGAACTTCACGAGATTGAATTGTTTCATGAAGGGATCGACCGACCCAACCTCAGTCTTGATGTCGCTCATGTTTGGGATGACGACGAAAAATTTGAGCTGGTCACTGCCACACGAAAAGAATTTTCCGGTAGCGGGATCGTGTACTTCACATTGATTCGAAAGCTGATGGAATTCAGCGAACGATTGTGGGAGGACGACATTCCACACTTGATCTACCACGGTGACCTTCCGCGCAGCCGCCGGCGACAATTGCAAGATTCTTTCATGCATGAAGACGACCATTTGGTGCTGGCAACCAATGCGTTCGGAATGGGAATCGACAAAGAAGACATTCGCTACGTGCTGCACGCCGATCTACCCGGATCCTTGGAGTCTTACTACCAAGAGATTGGTAGAGCTGGACGAGATGGATTGCCGTCCAAATGTTTGCTGATGTATGACGAACGAGATTTAGCCACGCAATTTGAGTTCATGCAGTGGAGCAATCCGGATGCCGAGTTTTACGAAAGAGTGTTTGATTTTCTCAAGAATGAGATCGAGCAAATCAATGCCTTCGGAATGGAATGGTTGCGCGAACGTTTGCACTTCAAGCAAAAACATGATCGCAGGCTTGAAACGGCGCTCTCGATGCTCGAGCGGTGGGGAGTGATCGAGAAATCGCACGAACCACTACACTTCAAGATCGTCGGAGACCTGCCGGAGCGGCTGAAAGATGCCGAGGCCTTCAATGAGAAATTGAAACGTGATCAGCGCAAGTTACTGGCGATGGTTCAGTACGCGAAACATGAAGGTGACCGAAAGCAGTTTATTCACGAGTATTTTGGGCTGACAAATTGAACTTTGCGAGCCAGTTTCAAAACGAGTGTAACACGACTCTCCGGGTCGTTGCGTACAGAAAAAATACCTCGGAGAGTCGTGCTACTTTGGCAAGGCAAGTTTTGAAACCGGCTCTAATTGCGATACCTTCCGATGAAGTAGCGGAACTCGTCAAGAGCCCTGAACGATCCGAAGTGGAACGTAACGGAAGTCGAGTGGAACGAAAGTCTTGACGACATCCGCAACAAAATTCATTCAACTTCGCAGTTTTCATTCGTGTTCTTCGGCGGGCGGATGAGTCGACTGAAGGTACTTGAATAAGTCCAAGACCTCTTTGTCCGTCAACTCGCTCAACAAGCCATTGGGCATCATTGAAACCGAAGCGATTTGCCGCGACTCGATTTGGGCTTGCGCGATCGTAATCGGCTCGTCTTCGTTGGCGACCCGCAATCGTAACTGCCGATCATTTTCTTCGGCCGGAATGCCGGAGTAAATTCGACCGTCTTCGGTCAGGATGATTTGCATCTTGTAAGCATCTTGAATCTCCGCACTCGGCGTCAAAATATTACCAAGCAAATAGTCAAGGCTGGGCCGGTTGGCTCCCGTGATGTCAGGACCGATCAAACCACCATCCGTGTATAACTTGTGGCAAGCCGCGCACGTTTTCTTGAAAACTTCGCGACCTTGCAACTCGTCGGCGGAGGCGATCGCCTGACCGCTCAACAAACCGCGGTATTTCGCAAACAATCCTTCTTGATCAACCGACAACCCATCAATCGGCCCCCAGACATCAACGAAACCCTGACCGACGACGCGCCGCAGCACTCTTGCGACGTAGGCTGGGATGTCGGCACGAGGAATGTCACCTTTCTTGATCGCTTCGGTGAGTGCTTTTCCAGAATCCGATCGGGACGATAGAGTCTGCACTGCGTCCAGTTTTTCGACTTCGTTGAAATTCGGATAACGCTTCAACAGGGCCTGGGTAAATTGTCGTTCGTTGAAACTCGCCATCGCCCGAATCACATCCGTTCGGAGCGTTTCGTCATCCAGCAACTTCATCAGCATCGAAGGCATCTCCGGATGCCGCTGACCAGACAAAGCCCGAATCGCTGTCTTCTTTTCCTCAAGCAACGAACTGGCATCGCGCAAAGTGATCAACATTTCTTTGGCGGCGGCGAGATCGCCAAACTGCTGCGACAGCTGAAGGGCAACTTTCGCCGCGTCTCCGCCGAGTGATTGAACTTTGGCGGAAACTTCCGACCAACCCGCTGGCGCGTCCTCATTGAATCGCCCCTCCATCGCGTCCCGCATTCCCGCCAATAATTCGTAGGATCGACCGGGGTTTTGATCGATTGCGGCAACCAGTTCGGTCATCTTGCCAGCGTCCGTCAATCGCCTCGCCGTATGACGGCCAAGCATCCAAATCTTAGAAGCCAAAGCCAATTCGATCGCTTGCTGCGGTGATTCAACCACCAATGGTTCGAGGGCAAACCAGAGCATCTTGGGCAAGTTATGATCTTCCGCATCTTCGCCATGCTGAGCCAAAGCTGCGAGAATCGGCCAGCGTTTGGCGGACTCCATCCGTTGCAAAGCCGCAGCCAAATAAAGTCGTACCACCGGCGACGAATCAGACTTTGCCAGTGAGCCAAACTTCGCTAGTGCTTCTGAAGATGGATTCTTGTCTTCGCAAAGCAGTTGAATCGACCAAGCACGAACGTGTTGATCGTCGTCACCCAACGACTCCAGTAATTTGGTTTCGTTCAACATCTCCGTTTGATGCAACGTCCACATGGCGCGAAGCCGGTGATCCTGATTCTCGCTGTCGTTGAACAACGCGGTCAAGAATTTACCAACAGCACCAGCCGCAAATGGTTCTCCCTTTTTCGCCAACTGTGCGCGGTGTTGTAAAATTGTTCTGGCCCTTCGGGCGTGCCAGGCGCTCGGGCTGGTTTGCAATTGAGCAAGACGCTGGTCGGTGAATTTGTTGAGGTCGTCGTAGCGGCCTTCCCAATTTTCAGGTTGGACATCCTTGGAAGTCATCCTGAAGATGCGCCCGGTGTCTTTGTTCAGCACATCCGAACCGCAAATGTCAGCGTCGTGCCAGTCCAATACAAACACATCACCGGCAGGGCCAATCTCCATACTGAAACCAACCCACTGCGCATTGTTGGCTAACATAAAATCATCGCCATGATGACCGACGAACCCCGACCCCTTGGGCTCAAGAACATCTGTCAGAACCGCATGCTCATGGATGTTGGCCATGAAAATTCGGTCGTGATACTTTTCAGGAAACGCGTCAGACATATAGATCCGCGCCCCGCCGTGAGCCGATCGATGTTTGTGATCAGCAATTGTTTTGATGTCGTTGTAAATGTATGGGTTAAGATGCTGCCCGCCTTGGCGATGGTAGACGCCACCGGGAACAACATGCCACAGATGGGGAATCACACAGGCGGTAATGAAGATTTGTCCTTTGGCGTCGTAGTCGATCCCCCAGGGATTGCTGAATCCGTGCGCGACCACTTCGAATCGATCTTTAATCGGGTGGTATCGCCAGACGCCACCGTCCATTTTTGTTGACTCACCGGCAAACTTAATGTCTTTGGGAAACGGATCTTTATGGCGATAAACTTTGCCTTCACCTAACGGCTTGCCAACTTCTGACGGCGTAAACAAACCTTGGCAACCGTAAAGCCAACCATCGGGGCCCCAATGGAAACTGTTGACCGTCTCGTGCCGGTCGAGAATCCCCCAACCCGTCAAGCGAACTTCGATGTTCTCCAAATCGGCTTTGTCATCGCCGTTCTTATCCGGGACAAACAGCAGGTTCGGTGGCGCACCGACAAAAACACCACCATGTCCGACGGCAAGAGCCGATGGGAACGGGATTCCCTCCATGAACACCTTTCGCGAATCGACCACGCCGTCACGGTCGGAGTCTTCGAGAATGAGAATCCGGCTATCGCCAAAGTTAGAAAACCCTTCTTTTCGATTTTCGTAATCACGATTCTCGGCCACCCACATTCTTCCTCGGTCGTCCCAACAAAACGCCATTGGCTGCGTGATATCGGGTTCGGCTGCATAAACATTGACTTCGAAGCCATCTTGAATCGTCATTTTCTCAACGGCGGCGGATGGAGTCAGAAATTCAGCCGCGCGACCTTCTTGTTGGGCCAACCACCATTCCGACCACGTGTTCCCCTGACCGGAATAGTCCGTCCACTTTTCGGTAATCGCAACATCGTTCAGCTCACCCGTATGGACGATCAATCGGTGTTGGATGGTTGCCGTTTCACCGTTGGCAATCTTCCAATCGCCTAAGCGAGCTCGCACCGGCCCAACTCCCAATTGCCCATCAACTCGCCACGGCAATGGGAATCCCGGATTGCTCGGGTGATCAAAAATCGCGACGTGCGCCATGTCGTCGCGCCCTTCGACTTGCATGCCAACATCAACCCAAACTGATCGTTGACCTTCAGCTCTTTCATTTTTTTGACGCGTGCTGTTGACGACTTCGCCGTTGATACCAGGCTTCCAAGGCATCCGTAAGAACAAGCCACCGTAATCATATTTGCCAATCGTGATGTTGGTTTTGGCTTGGCCGTTCCATTGCAGATCCAATTCGTAGGTTCCGTCTTTTTCG
Source organism: uncultured Pirellulaceae bacterium (assembly GCA_964589435.1). GTDB lineage: Bacteria > Planctomycetota > Planctomycetia > Pirellulales > Pirellulaceae > Mariniblastus. Next base: position 50,414 of record CAZPTT010000019.1, read on the forward strand.
CGCATCGTCCAAATTTGCGATTCGCGCATGATCGCGGTTCCGTTTTCGTCGAGCATGTCGTAGACCGTTTGCCATTGAACCTCGGCACCTTCATTTTTGATGACGGTGGCGGCAACACGTTTCCAATAATCACCTTCTGGGTGGTGAAAGAAGTCTCGACCGTTGACTCGCGTGAAACCCCAAAACAAACCCGTTTGGTGTTTGTGATGGCCGGGGCTGTACTCGGTCAATTCGCCTTTGCCGTCAGGCGCGACGATGGGATGTAGGAATGGCCGGAAGTCGGCACGGGTGACTTGGGTCAAAACGGGTTGGCTCTGACCCTCGCGAACAACTTCGATTTTGTCTCCGTCCGCATCGATCTTGATTTGCAAATCGATGGTCGGGCTTTGAGCAAACACAGTTGGCTCACCGAGTAGGCTCAAACAAATCGCGGCCGAAGTGCCACAGATGAATTTTAGAAATACGTTTCTGGTGAGTTGTTTTCTAAATTGGAACTTCAATCGAAGAATGTTCTGGCTTGCGTTCATATCGTTTTTCACGCTTTGAAAGGTGATCAAAATTCGAATATTTGTCTTGTTGCCGGATAGCCATCCTAGCAAAAACGAACGAGCAGCTAACAAGCGGCTAAGGGACATTCGATTCCGCAAAACGTGATTTACGGTGCTCTTAAGGAATCGAGACAGTCGTTAGTTTTCCGTTGGCACAGTGCTTGCAACCCTCAACTAGCACCAGCCGTTTCAATAAGCGGTAACCACAGAACCTTTGATCAATATTTGACCGATCATTTCACTCTTAAGTGCGATTTAACAAAGGATTTAGCGCGATAATGAGGTGGAATGACGGAGGAGAAAAACGATGGCGGCTTTGAAGCGAATTTCGCTTGTCCTGGCAATTTTGTGTTGCTCACAAATCGCGTTTGCACAAGAAACAACCCCGACAAATGCGGCTGAGGGCGACCTATCCGTCCAAGTGGAAAATTTGGAAATCGAATCTGGCTCGACGATCAACATCGTCCCCCGCGAAGCGGAAAGAGGAACAAACATCGCTTGGATGCTTAGTTGTTCAGCACTTGTGCTAACGATGACAGCACTCGGTTTCACTTTCTTTCGCCGCAAGAAAAACAATTCGACAATTGTGAATGTCGGTGGATCTGGGCATCGAGCACGCCCGAAACTTTCTCATTGCTTGTTTGCCGTCATGCTGGCCGCTGTCGCCGTCGTTCCCATGAGTGCGATCGCTCAAGATGCTGATACAGCGGTCGCGGAAGCTGCTGATGCGGCTGAGGCAGAAGTTCCCGTAACACTTGAGAGCTTGGCTGAATCGGTTGCTGCCAGCGCGGCGACTGACTCCTTCATTTTCAACACATTGTTGTTTTTGATCGGCGGCTTCCTCGTGATGTGGATGGCGGCCGGTTTTGCAATGCTCGAAGCAGGTTTAGTTCAGACCAAGAATGTTTCGATGCAATGTCTCAAGAACATTGCCTTGTTTTCGGTCGCTGGCATCATGTTCTGGTTGGTCGGATATAACTTGCTCTACAACATTGAAGTTGGTGCGTACTTCGGTATCCCAGGGCCATACAGTTGGCCGGCAGCGGGTGCTTCGACTGGTGGGGATTATTCCGTTGCCTCCGACTGGTTTTTCCAGATGGTTTTTTGCGCGACGACAGCTTCGATTGTTTCGGGAACGGTTGCTGAGCGTATCAAGTTTTGGCCCTTTATCATTTTCACGATTCTTCTGACCGGATTTATCTATCCTGTTCCAGCGTCATGGGAATGGGGAAAAGGCTGGTTGGATGTCCGAGGATTTTCTGACTTCGCCGGATCGACATTGGTTCACTCAGTGGGAGGTTGGGCGGCATTGACGGGTGCGTTAATTCTGGGTGCTCGTCATGGCAAATACGGAAAAGACGGAAAAGTAAATCCGATTGTGGCTTCGAACATTCCTTTGGCAACGCTAGGAACATTTATCCTTTGGCTTGGCTGGTTTGGATTCAACGGCGCGTCGCAATTGGCGATGGGCACGATCTCAGATGCAGCTGACGTTTCGCGAATCTTCGCCAACACCAATCTGGCGGCATGTGGTGGTGTCGTCATGGCGATCATTTTGACTCAACTCCTGTACCGAAAAATTGATGTAACGATGGCTCTCAACGGTGCTCTCGCCGGCCTGGTTGCGATCACTGCTGAGCCGCTTGCTCCAGGGCCGTTGGCTTCGATCATTATTGGTGGCGTCGGTGGATGTATCGTTGTCTTCACGGTTCCACTCTTGGACAAACTGAAAATTGATGATGTGGTTGGAGCGATTCCAGTCCACTTGGTTGCTGGCATCTTTGGTACACTTGTTGTTGCGGCTCACCCGCCGGAAGGCGTCTCCATTGGCAAGCAGTTAATGGAACAAGCGATCGGGGTCGTGGCGACCGGAGTCTTTGTTTGCGCAGTTAGTGCAATCATTTGGTACGCTTTGAAATTCACAATCGGAATTCGCGTTTCCGAACAAGAAGAGTTGATCGGATTGGACAAGGGTGAGGTTGGCGTGGCGGCTTACCCGGAATTCGTCAACTAAGATGTTGCGAAAAGAGGTAACAGAGAGGTAAGGCGAATTCGTGCGGCTGAATGTGAAAGCCAACCACACCGAGTCGCCTTTGAAGCAATCCTCAGAACGCGAGTGGTAACGACAACGACGAATGACAACTTGAACTACTCGACAACGCCCACGAAGCTCGTAGTTTCGTGGGCGTTTTTTGTTTGAATAGACATGGAGGGAACATCGAAGATCGGTTGCCAATCGTCAAATCAAAATTCGGCCTTGTGTCCATCAAAGCTTCGTCAGGCACCAAAACAGTCAACGATTGACTGAACGGTTCGAAGCTAATCGTTCAACATCGATGAACGAATTGAGGCCAACCAAGCCGAAAGCTGCACTGGCTCGTTCACGGTCGAAAGAACAAGTTTACATCTTTGAATTTACCAACTAAAGTGGAGTCGGGATGATCGCTTGATCCTCAGACAGGCTGATCAAAGAACGCATGCGGAAATAATTCGCATGCGTTCTTTTTTTGCCATTCCATCAACGATCTCGATAACGGTTGATGACTGGAAATGAAAAAAGACGCGACACTTTTCAATGCCGCGTCCTATCCCCGCCTTCCTGTTTCTGTATCAATCTACGTTCCATGAACGTCGGCTCGGGGCCTGGCAAAGAGCCAATTGTGGTGCTTGTGTCTAATGCTGATCTTCTCTTTCACATGTACTACGAAAAAATTCTCCACGCGCTGCGCTAAAAATAAAAGAATCGAACATTTATTTCTCATTGTTTTCAAACAAAAAACGCACGCAGAAATGAATCTGCGTACGTTTTTCTCCCCGGTATTTTGTGTAGAGAACTTGTCTCCGGCTTGATGTTTCGGGTGAGCCAGTTCTTTCATTTTGAAAATCGAGTCAGCTTCGATTTTGATCTCTCAAGTTTTGAACCCTTTGATGAATACTACGAATCGATTTGCTTTGCGCTGCGCGAAATTTCAAAATTTCACGAACTTCTCGGGCGGCTCGGGTCATATTTGCTTCTCCGGCGTTTTCCAGGGCAATCCTCGGCTTTCAACAACCGAATGATTCGAATTAGAATACGCAGTTCCCCCAATTCTCAACGCGACATCAG
>CAZPTT010000019.1:54167-57754 GCA_964589435.1 uncultured Pirellulaceae bacterium
GGTGTCTTCCATCAAGTCGTCGCGGGTGCCTTGAAATTGGCGCGGCCAACCCGTGTCGGATACCTGGGCCCCTTCGGCACGTTCAGCCACCTCGCCGCATCGCAGCATTTTGGGTCTGACGTCGACTATGAAAACTTACGCGCCCTCGAAGGTGTGTTTGAAGAAGTCGCCCGTGGCCACGTTGATTACGGCTTGGTTCCGATCGAAAACAGTACCGGCGGCGCCATCATCGAGACACTGGATTCGTTCTCACGATACGTTGGTCGTATTACGATCTGCGGAGAAGTTCGCTTGGCGATCAGCTTTAGCTTGATGGGAAAGTGCGCACCTGACCAAGTCAAAACGATCTACTCGAAAGCCGAGGCACTGGCGCAATGTCACAATTGGCTGGCTGAAAACTATCCCGACGCTCAAAGAATTCCTCACGAGAGCACTGCCGCGGCCGTCGAGATGGCGTACTTGGCTGATCCCAACGATGGCGTCGCGGCGGTTGGTTCCAGCAAGGCGGGAGAGCTGTATGATTTGGCGACGTTGAACGAAGGCATTGAAACACGTTCCGACAATGTGACTCGGTTTCTAATCCTATCCAAAAACACGGTTGCTCCGACGGGCGATGACAAAACGTCGTTGATGTTCACATGCTCTGATCGACCTGGCTCGCTGGTCGATATCCTGACCGTGTTCAAACGAAGCGGGATCAACCTGAGCCATATTGAAAAACGTCCCAGCCGCGAAATTGGATCGGAGTATACCTTCTTCGTTGATTTCCTTGGCCATGCGAAAGAGCGAGAGACTGCGGAGATTTTGGGAGAAGTCCGGGCGCATTGTAAAAGCCTGATTGTGCTTGGAAGCTTCCCGGCTTACGAAGAAGCCCATCGTTACCAGCCAACGCAACTTTTTGTTCCAGCCGATTCGGCTGAATTACTTGAGCAAGAAACTGATCAAGTTGACAACGATATCGTCAGCGTCGTCAACGAGCGAGCCAAAACGGTTGTGAAAGTTGGCGACTTCAAACGCAAATCGAACGTTCCGATTTACGCGCCGCATCGCGAGTCGGCTGTGCTGGCCAAAATTCAGAACCTGAATGAAGGACCGCTGCGAGATCAAACATTGGAAGCCATTTACCGCGAGCTGATGAGCGGAAGTTTTCGATTGGAAAAGCCATTGAGAATCGGCTTCGTCGGTCCCGAAGGCGAGTTTTCACACCTGGCAGCCGTCCGGCATTTTGGGTCAAGCGTTGATTTCATGCCTGCTCGAGAAATTCACTCCGTTTTTGAGTTCGTCGCAAATGACGAAGTCGATTATGGGTTGGTTCCGGTTGAGAATAGTTCCATTGGCGGAATCAATGCAACGCTCGATGCATTTATCGAATATCACGATCGGCTTAACATCTACGGCGAAGTGAAACTTGAAATTCGTTACAGCCTGCTGGCCGATTGCAAACCGGAACGCGTCCGCAAGATTTACTCAAAACCCGAGGTGTTCGCCCAATGCCGTAATTGGTTAAGCACCCAGTACCCTAACGCCACAAAAATCTCGACCGAGAGTACGGCGCTGGCGACCGAACAGGCGAAACTGGAAAATGAAAACGACTCGGATTCGGGAGCCGCCGCGATCGGCTCCTCGCTGGCCGGAGAAATTCATGGCTTGCGTCCCTTGTTCGAAGCCATCGAAGATCGGCAAAGCAACCTGACTCGGTTCTTAATTCTTTCCAAAAGCCATACGCTTGAGTCTGGCAAAGACAAAACATCGATCATGTTCACATCGGATGACCGACCAGGTTCGCTGGTCAATGTGCTTGATGTGTTTAAACGAAACTCGATCAACCTGACTCACATTGAAAAGCGACCCAGCGGCGAAGTGAATTGGGACTACACTTTCTTTGTCGATCTAGAAGGCCATCGAGACAACTCAGGAATTGCCGAAATCATTGGTGAAGCCCGAGCGCACTGCAAAAATCTGACGGTGCTTGGCAGCTTTCCTGCTTGCATGCGAACGCTGTAGCCGGAGCTTACCCGTTACCACCTTTTGCATTCAAATTCTTCTGTGGATATAGTGGAGACTCGACCATCAAATCCTGGAGTCTCGATGAATTTTCGCGCTGCGTTCTTGCCATTATCTTTCTTTGCGTTATTACTTTTCGCATCACCTAACGACGGCTTCGGACAACGGCGAGTTGATCGCAACGTCCCGCCCCGAACTCCGGCGCAAGGATCGACTAGCAAAAATCAGGAAACGAAACTGAAACCGGGACAGGAAAAGATTCGCATTGAAGAAAATGTTTATCGGATCGTGAACTCGCCTTGGAAGCTGCAAGACGTCAAATCTGACGCGAGCTTGCGTGGATTGCATGTGTTCAATGCGATTAACATTTGGGCGACCGGGTCTAAAGGCACCGTGATCAACTCCTACAATGGCGGCAAAAGCTGGCGCGTTTTGAGAATCAAAGGAGCCGAAGAGCTCGATATTCGCGACGTTCATGTGATCGACGAAGCTTCGGTGGTTGTGATGACATCCGGCACTCCTGCCCGGATCTACCGTTCGACGAACGCTGGTTTGAGCTGGAAAATGGTTTATGAAAACAAAGACAAACGAGTCTTTCTGGATGCCATTTCATTCCTTGACGACCAAACCGGAGTTGCAATGGGCGACCCAATCGACAAGAAACTTTTCTTGCTTAGGACAGCAGACGGCGGAGTGACTTGGTCACAAGTTCAGAAAGCGCCTCCGACTGAACGTGGCGAAGGAGGATTCGCGGCCAGCGGGACCAACATGACCGTGATTGGGAAACGCAAAGTCATGATTGGGCTTAGCAGTGGGCTGGCCAATCAACCGGACGGTCGCAGTCGCATTTTGGTTTCCGACGATTACATGCGAACCTGGAAGCAAGCTGCCGTTCCGCTACCCAGAAATCCTTCTTCCGGCATTTTCTCGTTGGGGTTCGCCAATTCAGATGACGGGGTTGCGATTGGTGGAGACTACAAGAATCCAAATTCCACCGAAGGCAATTATGCGGTTACGCGAAACGGCGGTGGGACTTGGTCAGTGCCAAAAAAACGCAAACCACCATCGGGCTATCGTAGCTGTGTTGATGCTTGGGTCAGCGGAAAAGAGCTTAACTATGTCGCCGTCGGTACCAACGGGACAGACGTTTCACGCGACCTTGGGAATAGTTGGTTGCGAGTATCCAATGTCGGGTTCAACTCCGTGCAATTTACCGATGACGGCAAAGTTGGCTGGGCAGTCGGCAGCGATGGGCGGATCGCGAAATGGATTGGAACAAGATAGCTCAATCGCGAGTCGGTGTAACGCATCTGTCAAACGAAACGATCGGTGTAACGCATGTCGCAACCAACGAAGCGTGGTTTGAAAGCAAGCCTGCTGATTCCAGGTTTCGCCTCGTTGTTGCTTCTCTATTGGCAACGAAGTTGGCCCCAGCCCATCACGGGAATGTATCTCGGGCTTGCCGGCGCTTTGCTAGTCATCCAAGCAATCTGGCTTGGATTTGGTAAACGGTGGATTCGATTTCCAGTTGTTGCGATCGGCATTGCCTATATCGTTTACGTTTTGTCGGCTGGTAATCTTCT
>CAZPTT010000020.1:0-42272 GCA_964589435.1 uncultured Pirellulaceae bacterium
ACAAGGTAGCCGTAGGGGAACCTGCGGCTGGATCACCTCCTTTCTAAGGATATTTAGAACCTCAGTCTGGTGACAGACTGAGTTATCCGTGGGCATGGTCTTTGCCGAGTTGCTGGATGTTATTTATGGTTTTGCCCTCGGGTGAAGCTCTGAATCAACAATGTAATTCCAAGAGGTTAGCTGTTCAGTCAGCAATCTACTAATTGATAGTTAAAACCCGTTGTGCGGACTAAGCCAGGTCCTGCAACGGGTTTTTTCATGCGCTAATGTTGACCAAATAGCAATACCAGAGCGACGTCGCAGCGAAGTTTGGTTCGAAAACGTCAGGCAATGCCTGCTTCACCGGCAGAGATAGATAGTTGGTCTGGCAAACTACTGTCACTGCAGCAGAGCCGAATTAGCGGATGGCCCATCCTATTGATCGAGCTTAGATAAAGAATGGACGGAAGTTCATTCTTCGTAAGCAAACTTCTCGGCATTCCAGAAGAATGAAGCTCATTGCTTTGGCTGAGTCGCTTCGACAAGTTGCCGCCTGATTTTATCGCACAACTTGACGCTGAATTTCATCGTGCAAACCGAGCTTGTTCTCAAGAAGCACCCTCGCCATGCATTGAAAATGAAAACCATGATCGTTCCACCATCAAAGGCAGCGACGGCCCCGATGGTCGCGATCTCAGACGATTAGCTTGCGTCCGATAAGGGCAGCATGTTTTTTCAAATGCACTCCAGCGGTTTTTCGTCAAGCGAATCTGTTGGTTTCGAAAGTGATTGCATCAAGTTGGGTGAACCTTGTTTACAGAATCTCGTCTGTTGGGTATCGCAGGCTTTGCCACGGTGAATTTCTACTTGGCGCTGCCCACACACAGTGATCTCAAAAACATTCATTTCATCTAAATCGAATATCAATGTTTCCTCAAAATGATTCTTGCGTTTGAAGAGCCACTGCGGCTCATTCTTTCCGGGCAACCTAAAACGCAAACCGGCTGAAGAGTTTGGTTCGTTTTCTAGGTCGCCTGCTATCTTTCGCAATGCGCGTCCTTTCTCGAATGCGCAGGATCATCATGTTAAAAAACAAAATTGGCGGGCATCCTGCGCGCGCAGTTTCTCCGCAGCGGAGAATTAAGTCTCTTATGGAATCGGTCATTGCGTCGGCAGCTGATGAAATGTCGTCCAATCGCAAAAGGCGGAATGCTTTTCTGCGTATCGTGGCTCGCATTCGAAGCGATTCAAATTTACTAAAGCCGTCCCGGTTGTACGGATGGAGAGCTTGCCAGCACATTCAGAACGTTGTCCAGCTTTGCGCAAATATTGCTGAATATAATGCTCGGTGGATTCGGAATCCTGACGACTGGACGGTTCCGCACCTTCTGCACGGAGGAGGCGTCTCTCAGAACGCCCCTCAGTTAAGTGTTTCGAGTTTGCCCAAGGTCGAATCGTCTTCAAGTGAGATCGCCTCTTTGCTGAATCACCTTTTCGTCAGAAATTCCGTTCCAAAGTTTCTGTTTCGTTACTGGTTTGGCGTAGTTGATCAAGAGTCACGCGATGGCAGGAATCTTTTTGTTCACCTTGCTGCCGGTCATAGTATTCGAGGTTCCAAATTGGGCGAAGGCTTGGATCGAAAAATGGCGAAGCGGTTTTTGCAAGCGAAGGACCATATGACACTTGGCGAGGCAATTCAATTTGCTCGCGATGGTAAACCAGCTCAACCGGTAGAGTGCTTTCCTGCGGGAGTCAGTCGTCGTCGGAGGAAAATAAGGCGAATTCATCAAAGCCGTTCTGCTGACGATACTTGGAGGCCTGTTCCGATTGGCGATTTCTATCACACCGAATCAGTTTGCGATCTTTATTGCCAACGAAGGACTTGGATTATCCGACAGCTTACTTCTCGTCGAGAGCTTGAGGCCGAAGGCTTTCGTTTGCGGCATTGTGTCGGCTGCTATTGGTGGTGTTGTATGCAACGCGAGTCCTCAATCTGGACAATGGAAAGCCGCGATATTTTTCGAACACGAAGTCTTCTGACGATAGAAGTTGATCCAAGGAAAAACGAAATCGTGCAAATCAAAGGCTTCTGCAATCGGGGTCCGCGAAAGCATGAAATGCGGCTGATTCTTTTTTGGGCCGCACAAGAGTCTTTGAGGGTGAGAGTTTAGGGGAGAATTTAGGGGAGAGTTCTTGCGATTCCACTTACGTCCACAGGATGTTGGAATGGAATTGAACAGAAAGTTCAAAGGAATGTCCAAGCGGAAGCGGACGAGGCAGTCAGTGAAATTTGGAAGATGTTTTTTATTGCGAAGGCTTATGAAGTAAGTGAAGTCGAATTGGTATTCAAACTCTAGCCAATGACATTCGGTCTAAGTTGCTTTTCCGGTCTTGAATAAAATAAGAGACGTGAAATTGGAAGGTCTGCCAGTTTATCTTTGGCGAAAAAGAAAACGTCTTCGAAAGAAGCGTCTTCTGCCGCCGGAAAGACCGCGGTTCGATTTGACCTGACCGCGAGCCAACGAGGTCGGCGAAAAATTGACCTCTCCCGCCAGCCGATTAGCTCGTTGTCGCGGCGTGCCGTGTTGACGGCTGCCACCCCGACCGGACAAGAACCACCGCTGCGCCGCTGCTGATGCGCCGGGCGAAATCGTTCGCCCGGCCAACGCATCCGCCTCTGCCTCGGCTTGCTGAACCGATATGTTTCGATTGAAGTGATTCAAGCGAAGGTGAGCCAGTTCATGAGCGCGAAAAAACTCGGCAACGTCTGGCCCCATACGTCTTCGTGCTGCCGGATTGTAATAAATAACTGGTCGTCCACTGCGATCATGAGTCACGCGAGCGATTCCTGGCAAGCCACGCCGAGGAATTTCTGGAACCTGGGAGTGCGCAATTTCTAATTGAAATTGGCATCCTAAAGCCGTTAGGACAACGACTCCGATTGGTCGACACATCTTCATTTCTGTTCTCCATCCGCAAAAAAATGAATCGGTGGAGCAAAACAACTTTGCCCTCGACGAATCTTAGAAAGATGCGCATGAACAATTGTTGGGATAGGGAGAATGTTGAGTGCAGGCGTGCCATCGGATTCAGGCTGGCAGAAACCCAAATCCAAACACGGCAAGATGTTGCAACTGAACGTTATTCGTCCTGGCAAATCGTCGTTGCAATAATCTTCAGGGCACGCGACAAGACATTTGGTTGCCAGCAGAAACAACAGTTCGGTAGATTAGTGAAATACAACTTTACAAAAAGTCGAGCTTCCGGAGACGGCACCGAGAGTGGCTTTCACGGCCTCAAGTTCTTCGCTGAACCTGTTCTTCGCTGAACCTGATTTAGCGATGCTTCAGTGATCCAGCTTAAAACGCCTCAATTGATTCTTGGAGCTGTATTGGATTGGTTTGCCATGCCGCCTGGTAGCTCCATGATCTTGATGTTGCGAAAGTGAATTTCTCGACCTTCAGACTCAAGGCAGATGTAGCCTTTCTTGACCGACGCATCGCGAATTCCATTGACGAACTTTCCATTGATCGAAAGTTTCACATTTCCATCAACGGCAACGACCACGTATTTGTTCCACTGGCCAACGCCGCGACAACGATGCTCAATTGATTTGCTGCGTGTTCCCCGGGGGTTCTCTGGATTGGCGGTCATTCCCCCGGCACCAAAAAGTTCGCCTTGAACGTAGGCGATTGGTGGTAGCGAGCCGTCACGTTTCTTGTGTTGGTTGACCCAGTCCAATTCAAGCATTTGAACTTCCATTCCATTGGGCAATCGAGTTCGTTCTTGAGGCACGGCATCGCACCAAAGGAAAACTCCTGAATTGCCTCCGGCTTCCATGTGCCTCCATTCGATTTGCAAAATGAAATTTTCATATTGCCGGTCGCTTCGCATCACGCCGATCGGCTTTCCTGAACATACCAGCATGCCATCACGGACTGACCAGGTTTCCGGAGATGTATTGACGTCGACCCAGCCAGAAAGGTCAGTTCCGTTGAACAGGTTTCTGAACGAAAGGCCGGCGAATGCTAATTCGTCTGGAATATTGTCAACGGTCTGTATATTGGCGTTGGGTTTCTCAGCCTGGTTGAACGCCTCTTGTGCTGTTGCGTGGCCCAACCTGAACTGAAATATAAGCGTTGCCGCTAAAAGTAAAATGATCGCAACTCGACGCACGATATGAGTTGGAAGGTGCTGGGCTTCTGCAAACAAAGACGGGGCCAATTTAGTAAGTGAATTCATGGCAAAGCTCATGTTGGTGACGTGCGACAAAACTGGAGTTTCAAAAAATAAATGCTCCGACAAAAGTGCTTTAAGGGTCTTTCAGCGCTTCCCGCGAAACCAGTTGGACGTATTGTTACACAGGTCGCGAGGCAAAGGAAGTAAATGACATCGGAAGCCCAAGCAACCTAACCGGTGGAGATGTCAAAGAATTTTCTTGTCGTTTGTAAAAGGTCTTCGCTGAGAACTAATGGGTCTTCGCCGCGACATTCGGCGATCGTCCGCAAAATGTGCGGCAGGAATTTTGGCTCGTTGCGGGAAATCTTCGGCCTCATATTTTTTGGGGCAAGATAAGGGCAGTCCGTCTCAATCATCAAGCGATCGACAGGAATCATTTGAACCACTTCACGCAGGTGCCGACCTCGCTTTTCGTCACAAATCCAGCCGGTGATGCCAAGGTGCAAATCGAGATCAAGATATGCCTTTGCTTGTTCCGTAGTTCCCGTAAAGCAATGCACAACGGCTCGGCTTAAGCGGTCGCGAACACCACGCATGGTTGCTAGGAATTCATCGAAGGCATCGCGTTCGTGCAGGAATAATGGCAGCCCGTTGTTTGCCGCCATTTCTAGTTGGGCAGCAAAGCACTCTCGTTGCTGGTCGCGAGGTGAAAAGTCCCGATTGAAATCAAGGCCGCATTCGCCAACGGCGACGACTTGATCCATTTCAAAAAGCTTCTTGAGCACATTGGCGGTTCTTGTTGAATCGAAATCGCTCGCGTCATGCGGATGAATTCCCGCAGTCGAGTATAGGAATCCAGGGTGCTGGAGACACAATTCTGAAGATTCGATGCTGTTCTTTTCACTGGAACCCGTCAGGACAATGGCCTCTAAGCCTGCGGCCTTGGAGTTGTTTAGAACTTCGTCGATATCTCGACGAAACTTTGGGCTCGTTAAGTTTGCCCCAATGTCAATACAAGGAATCGAATCGGGAGCAGGTGGGTCGGCAGGTGTTTGTGTCATAAGGTTTTGAATTCTGTGCTGGATCTACTTTTCGATTTGGTTGGAAGTTCGATTGGTAGAAACGGGTTAGTAAGCAGTGTCTACGCTGCTTGGAAAGCTGGCCGCCTATATTCTCTGAGAGCCAGAATCGAAAGTTCGTTCAATTCGAACTTTGCAGCCTGCCGCTGCTCGCTAAATTCAAATGGCGATATTTTCGTCGTTTGATTTGCTATCGATAGGTTGCTTGTTCTCTTTTGTGCTGCCGATCATCGCGATGCCCATCGTGATTGCAAAACCCAATCCAATCAGCCCAATCGAACCGCCCATTTGTCCGGCGCTCGGTCGGAATGGCTGGGTCAGCCAATCGTCTTTTTCGATTTCGTCGATCGTCTCGGCGGTGACAACCTGCCCCTTAATTAGGTCCCCTTCGATTGGTGGAACGCCAATCTTAAATGGCCACAAGCCGACGACCGATCCCAATAGTAGGCCCAGCAAGATCCCAAGCGTGACTTTTTGAAAGCGATCCAGCAGCCATTTCAAAAGGTTGCCAACGATCACGACTCCCGCGACGACTCCAATTCCGACAGGCAGAAGTACAGTCAAAGCAGGATCCATTGCTGCACTAATGTCGCCCGCTTTCAATGCGTCTTTGAATTTGTCGATCGCGGAAAGAATTGGAACATACTGCCCCATTAGCAATAGTAAGTAGCCACCCGAGAGTCCAGGCAAGATCATCGCACTCGCGCCGGCAAGCCCTGCAAGTCCAAGCATTGCAAAATTGGAACTTCCAGAGCCGACGACGCCAAGATGTTGCAAGTAAGCCAATCCAACCATCGCGGCGAATGAAATGATGCCCGCGATAATAAGCCCCGGGGAAGCTGGTCGCGCTAACTTCCAAACGACTGGCAGGCCGCCGAGTGTCAGTCCGATAAATAAGCTGTACATGATCCAGCGGTGGTCGAGAACCAGTTCTTTCAATGAACCAGCGAACAAAAGAATTCCAATTCCGGCCGCGCCGACAACACACCCCAATACCAACAAGGTTCGGAAGCGAAATCGAAATCGAGTTGCATCGGACAACGCGTTGATAAAGCTTGGGTAGATTCCTGCCGCGAGCAGCATTGTTCCGCCGCTGATGCCTGGGACCAAATTGGCAAGCCCCATCAGCACGCCACCAAAAATGGAGCGTGTTGCCAAAACACTGTTGGGCATTTGATGAGTTGATTCTTGTGTAGTGGATTTCTGTTTGTTCGTGTCTTGCTTCATTGTGAGTTTGATTTATTCGCGGGATGGAAACGTGTCGCTGTTAAGGACGATTTATATTTCAATTGTTAAGCTAGTAAAGCTGTGCGGGAGAAGGTTCTTGATTCAAAACGATTAGTCGACGGAATTGATAAACATTGATGTCGCGGGGGCCGACAATTCTCAAACCTTGGAGAATTCTTGTGGAGATTCGCAATAACCATGATAGATTGATGCGGGAGTTCGACCGATAGGTCTTTGTGCAAAAACGGCTCTTCTCTACGCACTTAGACATCGGAAAATGGAGCCGAAGCTCTATCGAAATAGATACGACGACACGGGTCGCCCGATTCGTGTTAAGCATACGCGCCGGCAAACGCGTAACATGAATGGCAACGATGAAGATTAGATCAACTTTGAATCAAATCGAAGTGGATTCACCTGCGAAGGTCAATCTGTTTCTGGAAATCTTAGGCAAGCGTAGCGACGGGTTTCATGAACTTGAAACAGTCATGACTACGGTCGGTGTCTTCGACAGTTTAAGGTTCTGCAGTCGTGACGATGATCAAATAAACCTGACCATTGTTGGCGACGGTTTTTCAGCTGCATCCACTGATGAAATTCCAACGGATGAGCGGAATCTCATCGTTAAAGCGCTGCTGTTACTGCGAGCCAAGATCGAGCAGTCTGACGCTAATCGAGCTGGGGAAAAGTCAAAATTTTCTTTCGGCTGCGATGTTGAATTGGACAAGCGAATCCCTTCAGAAGCCGGTTTGGGTGGAGCGTCGAGCAATGCCGCCGCAGCTTTGTTGGCTGGCAACCTTCTTTGGAATGCGGGATTTTCTCTTGAGGCGCTTGCCGGCTTGGCAGCTCAGATTGGGAGTGACGTTCCTTTTTTCCTTTACGGCGGAGCGGCATTGTGTCGAGGCCGTGGGGAAAAGATCACGCCGCTCGAATGTTCGGCTGGATTGCCATTGGTCATCGTTAAACCTGCCGGTGGATTGTCCACGGCTAAAGTATTTGGCAAGGTCGCCGGAGCGTTTGGGAGTAACTCTTCCGAGAGGGCCATCCAAAGTGTCGCTTCAGGCAAACCACAATTAGTTGGCAATTCACTGTTTAATCGGCTGCAAGCAGTTGCGGTTCAACTATCTGAGGACATCGCCTTAATGGCTGATGCTTTTCAGGGAGTTGATTGCTTGGGCCATCAAATGAGCGGCAGCGGTACAAGTTATTTTGGGGTTTTTTCATCCGCTGGTTCCGCGCGTCGCGCTGCCCGAACGTTGTCATCTCGCCTGCCGACTACAAAGATATTGTACGGCCAAACTCTCAGTCCCAATGTCTACATAGCAACTTGATGTGGCGGAGTAGCCAAGTAAAAGGAGTGTACTTTGGAAATCACAGAAGTCAGAATAAAACTCATGGAGAGTTCGGAAGATCGCTTGCGCGGATTTTGTAGCGTAACTTTCGATGACTGTTTCGTCGTCAGGGATCTCAAAATTATCGAGGGCAACAACGGGCCCTTCGTTGCCATGCCCAGTCGCAAGCTCACCTCGAATTGTCCCAAGTGTCGGATCAAGAATCACCTGCGGGCTGGTTACTGTAATAACTGTGGTTCGAAACTGAAAGCGGGTGGAGTCGTTCATGATTCCAACGGTCGAGCAAAGTTGTATGCCGACATCGCACATCCGGTCAACGCGACTTGTCGCGAGATGATTCAGAATCGAGTCATCGATGAACTAAACCGAGAGATCGAGTTGGCGGCTCAACCTGGCTACAAATCCAGGTATGACGATGACTACGATGATGAGTTGATCGAGGGAATCGTTGAGCCGAAGTCCTCGAGAAAGCCCGGTAGCTCCACGGCTTCGGGACGCACGCAAGGCTCTCAGGCGGGCTCTTCGACGGACTCGAATTCGACAGATTCGCCAAAAGTTTCGGGCACCAAAAGCGAACGTGTAGATCAAGCTTCCACTGACGCTTCGGCGCCTCACGATCCTAAGTCGAATCCAGATGTCTCTTCCGGGCGGTCGAAGCCAATAACCGAAGATTTCGGCCACGGAATTTTTGATTGATTTGGCGCTTTCAATGCGTCGACAATCAGAATATGAGAGTCTGAGTTAATTTTCCCAAGGGGAATGCTAGGTCGCTTTGACGTGATCAGATTCAATCAACGGAAGCAAGTTTGACTGGAATTCGGGCTAAAACTGCGTCCGGTGGACGAATTTCAAAGCCAAGGCTGCCGATTATCCCGATTTGGAGGAATGCCCGAATCGGCTCGACAACAGATTTTTCGGTCGAGCTTTGGGGCGGAGCTTTCAAATGTTCATCGGCCGTCGATTCATTCCTACCAATAATTCGATCGGTCGGTCGAAAACTTGACCCTTTGAAATCGGTCGAACTATACTTAAGAGCTACCCTTGGATGGTATTTCCCGAGAAAACGATCGGTTTTTAGTTTGATTGTCACGTGGTTCGACAACCATATCGGTCACGATTTTCCATTTGCAAATCGTTGGTAGATTAATGCCTTTTTCGGTTTACGACACCCTTTGTTGGCGCACAGTTATGCAACGTCTTTGGCAACGTGTTTTTTTGACGACCCTGCTTTCTTGCTTGGCGATACCCGCCTCAGGAGTTATCGCTCAAGATCGAATGAAGGATCTTGCGCCTGGAGTCTTGAAGCAGATCAAAACAGAGTTGGATCCTCGAGATAGCGTTTCGCTTCCTCGCTCGCTTCCGGGGCTCAAGGCAACCAAATACGCACCGAAGTACATTTCTGATAGTGAAACTCTTCATGGGCGATCCCGAGGTGTAATTTTGTACCGCCCAGTGTGGCAGTACGAGTTTTCGTTTCTTGGACAGTTGCGTCAGGCCAACCTGAAAGTTCCCGACGCATCGGGTGCTGTTAGCAATCAAAATGTTTGGTATTTGATTTACCGCATTCGTGATTTGGGAGACACGATCACTTATGAACAAGTCAAACAAAGTCCTCAATTTGAGCACATGAAGAATGACTTGGTTCGGAACAAGCCCATTGCGGACGAAGAGAAATTCTTCGTGCCTCGCTTTTCGCTAGAGGGCTCCGTCATGACCAATTCTGCGGAAGGCTACAAGCGAGTCGTGTTTCGCGACACAGTCAGCCCAATGGTTTTACGCCAAATTCAACGGCGTGAAGATCCTGCCATGAATTTGTTAGACGCTGTGACAATGTCGAAGACAAAAATTCCAATGGCCAAATCAGATTCAGATGGTGGTGTTTGGGGTGTGGCTATTTTTGAAGGCGTCGATCCTCGAATCGATTTCGTCTCAGTCTACGTCGAAGGCCTTTCCAACGCCTATCGAATCGGCATGTCAAATGAACAGACTCGCATGAAAACTCTGCAGCTGAATTTTACTCGTCCAGGCGACATCATCAATGAGCATCGTGATGACATCGAATTTGGTATCCCATTGGTCGACAATCCGCAAAAGCAAATCTTGATTTGCGAGCAATACAATCTGCCTGGCCCGCTGATTAACGTTTATCATGTCAATCGAAAAGCAGCCGATCGAAATGTCCTCGTGGCTGAAGTTGATGCCGAAGTCAATCTGAGCAGTTTCCAGTCTGCATTGACACCTGATTTGGATCAGGGCAGTTTGCCGGCTTCGATCAGTCAAGCTCTGGCTGACGCTGGTATTTCGGTCAACAAGCAGGCCGCGGTTGAGAGGCTAATTGAAGGTAAACGCTGGAAATTCACTGAGGGCGAAGAAACCTACATTATTGCGATGGAACCTCAGTTCTGGGAGCGTCACAACGAGGGGATTCGTTTCATAAAAAGCCTTGATCATTTCTGGATTTATCGCTAAATTCTAGGGCTTAAATCTACCGGAACTTTTCGTGGGTTAATCCACTCCGGATCGAGTTCTGTGCCGGTTTGGCCAATCAAGTGACTTCGGCCGCGAATAAGCAAATAACAAGCATTAAATAGACTAAGAAAGTGCTCTCATGGCTCACAAAAAGGGACAGGGCTCCAGCCGTAACGGTCGCGATTCAACCGCCCAGCGACGTGGCGTAAAGAAGTTTGGTGGCGAAGCTGTCGTGGCCGGAAACATCTTGATCCGTCAGGTCGGAAACAAATGGCACGCCGGTAAAGGCGTTGGCCAAGGAAAAGATTACACGTTGTTCGCATTGGTGGACGGCCACGTGATGTTTGACCGTAAGGGCCGACGTATCAACGTTGTCAACGCCGTTGCTTGATCAGCCATGTTGGATTCAATTCGTTGACATCCAATCACAACCGGAAACAATACGGGATACCGAGCGGTATCCCTTTTTTTTTGACGACCTTCGTTTGCGCTCAATTCTAAAGCTCTCAGTTGCACTGAATCCCGTTGGCTGGTTCCAACATCGCTTTTGCGAACTCATTCACCGGAAATAGGACTCGCTTTAACTCACACCTCAAATTGCGAGCGGGTAACTAAATACCGCCAAGCGAAGATTTTAGGAACAATAGATCCACAATGTTTGTCGACCAAGTCCAAATTGAAGTTTCCGGAGGTCGTGGCGGCCACGGTTGCATGAGCTTCCGACGTGAAAAGTATGTGCCGCGCGGTGGTCCCGATGGTGGTGATGGCGGTAACGGTGGCAGCGTGATTATTGTTGCACGCAAAGGCGTCAACAGTCTCGTGGAGTTTGCAAACCGGCATCATGTGCGAGCTGAAAAAGGCGTCGGCGGAATGGGTTCTGGCCGGCACGGAAAAAATGGTGAGGACACAACCATCAATGTTCCGCCTGGCACCATCCTTATCGATGCGAACAACGGAATCGTCATCAAGGATTTGGCAGAAGACGGCGACTCGGTTATCGCTGCCCATGGCGGTCGAGGAGGTCGAGGTAACACACGTTTTAAATCTTCAACCAACCAAGCTCCTCGCCAAGCCACCCAAGGGGGTGAAGGCGAAGTGAAATTGCTGATCTTGGAACTTAAAGTCATCGCCGATGTTGGCCTGGTCGGTATGCCAAACGCTGGCAAGAGCACTTTGCTCAGTCGGCTCTCGAGTGCCAAGCCAGAAATTGCCAACTATCCGTTTACGACGAAGTATCCCAATCTTGGGCAGGTCAACGTCGACATGGATCGATCGTTCGTGATGGCGGATATTCCTGGGTTGATCGAAGGAGCTCACCAAGGCGTCGGGCTTGGTCATGACTTCCTCAAGCATATCGAACGTGCCGGAATCATTGTGCATCTCGTCGAACCGATGCCGATGGATCAGTCTGATCCCGTCTCCAACTATTCTGCCATTCGGTTTGAGTTGGAGCAGTACAACGATCGTTTAAAGGATCGGCCTGAAATCGTCGTTGTTACCAAGTCAGAACTTCCGGAAGCTGCTGACGTCGCGAGCCAATTGTCTGAACAGGTCTCCGGTGAGGTCTTGTTGATTTCGGCCGTAACGGGTGATGGCTTACCACAATTGATGAACCGAATTACCCAAGTCTTGGGACAGCAAGCAGCATGCAGCTAATCGCCGCCGACATCGGCAACAGTTCATCCAAAGTTGCGGTTGATCATACCGAAGACGACGACCGCTGGTGCATGGAAACCATTTTTCGCGGTGAAGAACCGATTGAGTTCGACTTCGAGGCGTTGGATGTTCATGCTCAGCCTGCGTTTTGGGCAGTTTCTAGTGTGAATGCCATTCGGTTGGAACGCCTGGCAGTCTGGGTCGCCCGCAATCGACCTCAAGATCATTTTCATGTGATCAGTTCAGACGATGTCCAACTTAAGACTGACGTTCACTCGCGAGAGCGGTTGGGGCGAGATCGTTTGATTGCCGCCAATCAAGCGGTTCGATTGAACGAAGGAGGGCCGTTGATCGTAGTCGATTCAGGCACCGCAGTAACGATTGATTTCGTTGATCAGGAAAGCGTGTTTCAGGGCGGCATGATTTTTCCAGGTGCGTTTTCCAACCTCAAATACTTGGCCGAAGGCACTGATGCTTTGCCAGATCTTGCCGAGAATGGTGTGCAAAGGTTGAAGCCGCTTGGATATCTGAATGATCAGTTAAGCCATTTGGGAAAGTGCACCGAGTCGGCGATCCTACTTGGCGTCTATCAAGCTCAGCTTTCAGCGATTCGCGTGGCCGTTAAGGAACTTTCGCGTGTCCAATCTCAACCAGTTCACGTCTATGTTACCGGCGGTGGTATTCGGGAATTACTTTCTTGGATTCCGGACACTTGGCAGCATGTTCCCGATTTAGTACTTCGTGGTGCGAAAGATATCGGTCGAGACTTGCTGGCGCAAATGGTCGACAAGCCATGACGAAGTCAGAGTCAGGCGCATTCAATGAACGTTCAATTGAGTGTGATCCGTTGCTTAATGCTACCGGCATGTTGACCGCGACAGGACGTGGCGCGGTGGCGGTCGTTGCGGTCTGGGGGCCTAGGGTTTCGACCACAATCGACGAGCTTTTCGGCTCGGTGTCCAAGAAGCGTTTGTCCAAGCAATCCGGGCAATGCATTTTCTACGGCGTTTGGAAATCTACCGGCGAAGACGTTGTCGTGGTGCGGCCTGCGGGCTTTAAAAAAGCAAATTCTGCCGCCTGGGAAGTTCATTGTCATGGTGGAACTTCAGCGCCGCGATCGGTGTTAGATTCGTTTTCTGAACGCGGATTTCGAGAACTCAATCAGAGTGAAATAGCCCGTCGGATACACGGTGGCAATTGGCGATCCGAACTGGCAGTGGCAATGACCAGGGCGCTGACGGAAACAACCGCTCGGCAGTTGCTTCATCAGTATTCAATCGCCGATCATGAACTAAATCGAATTTGCTCATTGTTGGAAAGCGATCCGTCCGGTGCCGAATCAGAGCTAATTGATATGTTGAATTGGTCTGATTTTGGACTGCATTTAACAACGCCTTGGACGGTGGTTTTTTGCGGCGAGCCCAATGTTGGCAAAAGCAGTTTGGTCAACGCGATCGTTGGCTTCAATCGAGCGATCGTGCATGAAACAGCCGGAACGACTCGCGACGTCGTTTCCCAAGTCACCGCGATCCACGGCTGGCCGGTCGAAATCAAAGACACTGCAGGTTTACGAGATACTACTGATGCGATTGAACAAAAAGGCATCGAATTGGGCGAAGCGGAAATTCGCAATGCTGATCTGGTAGTTGCAGTTCACGAAGCACACGATTTTTCTAAACAAAACTTGCCGGGTGTGTTAGCAAAACGGAAGCCGGATCTGTACGTTTATAGCAAGGCCGATCTTTGCAAGGGCCGCCAGTCAGCTGCTTTACCTAGCGGAGCATTGTTAACTTCTGTCGAAGATGGAACTGGCATCCCAGAACTCGTCAATGCAATTGGGGCTGGGCTGATCAAATCTCAGCCCCCAGCGGGCCGGTTGGTTCCGTGTACACAGCGCCAAGTGGATTTAGTTCAAGCCGTTTTGAAGTTGCTTCGCGCTGGAAATCGCTTGGAGGCGGCGGGGCTTTTGAATCGCGATTCGCCTAAAGTAGATGGCGAGCTTTAATTTCTAGGTATTGGTTGACCAGATTTGATGTCAACTGTTCAGGGAAAAGGTCTAGTGCCAACACGCCTTGATGTTTCAGATCCCGGATGACCGAATGACGCCAGTTGAGAACGTCAACGGCTGCGGCTCCACGGTAGATTGAATCAATGTCGCCGGGGTCAACCGAATCGACTTGATCATACACTTCGCGTTCCCGCAGTAAGACGCCGAGTGGCAAATGGCGGCCGGTCATCGAACCCATGTACTGCTGGAGTTGGAACGCGTTAATTTCGTCGATCACGTTGGTGACCAGAATGACCAGCGAGCGTTTTCGACAGTGTTTTCGCAAATAGAGAAATGCTTCATCATATCTTGATTCGACAAACTGAGGCTGTTGATCAAAAGAGGCATGCATCAACCGGTTGATGTGCTTGACGCCGGGTCGCGCCGGGGTGAAGTTGTGAATCGCGTTGCTGAAGCTGATCATTCCCACCGAGTCGCCTTGTTTAAGGGCAACGTAACTGAGCATCAGCATCGCGTTGAGCGAATGATCGAGTAGGCTGATATCGCCGGCCATTCCTGTCATCATCCGCCCGCAATCGACCATGAAAATGATACGTTGGCTTTGGTTGGATTGAAAATCTCGAACCGTTAACTTTCGGCGACGTGCGGTTGTCCGCCAATCGATGTGTTTGTAGTTGTCGTCCTGGGTGAAATCGCGAAGTCTTTCAAACTCGTTGTCCTGGCCGATCTTTCTGACTCGGCGCATTCCCAAGAGCGAAAGCCGATTGGTTTTTGCCAGTAAATCGTATTCGGAAATTTGCTTGAGGTCAGGGTAAACGTTGACGGTGGACTCGCACGGAATTTGGTAGTAGCCGCTCCATAGCCCAAGGAGACTGCTGACGCGCAAGTGAACGTGCCGAAGGATTTCCAATCCGCGTTCGCTCGTTGAATAGGAGTATTTAAACAGTGTTTTACTGAGTCCTCCAATGCGAAACTTGATCTCGTCCGGCGTGGCCTCAAATGATTGTGGCAAATCATCACGGATCGCAACCACATTTCCGAATGTGGAATTGTTAGTCAGTTCGATTTCAACTTTTTGAGTCTTGCCAAGCGACGCGATGCGGAGAATTTTTCGAGTCGCTGAGTATCTGCTTTCGCGGGTGACCGTCATCAGGTCGATTAAAACGACAAGGATAAAAAGGGCGTCGAGAAAAAACACAATCCAGCCAAACAAGGGCGACAGGATTAAACCGATCGATGCCACAGCCGGAATGCTGCTGATAAAAAGTAAGGTGCGGCTCGGAAATATGTTTCGCGTCTTAGCGAGCAAAATCAACGGCAACCCCATCAGCATTAGCATGATGAGAGGGCGATTGATTAGAAAATCAAAAATTGCTTTGATGACGTCAAGCAAGTTTCACTTCGGTTGTTGAGTAACGGTAGTTGCGGTCTTCAGAGTTTAGGTTGGCCAGCGACGCCAATTCAATTTTTCAATCGTGGGACTTCGATGGTTCGAATCAATTCATCTAATAGTTGGTCGACGGTTTGGCCTTCAACTTCAGCTTCTGCGGTAAGGCTTACTCGGTGCCGCAGCGCCGGAATTGCAATCTGTACGACATCGTCAGGCACTGCGTAGTCGCGTCCATAAAATGCGGCCAGAGTTCTTGCACCTTGGATCAAGCCAATACCGGCTCGCGGTGAAGCGCCCATATAGAATTGCGGCCACTGACGAGTCAAGCGAACGATCTTGTTGATGTAGTCAACGAGCAACGGATCGATTCGGACATTGCCGTTGTCTTGAGTGATCTGAACAATCTCTTCGGGGGTTGTCACTTGTTGGATTTCATCATTGAATCGTGCTTCTAAATCGAATTGCCCGCCATGCATGTTGAGGATTTCTGCTTCTTCAGATTCCGTTGGGTAATCTGCCACAAGCTTCAGCATGAAACGATCGAGTTGGGCTTCGGGCAAGTTGTACGTGCCTTCGGATTCGATAGGATTTTGCGTGGCGACGACCAAGAACGGCAGGTCAAGTTCGTGTGTGGTTCCGTCGATCGTGACGTGCTTCTCTTGCATGATTTCTAAAAGTGCCGCGTGAGTTTTGGCGGGAGAGCGATTGATTTCATCGGCCAGTAAGAGCTGCGTGAAAACCGGGCCGGGGCGAAAGTCGAATTCTTGGGTTTTCATGTTGAAAATGGGCGCCCCCGTGATGTCGGATGGCATTAGATCCGCGGTGAACTGAATCCGCCCGAATTCGCAACCTAAGATTTTGCCAAGCAACCGCACGAACAAGGTTTTGCCCAGTCCTGGAACACTCTCAATCAAGACGTGACCGCCGGAGAACAATGCCACCAAAGTCCCCTGCACCAATTCGTCTTGACCAACGAAAATCTTCGCGACTTCTTCGGAAATTCGTTGATAGAGTTTTCGAGTCGGAGTATCCACGCCGACCATCTCTTCTGGGGGCTTTTCGGAAGCTTGTTTTTGATAAAAGGGTGTTGGGTTGGCGGAAGGTTCTTCGGTTGTCGCATGAGTCTGTTCGCTGGGAGACGTGGCAGTCGTTGGGGGTACCGGCGAGACTTCTTTGGAAGCAATTTGATTTTGTACCGCTGGAGCGGGAACCGTGCTGACTTGGCTGCATTGCGGACATTTGCATTCCTGGCCAATCAAGTTGGCGGGAACCTTTAGGCGAACTTTGCATTGCGGACATTCGAATTCAACGTTGTTGGGTTGGTCGTTCATTTTGGAGTTTCTTAAGCTGCGGTTGATTCGAAGAATAATTTGGTGCTGAAAGTAAGTCTGAACTATCTATCTCATAGGCTCGGGCCAATGGAGCTATTCTTTGCTCGCCCGTGAATCTCGCGAGTTTGTTTCTTGGTAGCGGGAAATTTTGTCCATCGCTTCATCGACGTCGCGTGTTCGTTGCATCAGCTTGCCCATGGCGATGATATGGTCGAGAAAGGAAACGTTCTTGTGGTTTTGTAAGCGGCGAGGCCGACCGAATATTGGGTAAAAGACGAAGCAAAAGATCACTCCCCAGAGCAAAAAGTGGGGCATGATAAAACACAACGGAGGTTGCGCGATCCAAGCCCAAGCGTTGTGGTTCAGTGATTCTCGGTCGCTGATTTCAATGTCTCCACGACCGCTTTCAAGGAAGACGACGCTTGATTGATCACATTGATCAATTAGGTTTCCGGCTAGCTTGCGATTCTCTTTATTTACTAAAGCAAAATTTAGCAAGAAAGATCCGTTGGATACCACGATGATTTTGTTCTCTCGTGAGAGGTCGGTATCGCCATCTTCTCCGCGATGCAATGCGTACACAAATTCAACTTCATTCGCCGAAAGCAGAGTTGTGGCGGCTCGCTCGCGTTCTTCGGCCGGGTCTTGGGGCGGAATCAGCCGTGTGGCAAATTCGACACCGCTTGCGCTCGCGTCGACGCCTTCGGCAAGCGGCCCGGAAAGCGAATTGGCTTTTTGGCGTCGGTCATACGCATGCTCGAACCAATCGCAGACTTCCGGGTCGTCGTTGTCCGCAAAGTAAGTCAGACGACGATCCTGACGAATTTTTGCTTCAGCAAGTAGGCGTCGGACTTCGTCTGCGTCTTCCGCTTCCGCTGTTTCAGTCATTCGTTGGTAGAACTGAATTTCTGCATCGAAATCTCTGGCCACATAAATGATCGTTCTTGAATAGCCTTCATCCAGCCATTGTTCGAGGACTTCGATGGCTCGATCCGAAGGTACGTTCTGACGACCGGGAAACCAGACCACTGTTTCGTAACGTCTGATTCGAGGAGATATTCGCTTGTACCGCCTCGTTTCGAATCCCCGCTCTTCAAACATGCCAAAGAAAATATTTGTGCCGTTGACGCTTGTGCCGCCAGAAGTTCCCGTAACTTTTCCGTACTCTGTGTTGACTCCGACTCGTGAATGGCAGCCTGTTGCTATTGTCAGCAGCAGCACAGAAAGTAGTACGGATTGGCGCAATCGTTGGGTGACTGAGCGAGCGACGGTGGACGTTGAACAAGCACACACGCGAAGCTGTAAATCGCTTGACGCGGATCGATTCCCAAATGCTCCTCCGGAGGAGAAGCCCTGAATGTTTTTAAGGGCGCTCAAGCTGGCACCTGCGTAGTTTGGTCGACGCCTGTATGAAATCCGTCAAGTTCTCGCCAGCAGGATTCGAATTCGGATTTGGACAACTCGTGATCGCCGAAAAATGCAGACTCAAATGGCACCATAACGCGTTGATAAAAAGTCGCTAATGAACCATGTGGTTTCAGCTCTTTCAAATATTGTCGGTTGGTTTTGCCTTTTCGTAATCGAATCAAGTTCTTTTGGTCAAGCGTGACCAGGACGTGGCTGAACAAGTAAGTAATCGCCCGGCGAAAATCGCCATCCGCGTATGCCGATTGAGCAAGGGATCGGAAGTCACCCGTTCGTTGATCAACTTGAAACGGCAGTTGTTGAATGCTTTCCGCCAGGCTTCGTTGTGAATTTTGACCGCCCCGGCGGATTTGTTGCGACTCAAGCCGAAAGAAAGCCCAAATCAGAAAACCACCAAGAACCGCAATTGCGACAGCAACAAGTGTCCAGGCGACGAAATTGAATCCCAACGATGGAAAATTTCCCGTGCTGTTTGGTGTGTTGGCTGCCTGTTTCGTTTGTGGCGAACCCAACGGGACTTCATTGCGATCCGCCGACCTTGCTGGCGGGCGTTCTGGTAGTCGCACCGAACCTGCCGTGTCATTTGCTTGGTCGTACCATGGATAATTCTTCTTCGACAAAACGTCTTTGATAAGCTGCCCGTCGTCTTGGCCGAAACTTCTCGCGGGTGAAATTAGGGCGAGCCCCGCCAGAGCGAACGTCCACAAAAACACTTCGGCAAACGAATGTCCTTGCCGACTTCGCTGTGAACCAAAGCAATGCTTGGTCTTTTGCGGATGCGTGTTCATGTCTATTGGGGTTAATTTCATGGATCGTATTTTACTAGGTGCAAGACCAGAGGCTTTCCGGTTCCCGTTTGGCTAGTCAGTAACAGGTGCCAGCCGTTGTCCTTCGGCTCTCATTTTTAGTTCGACCGCCCACCCTTCTTGGCGAATTCGCATATCGATGTAGGACAAGAACCGAACCACCGAGGCAAACCCGGCGGCCAACCATAGGGCCGCAATCCAATAGTACGCAAACAGCGAGATGTCGGAGTTGGCTTGTAGGTTTAAGGTGGTATCGATTTTTACAAACAACGAGAAGAACGTAAATGTAAGTGGAATCAAAAATATGCTGATCGTCATGAATCGGCCAAATAAGTCGGCGGAGTTGGCGCCATGCAACGCATTGGACCGGCGTTTGAAACTGACTTTGAGTGGATCCTTGGAGAAAATGGGAGTCCGTTCCAACAGTAGCATTTCCGAAGCAAACGGGCGCACTCCGCGGATAACTGAACCGCAAATCACCAGCGCCGGAAAAAACAAGCCAATGATTATCGGCAACATGTCGTCGTCCGCGTCTTTAATCAAAAACGCAAGTCCCAAAACGGGAAAGGCCAGCCGGAGGACGCCGTGACTCCACAGAAAATACAACGATGTTTTGAACGTGCCTTTGATTGCTTCGCCAATCGAAATGCGGCCAACAAACATCGCTTGTCCTAAATAATAGGTAACGAACGCGGTGCCCAGGTGGGCTTGGCTGATAACCAACAATGCCAAGATGAAGTAGTACACGCTGCCGAAATCGTAACTGTACATTTCGGTCATCATCCAATTGATCAAGAGCCAATCAATGATGACCCATGGTAAAGCACCGATGATCAGCAAAATTAGCAACGGCCGAAAGTGAATGCGTACGACGTGCAGCGCCAGATCACATGATTCCATGAATCTGCGTTCACGGATTGCGATGAAAGTTTGATCCAATTTCATGAACGAACTTTCTGTGAATCGACGGAGGTGTCGTCGCCGCGAGGGTAACCTAACACTACAAAATAGACCATCAACAGAAAGCTTGAACACATTGCCACAAATCCCTTAATCCACCACGGCATGAAGCTCGATGAAGTCGGTGATACGAATCCTTCAATCACCGCGGCGAAGCAAAACAGGGCAACGGCACACATTGCAATTGGCAGTGCCTCGCGAGCCGTTTTGGTGAGTGAGTCCACGCGGCTGAGGCCGTTGGTCAATAGCCAGCTTAATCCGATTTTCAATCCGGCTCCGGCGGAGAGCACAATCGCGGTCAACTCAAATGGGCCGTGGGCCGTGACAAAGTTCTTGAAGTTGATACTCGCATCGCCGATTTCAGGGCGGAACATGTATCCAAAAACGGCTCCCAGATGGACTGCGTTGAAAGTCAAAGTGATCATGCCCGGCAAGACGAAGAGCATCATCACAAAACAACTTAGACCGATTCCTGCATTGTTAAAAACGTAGAACCCCATCATCAAAGAGTTCCCGCCAGCGCTGCGTCCACCAAAGTTTTCGTACATTGTTTTGACTTGAGCGAGTTGGTCGACGCCAACGACATCCTCGGCGAAGCTGGGCCACACCGAATCGTTGTAGGCAAGGAAAGCCGAGGTTAAGAATAGGCCCCAGAAAATGAAGGTAACCAAGTGCACGCAAGGATCGTTGAAAATGAGTCGTGGCGTGTCTTCAAATATTCGCTTGTGCCATTGTCGCCATTGAAATTTGTGGCTGCGATACATTTGATTGTGGGCTTTAGCAACGAGCCGATGTAGATAGTCAACTGTATTGGGAGGCAACTGGTAAGATTCAGCCAACGCTAAATC
Organism: uncultured Pirellulaceae bacterium; assembly: GCA_964589435.1. Lineage (GTDB taxonomy): Bacteria > Planctomycetota > Planctomycetia > Pirellulales > Pirellulaceae > Mariniblastus. The sequence continues at coordinate 20,710 of CAZPTT010000020.1, forward strand.
GGCACATGCGGCGCGGTAGAGTGTTGAAAAGCGGGCTACCAGCACCGGGTCTTTTCTCGATCTTCGTTTAGAAATTTCGCTGGAGAGTTCTTCTAGCTCTTCCCAGAACGGCTGTCGCTTTTCGATAAGATCTGAGACTCTCATTCCGAAATTCCCTGGTTCGAAGATTGGCTTGGGACAGATGCTAAGGATGCCTGCGGAGTTGAGGAAGAATCCGTGGCAGCAAGTGTTGCTTCAGTGCTCAACGAAGGCGATCCTGTTGAGGCAGGCAGGGCGAGTGGTGCCCCAGTGGCTTCGTCGTTTTCAGCTTGGGCGTTGACAAACGTTTTGTAGTACAAGGCGCAGATAAACAAATCGTGATCGGTGTCAGGTAGCAGGCCGAATTTTTCAATGAGTGGTTTCGCCAAATGACTGGCGATCTCGGATGCTCTTTGCAAAGGCAAGTATCGGCGTTGGTCGGCAAAGTCCGCGATCGCTTTGGCCATGGTGGGCGAAACGACATAGCTGGCTGGAATAAGCTCTGCCAAATTAGGCACACGTTCGTCGGTGAATGCGATGAGTTCCGGTTGTTGATTGGTGACTTCGCTGACGACGACCGTTCCCGCGACCAAGTCGCCAATTCGCTGATATTTTGGGCTGATGGTCATCATGATTAGGCCAAACAAGCATGTCGGCACCGCCGCCATCGGTTGGTCGGAAAACAGGAGGACGTTTAACGGCACCGTGGGAGCCAGATCCAGAAGCCGAAAAAAGTTTCGCAAGGTGGCTTGAACTCCATCGATCGAATGGCCATTGGTTGAAAGTACCCGCATCGCGGTCCAGCGTTTTCCCAAAGTTTGGCCATTGAAATAGGTCTCCATAATGGCTCCGTAGAACCAATAGGTAATAAACCAACCTATCAAAGCAAGACTAGCTAACATTTCGATGATCGAAGTCAGTAGCGATGACAAACCAAATTGTGCCGCCAACGGGCCAAGCAAAAATGTGACTGCGAGGCTACCAAGAATAAGCAACGCTCCGAAGCCGGCCGATGTCAATAGCACATCGAGGACGTAAGCAATGACGCGCCGAAAGGGCCCGGCAATCTGGTACTGAAAGGAAGTGTACTCCGGGGTAGTAACCCGAATCGTCGTGTCGAGTACCATTCGTTCTGCGACCGGTTTGATCGAACGAGTAGCGGGATTCAATTCGCGTCGCGAACTATCCACTCGGGAGTTTTCCAGTCGATTCGTTTCCATAGTAAGGTGCGTCGAGGCAATTGATTCATTCGCGTCAGCGTCCGAACTGATGCAATCTAAATTGTTGATGGCGAATGAAAGTACCGAGTTGATCGACTTAGTACTTTATGTCCTGGGACGCCCGTTCGTGTCGGGAAGGATGAGTCCGTTTCCCTGTTCTCCCTTTGATATTTTCGCTTTGATTAAGTCGTTTCGCAAGTTGGCATCAGAGAACTTGAGGCGAATGTCAAAAACGCTGAAAAACTCGCCCCGCCCGTTCTTGAGCCTCGCGTGTTTCGAGTTTCATTCCATCTCAGAGATTTCATTGCAAATGATTCTGGATAGCACGGATTCGCTTGGATTTAATTCATGGTACTTGTCAAACAATTGGTTTAACGATTCACCAAAAGCGGTTTACAAAACACCCCGGCGGTAACCTATAATGACGGCCCCCAATTCAAAATTAGGATAGTGAAACGATGAAAATGCAGAAAAAAATGGGCTTGAAGACCCTCGCCTTAGTAGTGGCCTCGATGTCATTCGTACTTTCACCGGCGGTCTCACAAGAACGTCGGTCACCGACGAGGGTGGTGTCAGCTGGAGAAATGGCACTCATTGACGATATTGAAGATGGATTCGTCAGCCTGTTTGATGGGAAAACATTGGCGGGTTGGGAACAGAAAAATGGAACGGCAACCTATGAAGTCGTCGACGAAACAATTTTGGGCACGACTGTTGAAGGTAGTCCCAACTCATTTCTTTGCACCGACAAAGAGTATTCTGATTTTGATTTTCGCTTCGAATTCAAAGTCGATAAAGAACTCAACTCGGGAGTGCAGATCCGCTCGATGAGCAAACCGGGTTTTCAAAAAGGACGCGTTCATGGCCCGCAAGTAGAAATTGAAGGTAACCCGGGTGAAGCCGGCTACATTTATTCTGAAGCAACTGGCCGAAAATGGATCAGCCCAGAACAACCGATTAAAGACTCGGTTAAAAACGGGGAGTGGAATACTTATCGAGTGGTGGCTGACGGAGCTCGAGTCCAGACTTGGGTCAACGGTCGAGCTATCGAAGACATTGAAATGGATCCTGTCGAATCGCGCAAAGGCTTTTTTGGACTTCAGGTTCACAGTATCAAGAAGGGGGCTGGTCCTTACAAAGTTCAATGGCGCAATATTCGAATTAAAGAGCTCGATGGAACCGAAACCCGATCGGCTCAGGCATTCAAAGGGACTCCGGTTATCGATGGAAAAGTCGATGAAGCTTGGGCGAGCGTCCCGAGAATGGTTACGTCGCGCGAGGTTGAAGAGCACAATCAACTCAAGGACGATCAGGTTCCCGCGACTGCTTCAGTCAAATGCATGTGGGACGACGAATATCTTTACTGTTTGGCTGTCGTGAAGGATTCAGAAATTGGCTCAAGTGGCAGTGAGCCTTATGAGTGTGACTCGGTTGAGATCTTCGTTGACGGAAATATGTCGATGGCAGCGAGCTATGACGCTGATGACGCTCAGTATCGCACTGGGGCAGATGGCGAAGAGTCGGGCGGGTCGTCGACTGAGATGGGTAACTATAAATCGGTTGTTACTAAAACTGACGACGGCTACATCGTTGAAGCACAGATAAAGCTTGCAACGGAAGCCGGTAAGAAGATTGGTTTCGATGTGCAAGTTAACAACGATGCTGGTGGAGGAATGCGTCAGTCGACAATGAAGTGGAATGATCCTTCGAACGAAACTTGGCAAGACATGTCTGATTTGGGCGTTCTGGAATTGGTTGATGAAAAACGTTAACGGCCTTGGCTGCGTTAGATGACCGGATTTTCCACAATCGCATTTATAGGTTTATTTGACGGGCGTCGATCTTAGCCGCCTAAGTGATTTGAAGTGCATTCGATCGGCCACAAACAACCTCTTCCATTTTTGGGAGGGGTTTCTTTTTTACGATGTCGCTTTTATCGCCAATTGCTTCCATCAAAATCGTCCGACCGATTCTCAGAATCGAGCTTAAGAAGTTACAATGACATGACGTTCCAATTGACCAATGTTGATTTTCGAAAGTCTATCTTGTTGCCCGAGAAACTCTTCTTTAAAAAACTTTTTTTCGGATGGGCGTTTGGAATGGTGGTCTTGGCCGCGCTTCCGTGTTCCGGTCAGATTGATTTCGATCGTCAGATAAAGCCGATTCTGTCCGATCGTTGCTACATCTGCCATGGCCCCGATGCAGAGAAACGGGCGGCCGATCTTCGCCTGGATACCGAAGACGGCGCGGAATACGTTTTGTCTCCGGGTGAACCAGACGATAGCGAATTACTCAGTCGTATCGAGTCGGACGATGAGGATTACATCATGCCGCCTCCGGACTCCAATTTGGCGCTAACGCAAGAAGAGATGAAAACGGTTCGGCAATGGATCGCAGAAGGTGCGGAGTGGGAGCAGCATTGGTCATTCGTTGCTCCAGCCCAATCGACGCCTCCGGAAGTCAAGGAGCCAAGCCTCGCCAAGAATCCGATCGATAATTTCGTTCTGTCGCGGTTGGATTCCGAGCAGTTGTCCCCTGCTCCATTGGCGAGCAAAGAAAAGTTGATACGTCGCGTTTCTTTTGACTTAACTGGACTTCCTCCGACGCTTGAAGAGATTGATCATTTCTTGGTCGATGAATCGGAAGACGCTTACGCGAAACTGGTCGATCGGTTGCTGGCTTCACCTCGCTACGGCGAGCGGATGGCATCAGACTGGTTGGATGTTGCCAGATACAGCGATACCTATGGTTATCAAGTTGATCGCGATCGATATGTATGGCCGTGGCGCGATTGGGTGGTGCGAGCTTTCAACTCAAATATGACTTACGACCGATTTGTGACGGAGCAATTGGCTGGAGACCTGTTGCCCAACCCGACCGATGATCAAATTTTGGCAACGACTTTTAATCGTTTGCACCCGCAAAAAGTTGAAGGCGGAAGTGTTGAAGAGGAATTCCGCGTTGAGTACGTTGCCGATCGTTCACAGACCGTTGGGATGGCATTGATGGGGCTGACGGTCGAATGTTGTCGCTGTCATGATCACAAATACGATCCACTTTCACAAAAAGAGTACTACGAACTGTTTGCCTTTTTTAACAATGTCGACGAATCGGGTTTGTATTCGTATTTCGATCCGGAAGCAATTCCGTCGCCTTCGATGTTGCTAATGAGAGACGATGAAAAGCAAACTTTGGCTGATCTGCGGGCGCAACTTGCTGGCATCCAATTGAAAGTCGCGAAAATCAACGAATCAAATGAAAGTGAGTTCCAGCAATGGCTCGCCGATTTGGAAACGCGAAAGAGTATTGAAGACGCTGATGTAGTACCAGGGTTAATGTTTGCTGCCGACTTTGCCCAAACCAAGAATGGCCGCAACGAATTGGTTAATGATGGTGAGGCGAAGTCGTTTGTTAAATTGACGGGCGATGACGAGATCAAGTTAGAAACAGGCGAGTTTCATCGGTGGCAACCATTTTCGATTGAAACGCGAATAAAAATTCCTGCGACGGAATCCAAGCAGCCGATCGAGCGAAATGTGATTTTTCATCGAACGCGGGCTTGGACGGATTCTGACAGCCGCGGCTACCAGCTGTTGATTGAAGATGGACGATTGAAAGCTTCCTTGATTCATTTTTGGCCCGGCAATGCGATCAGCGTTCGAACCAAGGATTTTGTGGCGTCTGAAAAATGGATCAACGTTGCGATGACCTACGACGGCAGCAGCCGTGCCTCTGGGTTCAAGATCTACGTCGATGGCAAGCTGCAGGAAACAGACGTCATCCGAGATGGATTGAAAAAGTCGATCATCGGAAAGCAGGCTGATCACCTAATTATTGGCGCTCGGTTTCGCGATCGCGGTTTTTCCGGGGGGCAGGTTTCGTCGTTTCAAGTTTTTGATTCTGAATTGACGTCGATCGAAGTTAAACAATTGTCGGATGGTACTTCGTTGTCGGGCGCATTGAAAAAGGCGGCTGATCAGTTGGATGAACCGACGATGGCCGCAGTAAAGAGCTATTTCGTCGCCAATCACAGCGAGTCGCGTGCAAAACTCCTTGCTGAATTGACTCAACAGCGTGAAGCGGTCGGGAAATTCATCGATGGCCGCAATGAAATCATGGTGATGCAAGAAATGCCTGCGCCGCGTCAGGCGTACGTGCTTTCGCGTGGTGCTTACGATGCACCGGCGGATCCAGTCGCACCGGGAACGCCCGCCATTTTGCCGGCTTTGCAGCGCCGGCAGGACTCAGCAGCTGATCGGTTGGATTTGGCAAATTGGCTGACCGATGGCCAGCATCCGCTCACCTCACGCGTTGCGGTCAATCGACTGTGGCAACTTTGCTTTGGCCAAGGCCTCGTGCCGACGCCGGAAGATTTTGGCAGTCAAGGAGCCGCGCCGACTCACCCGGAATTGCTCGATTGGCTGGCACTTAATTTCCAAAAGGACTGGGATGTTAAGCGATTGCTTAAACTGATCGTCATGTCGCGTACCTACCAACAATCAACGATTGCATCGGGCGAGTTGATTGAGCTCGACCCGGACAATGTGCTGCTAGCGCGAGCTCCGACTTACCGCCTGCCCGCCGAAATGCTTCGAGACAATGTGCTTTATGTAAGTGGATTACTGGTTGAAAAAAGAGGAGGTGCTCCCGTCAGGCCTTACGAAGTCGCGGCTGCATTCAAGCCGGCTGTTCCCGATAAAGGCGAAGGGCTTTACCGACGAAGTCTTTACACCTATTGGAAACGGACTGGCCCTGCCCCGGTGATGTTGACTTTGGATGCGGCCAAGCGAGACGTCTGTCAGGTGAAGCGAGAACGGACGTCGTCGCCACTTCAGGCGCTCGTGTTACTGAACGGGCCACAGTTTATTGAAGCCGGTAGGAAGTTGAGTGAATCGCTTATGTCAAAGCACAGTTCTGTGGTTGAGAACGGACAAGATTCTGGCAGCGCCGCTGAAGAAGGCTCCGGCGATTCTATGTCGGCGATCGCCACTGATTTGTTTCGTGTGATGACCAGTCGGCAACCGACCGAGCAGGAATTGAAAATTATCGAATCGTTGTATCGGCAACAGCAGACAGCATTCGCGGCCAATGAAGCCGACGCCACGAAGTTGTTGGACATTGGTGAAACGAAATCGAAGACTGATCGGCCAGTTGAGTTGGCGGCATGGACAGCCGTCGCTAATACCCTCATGAGTTTCGACGAATGCGTCATGAAGCGTTAGTGATTTTAGTGCGAGTTTGACATTGTTGCGCCAAACATATTTGAGATAAGCAATTAGAATGAATAGACGTTGTACGGGATATGAAAATCAGTTCAGCCGCCGGAATTTTCTCAGCCGATTTGGCATGGGGGTCGGTTCCGTTGCACTAGCAAATTTGCTTCATGCTGACGCGAATGGGAGTGGGCTAACGCTTCCGAGGCATGGTCAAGAAACAAATGGAATTCTCAAGGCTTTGCATCACGCGCCGAAAGCCAAGCGGGTTATCTTCTTGTTTCAAAGCGGCGGTCCGTCGCAGATCGATATGTTCGATCACAAGCCATTGCTGAATAAAATGCACGGCGAGCAATTGCCCGATTCAGTTCGCAAAGGCCAGCGCCTGACTGGAATGAGCGGATTCCAGACCAGTTTGCCTTTGGTGGGATCGCCCTTTAAATTCTCACAACACGGTGAGTCTGGGCAATGGATGAGTGACCTGCTGCCTCATACGGCTAAAATCGCGGATGACCTGTGCATCATTAAGTCGATGCATACCGAAGCAATCAATCATGGCCCGGGAGTCACGTTTTTGCAGACGGGGTCTCAACTGCCGGGACGGCCAAGCATTGGCTCTTGGCTGAACTATGGGTTGGGCAGCCAAAATTCAGACTTGCCCTCTTTCGTCGTGATGTTGACCAAAGACAAGGGCGGACAGCCGTTGCAGGCTCGGCTGTGGGGAAGTGGTTTTCTGCCTTCCCGTCATGAAGGAGTTCGATTTCGAAGTGGGAAAGATCCCGTTTTGTATCTCGGCAATCCGGCTGGCATCGATAAATCCAGCCGCCGCAATATGCTCGATGCGTTAAATCAGCTTCACGAAATTCAGTTGGCTCAACGCCCAGATCCGGAGATTGAAACGCGCATCGCGCAATACGAACTTGGTTTTCGCATGCAAGATTCGATTCCGGATGCGGCCAATATGTCCGACGAGCCGGAATCAGTCTTCGAGGCCTATGGGCCCGATTCGAAAAATCCGGGAACCTATGCTGCCAATTGTATTCTTGCCAGGCGGCTTGCTGAACGTGGTGTGCAATTCATTCAACTTTACCATCAAGGCTGGGATCAGCATGGTGGTTTACCGGGAGGAATAAAACGGCAATGTATGGAAACCGACCAGCCATCAGCTGCATTGATTACCGACCTCAAGCAACGTGGCATGCTCGACGACACGCTCGTCGTGTGGGGCGGTGAATTTGGCCGCACGAATTATTGCCAAGGCAAGTTGACGGAAAAAGCGTTCGGCCGCGACCACCATCCCCGCTGTTATTCGATGTGGATGGCCGGTGGAGGCGTGAAGCCGGGGATCAGTTATGGAGCGACCGACGACTACAGCTACAATATCACTGAGAACGCGGTTCACATTCACGATTTTCAGGCCACGCTCCTGCACCTGCTGGGTATCGACCACGAGCGGTTAACCTATAAACATCAAGGCCGTCGGTATAGGCTTACCGATGTCCATGGTGAAGTCGTCAACGATATTTTGGCTTAATAGAGATCAGGCGTAGTGAAGCAAGATTCATGAAAAACCGAAACAGAGTTTTTGCTGAACTGATTGGAACCTATTGTTTGGTTTTTGCCGGTACCGGCGCTATTGTTGTCAACGATCTCTATGAAGGATCAGTCACCAACGTTGGGATCGGTTTGACGTTCGGGTTGGTAGTCATGGCCATGATCTACTCTCTTGGGAGTGTGTCGGGAGCTCATATCAATCCTGCGGTAACGCTCGCTTTTTGGTTGGCAAAACGGTTTGATGGTCGAGACGTCTTGCCGTACGTGTTGGCGCAGTTCGCCGGTGCGATCCTGGCCAGTCTGACAGTGTTGATGCTGTTTCCGACTCATCAGACTTTGGGTGCGACGCTACCGTCGGGCATCTGGTATCAAAGTTTTATTTTGGAGTTTATTCTCACCGCGATTCTCATGTTTGTGATCCTGCGAATGACCAACGGTAGCGAGCAAGGTGCCATGTGGGCAGGTGTGGCAATCGGAGCGACGGTGGGTTTGGAAGCCATGTTCGCCGGGCCAGTTTGCGGCGCATCGATGAATCCCGCCCGTTCACTGGGCCCCGCCCTGGTTTCGATGACGCTCAGCCACCTTTGGATTTACTTGGTAGCAACAACTGCCGGAGCCTTCATTGCCGTTCCCATCTATCGGCTGACCGAGCCGTTGGGCGAGGTCGATTCGACTGCCTAGTGAATTGCAGTTTGGGGAAGGTAAAAGGCGACTGATTCAACGTATCTATGCCGTTCCTATAATCGTCAATTTGTGCATGGCTGGAAAATGTCGTCAATCGTTGTGGCCTGGAACCGGTTTTTTACCAATGCGGCCAATCGTCGCTAGTTCAAGCGGCCTAAGATTTATTCGGAGTCTTTTCTGACACATCTTTTCCAACTTGCTCCGAGCTTTTCAAAATGTTCAAAACCAAAAACCGCCTGAGCCCGGCGGAAGTTGTTCGGCAAAAACTCAATGATGACCAAGCCATCATGCCATTCCCTCAAGTTGTTGGAAGGCTGATTACCGCACTCAAAGATCCAAAAGTTGACTCGACGACCCTCGCTCGAATCATTGAAGAGGATCCCGCGTTGACGATGCGGCTACTACGCATGGCAAACAGCCCAATGTTTGGTATCGCCAACGTGATTGAAACGGTCGATCGCGCAGTGACGATGCTTGGCAAGCGACCGTTAAAGAACGTAGCTTTGACATTTGCGGCTTCCCAAATGTTTTCCGCAGATACGACAACAAAAGAGCATAAAGAATCGTTGTGGTGCCATTCAATTGGTTGCGCGATGGTCGGGAGAGAATTGGCAAGCCATGTCGATGCGATTAACCCGGATGACGCGTTCCTGGCGGGAGTCTTTCACGACATTGGCAAGCTGTTTTTTATCGACGTCGTGCCCGATGAATACATTGAATTGCTTGAAGGTGAGGGTGTGGCCGAGGGTAATCATGGCGACGCACTTTGTTATATTGAACGAGAATTATTCGATGCTTCTCATGAAGATGTCGGAGCCAAACTTGTGCGGTCATGGCAACTGCCAGAAAAATTGATGATCGCAGTCGGGTTTCATCATCGACCAGGCAAAGCCATCGCTCATGGTCAGTTGGCGAAGCTGATCGGTTGCGCTAATTCTTTGGCACATCAAAAAGGTATCGGATCATCACCGGATGAGAGCATCGAGCTTTGTCAAGAAACACTTGATGAGCTTGGCATCACCGAAGATATGATTTCGACAATGACGGAAAAAGTTGCCGAACAGTTCCAGCGAAACTGCAGCGCTTGTTCTGGTTGATCAGGCCAAGATTCGATCAATCAGCTCTGTTTTGGCTGATTGGTCATCGCCATGCAGCCATTGCAAAACGTTGTCTTCCCAAATCGCGTCGTATTGAGTTTGGTCGATAATGTCTCGTTCAATGGCCAAATCTAGAATCTTGCCTGGATACGAAGACTGTGGTTCGCTTTCCATTTCGCCAAGCGGATATGGGTCGTCCAGTCCCATCAGGATTTGAGTGGGTGTTTGGTTTTCAACAAGCAGCTTGAGCGAGCCGGTGTCATGCACCAAGGTGTCGAAGAAGATGTTCTTATGAGCGACGGCCTCGCGCGGATGGTGTTTTCCTTCGAACAAGTCAGGCCGGCCATCGAAGCCTTGAATCCGCCGGCCTAAATTGATCTGAGCCAGTTGACCACCGTGCGCGAAACAGACTCGCATATTTGGGTAGCGTTCATGCAGACCATTGATTGTCATGAAGTGATAGGCGTCGGCGCACTGAGCCAACATCCAAATCAGATGGAATCGCCAAGACGTGTTTTCGAGGAGGATGAATTTTTCTCCATCGTATGGGTGGACTTCGACAGCCAGTCCAAAATCGTTGGCACGTTGAAAAATCGGATCGTTCTCTTCGTCGAATACGCACCGCCAAGTACCGATCGTGTCCATGTAATGCGTCGGCAAGCAGAGAACTTTCATGCCCAGTTCTTCGACGCAGCGTTCGATTTCCCAAACCGCACCGCGAACCAAACCTGGATGAACGACAAACCCGGTGGTAAATTTACTGGGGTTTTCCCGCTGAATTCTCGCGTTAAAGTCATTTTGAAAACGCAGAGCTTTTTTCATCTCTTCCAAACGCAAGCCATTTCCATAGAGCTGCGAAAGATTCAAGACGACGGCATGGTCAATCTCGTACCGTTCCATCCATTCGAGTTTCTCATCAAGGAAGAAGCTCGAGTCGGTTACCGGGCGCTTCCAGCCTTTTTGAAGCATGAACTTCTTGTCATCGGCAACCCAGAAGATCTCCTTTTCCTTCATGAAGGTTGGAATCTCATGAGGATACGGAAGCAGGTGAGAGTGTCCGTTTATGCGAAGTTTTTTTCGTTCCATAATTCCAAATTTTGGTGCATGGAGTCAGAGTGATTTAGTGCGTCCTCCGTCGACCGGCAAGTTTACACCATTTATGTAACTCGCATCGGGGCTTGCCAGAAAAACAACTGCGTTGGCAATCTCTGAGGGATCTGCGAACCGACCCAGTGGAATTTCGCCGCGCATGGATTCTTCAACTGCTTCAATAGACAGTCCGGTTTTCTTAGCCTTGTTGGCAATGATCGACGAAAGGCGTCCCGTTGCCGTCGCTCCAGGCAAGACGTTATTGACGGTGATTCCAGACGGGCCCAGTTCATTGGCCAAAGTCTTTGACCAATTAGCGACCGCGCCGCGAATCGTGTTGGAAACGCCAAGGTTATTGAGAGGTTGCTTGACCGAGGTCGAGATAATATTGATGATTCGGCCGTACGCCGCGTCTTTCATGCCGGCAACAACGGATTGGACAAGTACATGGTTGCACTTGAGATGCTGCGTGAATGCAGATTCGAAGGCTTCAATTTCCGCTGAAAGGGCCGTTCCGCCCGGTGGACCACCCGTGTTGTTCACGAGAATATGAAACGCGCCGATTTGTTCGATGCGATCTTTGATTGCGATTTCGAGTGCAGACGGTTCTTGGAAATCGGCCACGACGAAACCGTGTTGTTGCTGCTGTTGCGTGTCCAGTTCAGCCAGAACGGCTTGCAGTTTCTCTTCATTGCGAGCCACCAGCGTGACGTTGGCTCCGGCTTTTGCCAATCCAATGGCTGATGCTTTTCCAATCCCAGCTGAACTGCCGCCCACCAAAGCACTCTTGTGTCGTAGATTCAAAGTAGCTCCTTGTCGATTTTCAGCCGACGACCTTGCAATAAAAATTGGCAATCATCACCGTTGGCAAGCATGATCGTTGGCAAGCGAGTGAGCCAAAATCAAGACTGACCAAACAGATCTTGGTGCGCCGGGTTATTTACAATATGAGTTGCGATTCTCTCTGATAGAGCCCCAATTGTCATGTATGGGTTGACGCCCAACGCGGTCGGGATCACCGATGCATCAGCCACATAAAGTCCATCGTGTACTGCAGGCAAACCGGTATCTGAATCAAGATGTCCACCGTTGGCGAAGTCATAAACTTGCCCGAGATGATTGGTGGCTCCACAGATTGGGTCGTCCGACATCGGGCAACCGCCAAGTGGATGAACGGTGACTAGATTGTTGCCGAACGCTTTCAGTCGTTTGTACTTGCCTCCATGGGCCGCCGCCAATCGCTCAAACTCACCGAACACCATTTTTCGATAGGCGCTTTCCTTCAGGCCATCCCATTTGATCCGGTAGCGTCCGTTCTTCTTCTCAAGCCGCCCCATGCCGCCATCATGTCCCATGCCAAGCATGACCATCGATTCGTTGATCGCCGCATCGCCCAGGAGGAACGTAAACAGGTTGCTGACTCCGCGCGGGATTGCTGCATCTTGAATCAATAGCCGACGAGGCAATTCAATGTCCCGATAGTAATTCAGCGAGGTTTGCACCGTCGGACCGACTCCGGGGCCGCAGTTTTGATAGGCTCCGAATCCGCCAACGTTGGTTCCTTTAGGAAGACCAGTAACAAAACCAACGGTGTCGCCGTTGCCTGACCAGTGACTGCCCAGCATTGGTGAGAATGCCATTTCTTCGCTCTGCGATTCCATCAAGATCGCGGCGCTACCCGGACTGCCTGCTCCGACGACAACCATTTTTGAATTGATGCTTACTGGGTGCCGCGTGATCGAGTTTTCGGTGTCGTCGATGTACTCCAGGTTGATCCGGTAGTATCCACATCGTTTCTCAATCGACTTCACCTCGACTTGTGTGAACATTTCTGTTCCGTTGTGTCTCGCAACAGGTAAGTAGTTCATCGTCAGTGAATTTTTGGCTCCAATGTTACATCCATTGATGCAGTCACCGCACAGCGTACAAGGACGTTGAATCACTCCTTGTGGATTACGCATTTGATCGTCTAAATGACGATGGTCGTACATGACGCCGATGTTGGAACGATCGTAGAAGCTGTCTTTGCAACTCATCCGCTCCGCCGCTAAGCGCCGCAAACGAACTTTAGGGGTTTGGTCAAACGGTGTTCTCGAAAGACTCATCCCGGCAGCGATCTTGTCGTAATAGGGGCCCAGTGTCCCCACGTTCTTGAGGGCCTCTGGCCAGCGAGATTGTTCGAAGACTTCGGCATGCGGACGCAGCGCGATACTCGCATTGATCAGTGAACCGCCGCCAAGGCCATTGCCGGAAAGAATGTTCACTTCGTCGTTGAACATCAGGTTGAACAGACCCAGTGGCTGATCAACTGAACCTTTGGTTGGCCCGGTCATCACCGTCGTCGTGTTGCCGAGGACTTTGGGAAGCGTGTCAGGGAAGGTGCCGGGGATCCATTCTTTGCCCCGTTCGAGGATACAAATGCGATGCTCGTTTCGCAGGTTTTGCGAAAGCTTCGCCGCTGTAATTGATGCTCCGTATCCCGATCCGACGACGACGACGCCGAAGTGAATTTCGTCTTTCTGCTTCGCAGTTAGGAACAGCTCTTTGACTGGACAGGAAAGCTTGCCACCATAAGCCGCCATGCTCCGCGCATAATCGTCTTGCGCTCTTTGCTTCAATGGCGTATTTGACGTTTTCGCACGCTCACCGATTTGAACGAGCTTGCGTTTGGATCGGTCAGCCCGCGCCTCGGAAGTGCCAGCAACGCTTGCTGCCGTGGCTGCGACGGCGGCTTTTAATACCGCTCGGCGACTTGGTTGGGAGGAAGCCTCCTTGTCGTCGCTACTTGATGCGGTTGATTTCAGCTTGTTTTTGGGTGCTTGAGCCATGCGATCCAGCAGTATTTGAACCTGATAAGAATTCGGAGTAACCCCCACAATCGCAATATTTGGATTGGTGGATATCCTTTTCTATCGTTTCAAACCGGACGACCACGCCACACAAAGCGGAGCCGGGTGGATACGAAACCAATCGGCATAACGAATGTACCGCCCAATCGGATTAAGGCGGCCTGGTAAAGTTTGCCGGGCGTGAGGATAAGGGGCAGTGCTGAGCTGAAGGTGAGTCCGCTGTTTCTGACGTTTTAATAAGGCCTCATCAGGTGCTTTAGTCTTCCTTCGTTTCTTAATCGCTTTTGCTCTCGCTTTTGTCTTTGTCGTCGTTCTTAACTTTGCTTTCGTTTTCTGGTGGATTCTGTTTTTCTACCGGCGAATTGACTTTTGAGGACGTATTCTCCGAACTTGTTGTGGCTTGAGCTGTGATTCCGGATTTAGATCGGGTGACCGAAGTAGAAATTGGCATATCGCCGTCGCTGGTTGCGCTTACCGATTCAATTGCAGCTTCCGATATTGGCTTGTCCGACCGTGCGTCTTTCTTTTCGGTTTTGTAGCTCATTGCCATCCAGATGATGACGGTGACAGCGAGACCAACCATTGCCAGGGCAAACATGCCAATGAATGTCCAAACGACGCTGCTAGGTCCACTGCGGGCGTAAGGGTAAGCAGGAGTTGCGGCTGACCTGTCGGGCATGTCCGAAAAACTGGCTTTGGTTTCTGGATTTAGAACTAGGATCAGAGTCCAGATTGCGAAGACAAGAGTCACGGTATAGGCCGGATGAAAACCGGTGAATGTAAAGATGATCGCGCTGATCAAAATGAATTTGTAGTCCCGCTTTTCTTTGATGGCTTGTGAGACGGAAAAAATCCAAATTGCCATCGTGATGGCGATGATCCCACTCAATCCGATCGAAGGTATCGAGACTTTGAATTCAGGAAGAAAATTCAAAGCCCACTCTTCCATGCCTCCTGCACGAAATCCGGTGGAAAAGTATTTGATGCCCCAGATGAGATCGATGATGCCAGCGACAAACAGTCCAACTTGGGGAGCCTTCAGCGCATTGGATTTATTTTCTTCAATGTGCTGACCAACAGGATCACCAGTTGCCTTGGTTTTGACAGGCGGTGCGGGAGGTGTTGGCGTAAACTGTTGCTGACCAGCAGCCTCGTGACCAAAGCTCGTTGGGATTGCGATACCTGCGATTCGTGTCAGTTCCGCCGCAAAAACTTCCCCACGTTCGCGATCCGTTTTCTTGATTTTGAGTCCAAATTGCCCCTGCTTGCTATTGGGTACTTCGTTGACGACATCGAGCCGGTCGGTTTGAATTTCCAGTCGAGTCGAAAAGAATTTGTCGTGCAATCTGACAGCGACAATGTTCTCGGAAGAAATGAGAACCTTCTTGGCGGCTGATTTTACCGAGCCAAAAACTTCGTCACGGATTTCGAACTCAAGTTCGATTCCGTTCTCCCGAATGTGGGCGATGCCGTATGCACAGGCGCAACCAGCGTAAAGTTCGGGAATTGTGAATGGTAGCGAGAGGCGTGCGAAATTTCCTTCTGTCGGCGCAGTGCTGGTCGGTTGGTCGATCTCTTGTTGGTGATTTTCTAATTGGGGTTGGCGTTGAGGGTTTGCCTGTTGATCCGCTTGGGCGTAAGCGGATTCCAATTCTTGTCCATTGGGTTGGGCTACTGATTCGACGGCCGTTCGAATTTCGCTTGCCTGCTGGAATCGCCGACCGGGTTCTTTTTCCAAAGTTCGCAAAACAACGTCGTCCAGTTGGTTGTTGACCGAGGATTTTTCGCTGGGAACAGCAAAGCGCCCCAGTGGCAACTCGCCAGTTAGCAACTCGTAGAAAACGACTCCCAGCGAATACAGGTCAGCCCGGTGATCAACTTGATCGGGTGTTTCGATTTGTTCGGGTGCCATGTAATTTCGGGTGCCAAGAACCTGTTGGGTGCCTGTCAACGTGTAATCTTCATGGCTGGGCTCAAGCAATTTTGCCAATCCAAAGTCCGCTATTTTTACGCGTCCTTTTTTGTCGATCAAAATGTTTTCCGGTTTGATGTCACGGTGAATGACGCCTTCATCGTGGGCATATTGAAGTGCATCGCAGACTTGCGGCACGATTGCTAACGCCTCTTCAGTACTCAATCGACCTTCTTGAATGGCATCGCGAAGATTGACTCCGTCGACGAACTCCATCACGAGGTAGTTCATCTGTTCCGTTTTGCCATACTCAAAAACTGTCACAATGTTTGGGTGGTTCAGCTTCGCCAACGTACGCGCTTCACGAGTGAATCGCTCTGTAAACGTTGGATCGCTGCCCAATCGCGGTGACAAAATTTTGAGAGCGACGGGCCGGTCGAGACCGATCTGGCGGGCTTGATAGACGGCTCCCATGCCCCCGTGGCCGATAAAATGCTCGATCTGAAGGTTCGGAAACTTACCCACCAATTCTTCGGCTCGAGGAACTGGAAAGTTCATTGAAGGGCTGGAGTTTGTGGCCGCGTAACCGTCTTGGTTCATGCCCAATCCCATCAAGCACCGGGGGCAAACTCCAGCGACGTCGGTGGGGGCGATCGGTGATCCACATTGTTGGCAAACGGCAGCGGTTTTCATATTCGAATTCCAAGAAAGTTTCGTTCTACCGCTATCTACACCCGGAACGCGAAATGGTTACAGGGAAATCTGAATTTGTTTTCCGAATTCGATTTTTGTCGGAAAAAAGACCAGTTTCAAGGGGGATGGCTCGTGATGAACGAAATCAAATCGCCGTGATAAGGCCGTGTTTGCGGTGCTACCGCAGGGCATCAAACAATGCATGAAGTTCTTGATCGACGTCTCTTGAGTCGTCGATCGTATGCGCGATCTGCAATCGTAATTGCTCGCCATAACGTTCGCGCAGACGATGCACCGCGACTTTTACGGCACCTTCTTTCATGCCCAAGGATTCGGCGACTTCGCGATAGGGAACCGCCGCGCCTTCTCCGAGATAGATCTTCAACGCCTCGAACAGATGGGTTTTGTTGGTTTGTTCATACTGCTCCCTGACGCACGTCAAAGTCTGGTTCAGAATTGTCAACGCCCAACTTCTTTCAAAGATTTTTTCAGCCGTCAGTTCATGAAACGGTTCATTCAAATAACGCTGATCCGCTCCGGCGAAATCAATTGATAGGACGTTTTCTTTTCCACCACGCTTGGCGGCCTGATCAGCTCGCCAGCGATTCTTGATAAAGTTGTCCAAAGCCGTCAACAGAAAGGTGCGAAACTTTCCTCTTGATTCGTCAGCCGCTGCCAATTTGCGTTTCTCTAGCAGCTCAGCAAAAAATGCCTGAGTCAAATCATCGGCGTCGTTTCGACTGTGTCCCTTGCGGCGCAAAAACGCATAAAGCGGATACCAGTAAGACTTACACAGTACGCTCAATGCCGTTTGGGTGTCTGGAGAATCGGTTGCTGCACGATTGACCATGCTCCATGAAGTCGTCGCAAACGCTCGCGGAGCGCTGCCTGAACTTTCACTTCCCGAAGTTTCGATGGAGGTCATTCGGTAGTGTAGATTTGAGAAACGCGTTCTTTGCGAGGTTCTTGAAGTTTGTCAAGCGTGACCTGAGTTCGAAGTTGCTCGCCGTTTCGAAGCAACGTAATGTCGACCGTCGTGTAAGGCTCGGTCATCTCAGCTAATCGAAACAGCGTCTTGTATTCTTTGATTTCAATTCCGTTCCAGCTGCGAATGATATCGTTCTCACGAATTCCGGCTCGGTAAGCAGGAGACTGAGATAGAACTTGCAAGAGTTTCGCACCGTTGAGATCGGCAAGCTGCATTCGGCGGGCATCACGCGAGTCGACTGCAGTTGGGTAAACACCCAAATAGCCGCGAGTAACAGTGCCTTCATCTTTGAGTTTCTGGTAAACGAACATCGCCGTCGCGCTCGGAACGGCAAAACTAATCCCTTGAAATGTCTCACCGAAAATGGATGTGTTGATCCCAATAACTCGGCCAAGTGAATCGACAAGCGGACCGCCACTGTTACCCGGATTGACGGCGGCGTCAGTTTGTAAAAGGTTTTGCTTGCTGTGATTAGCGTCGCCCGGACGATCTTTGCCACTCAAAATTCCTGAAGTGACCGTTTGTTGAAACCCGTAGGGACTGCCGATTGCCCACACGATCGAGCCAACATCCGAAGCATCACTGTCGCCCCAATCCGCTGAAATCAAATTGGGTGCTTCGATCTTTAGTAGGGCGAGATCGCTGATCGAATCTTCCCCAATTAACGTAGCTTTGTATCTGCGTCGATCGTGGAGCTCGACGTAAAATTGACTAGCGCCATCAAGAACATGGGCATTGGTCATGATGTAACCGTCCTCAGACATGATCACACCGGATCCCAGTCCACTTGGATTGGAAACCGATTTGATCGCGCTGACGCTGACGACACTCGGGCGAATCTTTTGCGCGACCAGTTGGTAGGCTTGCGACACGTTTGCCAGGGGGTGCCCCTCAAGTTTCTCAACGGCATTGTCGTACTCAGCACGAGCCTTTCCAATCGCCGCTGCGTAATTGTATTCCTCAACCAGTTTGGGGCCGATAAACCAAATGCCAAACATCAACGCCGCCGAAGCGAGCAGAAAATAAAGCCCACTCAATGAAATCGGATCTTCGGATTCAGCAGCGCTTTGAAGTTGTCGGGTACGTGTTGGTTGTTGACGCTCCTGCCGAGAATTGGAGTCGCGATTTTGTTGCAAGCCGACGGGGTAATTGAGAGCCGAGCTTGACGTACCGGAACGTTGATGAGAATCAGCAGCAGCCAAAATCTTGGGATCCGAATCTTTGCTAAGAGCTTCGGAATCAGATCGTCTATTTTTCTGATCGCTTGGCTGAGGCGAAAATTCGGATGGGCCATTGTCTTGCATTGACGCCTGCTCCAATTCAACGTTGAAAAAGAAGCCTCACGATGACGCTTCCTACTAACTGCTCAACTCACACCCAGTATCTACTATACCCATTTTCGCCGAACTCAGACCGGGGTTTTTAGGTTCGAAGATCAGAAGGCGAAAAATCAACGTTAGAAAGTGGCGAACTTCTACTGTTTTGGACGATTTTTCCCATTTTGTACCAATGAAATGGTCGTCGAAAAAAAATGCTCAAGCCGGACTATTGGGTGGCAGCAGGCCATTGCCGAATTTGATTCTGGTCTAGCAGAGCCAGGAAATGCGAGGTTGGATTGGTGGCAAAAAAGGTGAACGCGCAAGAGTCGGTGGGAAGAAAACCGTTGGCAATGAGCAACTCGCTTGGCAGTTGCTTGGCAGTTGCTTGGCAGTGCTGGGCAAGCGTAAACAATCGCTGAACAGAATTTCAGTGCCGAACAGAATTTCTACGATTGGAGTTCGTTCTTCACAATTGGGTAGTGGTTCATCAGCTTTCTTTGTTCAGAAACAATTCTCTTTAGCGAAATTCCTTCGACGCGCCCAATCACAAACGATTTGTGGTCGATTCGTATGACTTCGCCCGAGACCTGCTCCGACTCGCCATGTGCGAAAACGAGCTCAGCAGAAACTTCGTCGCCGACACGAAACTTCCAACGACTAGTATTGAAAATACTAATGCCTTGTTCAGACAATTCGCGAACCGAATATTCATTTTCGGAGATGACAATCGTTGGCATGACTTCGAGCGGGTAAAGCAGCCGGAAGAAGTTTCGCTTGTTCTGTTCGCTCATGGCAACGGCGATCCTCGTGCAACGAAAAGTAAAGAATAGTTTCAGCGGCCAATAGGAAAAGATGGAAGCCAGCTTCCTTAAAAGGTAGCTCGCAAAGCCGTCACTTATGGTTCACGGATGGACTAACTGGATTCACAAGAACTTAATCGTGACGGTTGTAGCGAATCATCCGGAACCGCGGACGGTCTTCATCGTTAAATGTTGGCGGGTACGATTGGTATTGATGTTGCGAAACTCCTGGTTTGCCCGATACTGACTCGCTATGACAGATTTTAACGGAAGAATAAAACGATTGTCGGCGACAGCGACTCATGGCCGCGTTGGGATCCGGAATTTCGAAAAGTTCTTTCCAGCGATCGCTTCGCAAGTTCGGGATGATGCGAAAGCAAGTTGTTGCGAGCTTTGGGGGCTTAGTGTCAATCTCGACGAACTTCAAAATCAACGGATCGTGGACGCGAAGATTTTGTCCGCGATCGGAAGACTGGCGAATTTTCCAATTCGCCATTGTCGAGGAGTTTACAACGCCGGATTGATGCACACTTACGGCTATCTGCTTAGCTGCTTGAAAACTCAATACGGATACAAACGCGAGCGATGGACACGTCGTGAAATTGAAACGGCAATTGGACTGCCCGCCAACTTGTTGTCCAGTAACCCGAAATTTGGAACGTTGCTGCAAAACACAACCTACGTTTTGGCCAGAATCGCATTTCAAGTTGGGCCGCAGATTAAGAGCCTAGCACAGAAGAAACAGATGCATTCAAACCTGAAGCAGCGGTTTCCGAATCTCGCACCCAACCTGCCGGGCTTCAATTTTGATCAGCTGGCGGTGACTCGGATAACTGAAATGATCAAAGTTCCAGCCAAGCTAAACGACAAAAAAAACAATGGCCGTATTCGAAAAGCGAAAGTGGAATTGTTGACCGACATTGTCGAACAGAAACGCGCTGGGAAGGCGAACTCACCCCCGCGTGCGACGTTGGTCTATTCGTACCGTGTGGGAAGTAAGCAGCGTTTGGTGACATGCTTTCCCGTCACCAAACGCACAGTCGCCGAAATGATCGATGTGGCCCGGAAAAACGAAATCCCCATCCGGGCTCGTTTTAACTTGTACCTTGAAGGCATGCCGCGAGAAGGGCTTGCCGGAGTCCGAAAGGTCGAAAAGCGTCGATTGGAATAAGCTTCCGTTGGAATCAGTGTGAAGCGAAATCAGCGTGAAGCATAATCAGTTTTATGCTCCCATCAGTTTAAATCGCCCATCAGTTTAAATCGCCCTAAAGTTGAGCGATCAAAAAGTAGGCGAATCCGAAGATGGCGCTGATCGTGAAGAACACGATGGATCGACGAACCCGCAGGTACTTCGCAGATGAAATATGGGAGTCGAGCAAGATTGCGGCTTGCACTTCTCGCTTGAGCGAGGCAGCGCCTACCTTTTCGCAGTCCTCAACAAATTCGCTGACGTCGTCAATCGAATACTTGTTGGCGATTGCAGCCGGATGAAAATGCTCGCAGTAGCCTAGGCTTGGGTGTCGTCCACGCCGAGTCAGCGGGTTGATGCACAGAAATGCCCAAAATCCAGATAGTATGAAAAACAAAACATACAGGGCGAACAATGCGATGCTCGTTTCCTTCCAAAATGGAAACAGGTGAGCGCCCGGTTCTAGATCGCCAATTACGGAATGAACGGTCGGAATCAAGAAGCCAGCTAACGCTCCGCCGACGGTCAGGATGACGGCGGCTTTGGCATCGGCAAAACGAATCCACTCCGAGATGGCGTGGTACGTCTCGATAAAGTTCTCGGTGTTCTGCGCCGCGGACATCGCGGTGACTTTCCCGGCACCATCGTCCGTGTGTTGACGCGATACTTTCGTAGTTTTGCTTTCAGTTGGCTTTGCTTCGTCGTTCATGTCAGGCCCAGGAGCGGTCGATTGTTGTATTAAGTTGGGATGGCATTGCGGTTTTGGAGGCGCGTGGATCTTATCATCAAATTCACCTGATCGCACGCGTTAACCGAGTTGAAATGCTGCCGAGGGAACTCCGATGAATCGATCAGTTGCAGGTAGCGGAGCAGTTTTTATAGCTCGGAATTAAGCGTTGCCTGCGAATTAAGCGTTGCCTGCGAATTAAGCGTTGCCT
>CAZPTT010000020.1:42372-50467 GCA_964589435.1 uncultured Pirellulaceae bacterium
GAATTAAGCGTTGCCTGCGAATTAAGCGTTGCCTGCGAATTAAGCGTTGCCTCGGACAGGCAATCGTAGTTCCATCGTATATTTTCTTGGGCCATTGTAGTCAGCCGTCATTTGCCGCATCGTTTTGGGGCGGTCGACATGATGTGGGTCTTCGAATTGGAAATCCTGAGAGAATTTGTCGTCTGCGATATCGTCTTCACGCGCAAGCATGATTCTGATTTTTCCTTGTCGCATTCCCGGCCATCGTTCATAGGTCACGGCGAAAACCGATTTGACGTCAGCAATTGGAAAGGCAGGTGACGTCGCCAGCTTTTCGAGTGAATCGCCACCTTTGATTTCCGCGATTCCCATCCGCAGCATGTTCATGACAAACCAGTGATCATCTTCCGAAGAGCCAAATCGCAAGAATGGTTGATCAACAGTGGTCTTGGTGATCGCTCGTTTGATCAGTTGACGGACGTATCGGTTGGAAACCTTGTTGTTCAAGTCGTCTTCAAATACGCAATCCAGAATTAACCAGGGTTGATTCTCCGGTTTTGTGGTTGCGGATTGCGCATCGTTCGAGTCTGGCACTTTGGTTTCGGCTATGGATTGCGCCTGTGGTTGAGTTTCGGTTTTCCGGTACTCAATCGTATTGCTGGAGAGATGCAACGTTTCGATGCCCTGGCGATTCTTCCAAGCTCGCCGGTCAAGAAAGTACTTCCACAACAAAGACAGCAAAGCCCCGATGAGTAGAAAAACGACCTTGGCCCAGTGGTCAGTGATCAAGTTGCCGAGCGTTTCTGAAAGCTCTTGGGCGAGTAAATAAGTCATGAAATTCGTCGATTCAATAGTTGGAGTTAACCCACAATTTAAAGGCTGTCGAAACGACTTGAAAGCCATCGTCCGCCAACTTAGTTGGGAAATCCTTCGAAGAACCGTTTCCCATCGCGCGTAAAAAAAGCTCGACACTAACGTCGAGCTTTGGTTCACAACTAAATGTTTGAATGCCTAGCTTCGACGTCGGCGCGACAAGAATCCAATTGCACCTAAGCCAAGGACTGTCAAACTTGAGGGCTCAGGAACTGCGCTGACAAGGCTGGCGCTGTCGAAAAAGGCCGAGCCCCCAAAGTCTCCACCGGTCGGTTGGGCATGAACCAACAAAATACGAGCATCAGCCGTTCCGGTAGGAGCCGTACCGCTGATGCTGAGTAGGTTCCACTGGTCTTGAGTCGTCGCTGCATCGACAACACTGGATTGAAGCGTCGATCCTAGTTGCGTTCCACCACCGTCGAAAAACTGGAGTTGAACCGCACCGAATGTGTCGCCTTGCATGGCGTCGCCAGCCCAGTGTTGTACTTGAGCGGAAGCCGTCCAGACTTGACCTGCTGATGCAGCGAGATCTTGAAAGATTCCAGCTTCATCCGGTTGACTATCGAACGGGCCGAAGATTTTAAAGACGTTGACACCTTCAAATGGGCTGGCAGATTGAGACGATGTGAAGCCACTACCAGAAAATCCGCTCCATGCACTTGCTCCAGCAGAGTCTCCGCCGGATGAATCATCCGTCTCGAAGCCTCCGTTGGTCACGTCAGCAAATCCGACGTTGGCGATTAGAAGAACAGCTATGACGGCGAAGGCGGTTAGATTGCGAATGTTCATGGATTGGCCTGACTGAGGTGTGGAACATGGTGAATCAATTCATAAAAATCCCTTCATCTTCAAGCTGAGAAGTGGCTTGAAGGGAACTTCAGGTGAAGGTTCAGTCTGGTTCGACATTCATGCTGGGGCAACGAAATTGTTAACCCGGCACGCTCTTTTTACGCAAAACAAGCGATTGGATCGATCATTCGGGGTTTGTTGCCGTTTTTTAGGCCGTGAAGAAGTTTGCATTCGGCTGATCATCCGCAATGGTTGCTAGTGCTTTGTTCCAATGCAAAGTTCCGGTTCCTTATGTGAGCCGTTTGGCCGCCAGCCCCGGTTTTTAGGGCGAAACCGTGGCTAGCGCCAAAACGGCTCATCCTAAAATCGAATTGGAACAAAGCTCAAATCGGTGCCTAGATAAATGCCGGGCTCTATTCGATTACTTCTATTTGATAGACTTGAGAACAGCCGAGTAAGCGTCGTCATTGGAGACGCCCTGCTCTGCCAAGATCTTTTTGATCTCGTCAGCGCCAGCTGCTTTGCCGAATGCAGTTAGCCAGACGGTCGTTTCGGCTTCTTGCCAACCTGGCGATTGATAGCCGGCGGCTCTGGCGAGTCCAAGGCTGCGGATGTTGTTGTGGATTTGCTTCTGTTCGTTTGTCTTCTGATTGATGTCGCACCACAAATGCCATCGAATCAAGTTGCCAACGAGAGAAAGCGCATCTTCTTTACTCCAATTGATTGAAGGGATAAACAACGCGCCGCGTTTCCAGGGAACGGATGTAGCACTTGCATCAAATTGCAGACGTTCAATGACATGGGAGACGACTTCATCCGCATCGCCCTTCCCGGCCATCGCACCCAAATAGCCCGCCGCAATTCGGCGGACGTTGTTGTCTTTTGCGGTCAGCATGACGTCGGATAATTTTTCGGCACCGAACGCCATGATGGCGGGTGCAAGCGACGTTTGCAGTTGGGGGACTTTCTGAGTGACGGCGAGAACTTTTTCGGGGTCGCCTTTGTCGCCATCGCCATTCATCTTTTCGACAATTCGAATTCCAATCGGACGTCCAAGCGAAGGAAACTGCGGAACCAGATTGGCCTTTTCTATGAGTCCGTTGACTGTTCGGGTCATCGAAACTCGCGCCGCTGCCGCCCAAGTTCGCACCAACTTGGGTTGACGGCTGCTGGCGTGAATGTTCAGCAAATACTCGTCCACGTCTTGCCCGCCAATTTCTGCTAACGCGGCAATGGCCCAGCCTCGTTTAGGCAACTGCTCGCCTTCTTTGGCAACCTTTAGCAGCGATTGAACGATGGATTCGCGATCGGCTT
The DNA here is from genome assembly GCA_964589435.1 of uncultured Pirellulaceae bacterium. Taxonomy (GTDB): domain Bacteria; phylum Planctomycetota; class Planctomycetia; order Pirellulales; family Pirellulaceae; genus Mariniblastus. The sequence continues at coordinate 45,328 of CAZPTT010000020.1, forward strand.
CATTGGCTTTTGCTCGTTTCCTCAGCTCTGCCATGGCGTCATGTGCCGTTTTTGAGCTGGCCAGTTTTTCAATCAACCCATCGTCGTATTGTGAATGAAGCAAAGCGGTATTTGTGGCTGTTCTTGCCGCGTAAGTTTCCACGGCTCCGAGGCTCAGTGCGAGCCCAATACTGATCACGAGTACGGTGATCAATTTATTGGCCGAGCGGTTTTTCGTTCTTGGCAATAAAGTAATTACCAAACCGAACAACATGATGCCGAACGTACCCGGAAGCGCCAGTTTCTTTAGCGCGAATGGCATTGAGGATTGTTTGTTGCCGGTGATTCGCTGCAACGGGCTGGCGTGGTCGAGAGCTCCCACCTTTAAAACGCCTTGCTTTTTAAGACCGGGGCCAAAACGGTTGGCGTCGTAATTCATGGTATTGTTCTTGCCGGCTGGCATTTTGAATTCGGCAAATGTCAAGTTCTCATTGGCGATGACTTCACGAGGGAAGTCGCCGTCGACCACCGTCAGCGTCATGTCCTTTAACATGGCCAATCCATTTTTTGTGGTTAGCTCGCGAGCCTCAAGAAGGGCCTCCCGGTTGACCGCGTCGGCTTCTCCACCTCGTAACCCCAGGTGCTCGCCGATTCGTAGCAGTTCTTTTTCCTGCTCCTCGTGGTCGAGCGAAAGGTTGGTACCTGTCGCAGCGATCAAATCGGCGGCGAACAGATCTCTGGCGACACCGTTTTGAGGGATGGGATTCCTTCGTTCGGGAAGTCCCGTTCTTTGGAACTGAGGAATATCCGCTTCCGTCCCGCCGATAATGCGAAGCGGAAGTGGCTTAGTGACATTGTCAAATAGGTCTTGGCCAGAAATTTGCCGGACAACATACTCTTCCGGGATCGCACGAATTTTACGTGGGCCATCGGTCAATAGGTACATCACGTTTCGCAATTCACCTTCGTTGAAGGCAGACAGTCGCATTGGGACGACTAGTTCCTCCGACTTGAATCGGAATCCCATGCCTTGCACGTTACCATCAAACACACTGCCGGCCGGAAGTTTGGCGTTTACTGTTCGTTGACCTGGGCGAGGCTCGGCGGCGTCTTTGCTGCCGACTTTTGTTTTTACCGCAACGAAACACCAGCCCGAATCGACGTAGTCATTGGTGACTTTGTCCATTCCGTCAGGATATTGATAACCATTTTGATCCATCCAAAGTTTGAGTGCGTCCGCGCTGCCGGCCTCAAGAACGGCGACCTCGTACATACCCACCGCTTCCTTTTTCAGCACTTTGACCCGGCTTCGGAATTCGAGTTTTTTATCAGTCGAAGCGGAAGCCGGTGCAGCTCCCATGTTATTTTTCATCATCATTCGCCGGACTCTTAAATCAACAACGACTTCCGGTGGGTCAACCGCGTTGGCGACTTGCTCGAAGATATTGTCGGAGACTTTGCGAAGCTCAGGAGGATTCGGAAATGGGATCAACATTCCAAAGTTATCGATGTTGCCTGAAAATCCTGGCCGGATAACAAACGTCTCAACGCCGTCTTTGTAGAACACGTATGTCTTCTGCAAGCCAACTCGAGCAATCGGCGATTGATCCCCGACATAAATGGGTGGAACCATCCCGCAAGGATCCGAATGCGCGATCGAAACCATCATCGTCAAAACAATCGCTACTGCGAGGGAAGACGTCGCGAGGCGGGACGGAAACGAGCGAATAGAAATTGTGTCGGCTGAATTATGCAATTGGTTCATGCTTCTTCTCGTATTTAGAAACAGTAATGTTTGTACGCGACCGGGCATTCATATCCGGCGTCTCACGGTTCAGCGGTGTTCAGTAGTGTTGGACAGGGCGAATTCGATGCTGTCGGGAACTTTACGCAGCGAAGGCGGCGTCGGAAACGGAATCAGCATTCCAAAACTATCGATCTTGCCTCGAAAGCCCGGTCGAATCACAAACGATTCAACACCGTCATCGAAATATACATAAGTCTGTTGCAAGCCAATTCGCGTGATTGGTGCTTCGGCACCAGTGTAAATCGGCGGAACCATGCCACACGGATCTGCATTGGCGGGGGCAGGCATTAGCACCATCAAAAACACGCTCGCCGCAACGACGATCAGCGTGATAGCGCGAACTCCCAAAGTGGTTCTAGCCGTTTTCATTGTCGAGCTCCAACTCAATTTTGATTTCAACAAAACCTTCGCAGTCATCAGTGCCGTCGCTAATCCAAATGTGTTCCAGGCGTTGCCACCGGTCATCACACTGTTGAACCGTGAACCACGGCCCTGCCACAAAGTGAACGCCTTCAAGTCACAAACGCATCCAAACATGATCGAGACCGACTCGTTTCAGTGTTCCGCTGGTAACCAGTGGCTGAAGGTTCTTCGTTTGCATTTCGAAGACGTGTCGGCGATCGAAGGGAACACGCGTTGGATCTAGCCATGTTCGTACGATGCCTTGTTGGTCGACCACCCGGATGGAGACGTATGCATGTGAGAACTGGAGTTGGTCGGTGAGAAGGTTGGTCTTGCTTTTTGACAGGTTGCCAGGTCCGTAATCGGCGAACATAGTTTTGGTCTGCGGCCCGTAAAAAAGTAATTCTTCAAGCGCGCTTTTCGATTGGGTATCGCTGCCGCTGGAAAATGCGTCAATCAGTTCCAGGTAGCGAGTGGAAGAAAGTTTGCCGGTTGGATGCCGGCTGAGTGCACAACCTGATGCGCAAACTTGTTCGCCATGCGGCTCAAAAATTGCAGAGTTGCCATGCGAAGTCGTATCGTTGGCATAGTCGACGAAGTTCACATAGGTCGCTGATGAAGTGTTGGAATCTGGATCCAGTGTCGCCAGCGTCTTTACCTCTGGTAGGGAAATAGCCGGAACAATTCCTGAAACGTCAAGGTTCTTCCGATCGCCGTTTCTCTGTTCGCCGTTTTTCCGTTCGCTGTCTCTCCGTTCGCTGTTTCCTTGTTCATCGCTCTTTTTGTTGTTCCTCTGAGGCCCGCTCTTTGTCCCGTCATAATTCAAGAGAGGCAAATCGATCATTTCGACATCGGGAGCAACGATCGGGCTGTCGAACGATCGAGTGGGCGGCGAGTCAACTTCTGGAGCCCCTAGTACTATTCTGGCCAAGTAGCCCAAGGATATTCCCAAGGCGACCAATAGCAATCTGGAACGTCCCAATCTGTCTGTAAAGGATCTCATGAAAAACGCTTTTGTAGATGCCGGTTAGGTTCAGTTGTAGGCGTGGCCTGATTGGCCGACAGCATTCTAACGTATGAGCGGCTGACTTTATTAGGTTGATTTTTTGGACGAGCCAATGTGAGGCGGGTTCCGAAATTTTTGACTGTTGTCGTGTTTTGCCCAATAGTCGCTGGCTTTCTTGGTGATTGGTCACCTGCCGGAAAAGTTGTCGGGCGATTTTTGTATCTGCATGATTCTCGTTGAGCAAAAGAATTCGACGATACTTTGCTCGGTGAGAGCCTGGCTGGGCGTTTGGAGTCCATTGCTTTTTCTTGATACAATCCAAGCATGAAACCTGCCCGTTACATTTTGATTTGCTTGTCCTTGTTAGGCTCACTCTGCTGCGCTAACAGCGGATTGATTGGTCAGGAGCAGCAACTGCCCAAGCACGCGGTTTGGCGAATCGGAGAATTTGGAAAGACTCCCAAGGCAATCGGAATCTATCGGCTTCAGTATTCCAGCGATGGAAAATTGTTGGCGACACGTGACCGCGAGAACGTCATCACGATTTATGAGGTGGAGTCGAAAGCAAAGCTTTGCGAAGTCATGGCTCATGAAAATAACTTCATCGAGACAATCGATTTCTCTGCCGATGGAGAGTACTTCATGACGGCAGCAGGCTCCAGCGAGAAGGTGAAGATTTGGAAGACTCAGAGCGGGAAGTTGCATTCAGATATTGAAACTGATGCACGAGCTGCCTATTTTTCTCAAGACGGTACGGAAGTCGTCGTGTTGGGAACCACTCACGTTGAACGATATTCATTTCCCGGCGTCCAAATGGTCGGCCAACGAAAATGGAGGACTGGCAACGAACAGAGAGCTGGGATGTCAAGAGACGGCCGGTTGGTGATCGCGTTTCGGTCAAATGGAAGGAGCAAGTTTCAGACAACCGTTATTGATTTGGAGAATAAGTCTCGAATCGATTTGCGTGGCCCGGATGGAATTCCGAAACCAGTCGCGGTGTCGCCGAACAATCTGTGGGTCGCCGCTACCTATCGGGACGAAAAAGTCGACTTGTGGGATTTGCGGGATCCTCATCGTGCGAAGTACACGTTGGTCAATCACAAAGAAACGGTTCAATCATTGTCGTTTTCGGCTGACAACCGCTTTTTGGTTTCGGCGGGGTGGGATCAAAAAGCGGTCGCATGGGATTTGTTGACCAGGCAAGCGATCGCCGAGTTTGAAGGGCATACTGAACATTTAAATGCATCTGCGATTTCGCCATTGGATTTTACTTTCGCAACGGGAGCGTCTGGCACAACGGATACTTCGGTAATCATTTGGGATTTTAAGCCGATGTTGTTTCGGGTCGACCGGGCAAGCGAGAAGGGTTCGTTTAAGCAATTGTGGAACGGAATGGGGGCCAGCTCGATTAGACCTTCGCTGGCGGCAACGGCGGGGCTGGTGGATCGCGAGGCTGAGTTTCTTCCGATGTTGATTGAGCGAATTGAAAAGGAAACCGGCAATGAAGCAGGGCTTGATCTGATTGACTTGATTCAACGGCTGGATCATCCAAAATTTGCACGTCGCGAAAAGGCGATGAAGCAGTTGATGTTGGTGCGCGCAAAAGCCGAAGTCGAACTTCGCCGAGCCCTTGAGCAGACCATTTCGACTGAAACTCGATTTCGAATTGGCAAAATTTTGAAAACGGCGGCAACCCGTCCCAATATTAACTTCACCGATTTGCGCCGCTGGCATCGTATCGTGATGGCGCTCGAACGCATGAATAATCCGGCCGCTCAGGCTGGGCTGCTGAGGATCGCAAACGGTCACGCGGATATTGATGTGTCGACCGCCGCCAAAGAAGCGATCATGCGGAATGAGATGCGAGCGAAGTTCTAAGGTGATGCATCGAGTTGAATCTACGAAGTCAACACTCTCTGAAGATCTAAATTTCAGCCATTAAATTT
>CAZPTT010000020.1:50567-54295 GCA_964589435.1 uncultured Pirellulaceae bacterium
TAAATTTCAGCCATTAAATTTGGCTACTGAAATTGGGTTACTTAACCACCCGATCAGTTCCTTCCAGTTGATTGAGCGCTCGGTTGGCAACTCGAGTGATATATTTATTCGGCTGGTTGGTTAGTGCGTTTCGCAGAATTGGGATTGCAGGCCGAGCTGCTTCGTCCATTTCATCGAGCACAATAGCGGCTTGTAAACGGACCCATGGTTGGTCGCTTTCCAATTCGTTGGTTAGCACTGGCAAAGCCTGTTCAGGGGCGCCCAACCTGGCCATGGCTCGCGCCGCAGCAACTCGAACCGTCGCGGATGAGTCAAGAAGCCGAGCGTGGATTTGTTCTTTGACGGCTGCAATGGAATCATCGTCGAGCGCCGAATCGGATCGCATCTCGCTGATCCCAATGTTGCCAATTCCAGTTGCCCCCCAGTAGCGGATCGCCTCGTTCGAATCTTTCAAACCAGTCAGCAATTGGGGAAGTGCCTTGACTCCACTGGATGCCAAGGATGCAATGTCGCCAAGCCGCCGGCTGAGATTTTCTTGGCCGGGTTGGCTCAAGATTGCATGTTGAGTTCCGAGCTTCGCTTCTTGCGCAAGTAACATTGATTCGGGAATCAGGCCAAGGTCTCTCGTTTCTCGAACCCAGTTTTTGTGAACACCACGCATTCGATTAAGTAGCGTCTTGTGCTCAGGGTTTTCAGCCAAGTTTTGCATCTCGTGCGGATCCGATTCCAAATCGTAAAGCTCTTCGATTGGTTTTGTCGTGGACAAAAATTGGGCGACGCCCGTTGAAATGTTCGGTTGGCCGGTCACTCGCCGGATCTCCTGCATCGTCCGCCCTTTTTCAGGAGTATTCATAAATTGGTAGTAGGTCTTCAACGGTTCATAATTGCGGATGTAGCGAAATCGTTTGTCCCGCACCGATCGAATGATGTCGTATCGCTCGTCCATCCGATCTCGTGCGCCAAAAACGTATGCTCTGGGCTGCGGTATCTGCGAACCAAGAAATGGTCGGCCTTGCATGTGGGGGGGAATCTGGACTCCCGCAAGATTGAGTACGGTTGGCCCGAGGTCAATTGAACTGATCAATTGCTCAGAAACCGAAGCAGGTTTGCCTTGATCGTCGCTCCGGTATTTTTTCGGAATGCGGACAACGAGTGGAATGTGCGTTCCTGAATCGTAGAGCCATCGTTTGGCACGTGGCAATCCGACCCCGTGGTCTGACCAAAACATGATGATCGTATTTTCGTACAGACCATCTTGTTTAAGTTGTTCAATTAAATCGGCCGCCCAATGATCCATCGCTGTAATCAGCTCATAATTTCGTTTCCAATCTTCGCGAACGGCTGGAGAGTCTGGATAGTAAGGTGGCAGTGTTGTGAGTTTGTTGGCGTCTTGGCGTTCAGACGGAATCAGGCCCACGGTTACCTTCGCGTATTTTTCGTCGTTGGCGATTCCCGACTCATGGCAACCCGTGAAGTTGAAAACCGAAAAGAACGGCTTTGATTTGTTTTTTCGGTTCCGCCAGTGAGCCTTGCGACCGGACTGATCCCAAGTATCCTTGTCGTGTTTGAATTGATAGTCAGTTTTGGAGTTGTTGGTGCAAAAATATCCGGCGTCTCGCAAGTAGATTGGGAACGGCTTGATGAAATCTGGCAGTTGAGCGGTGCATCGCATGTGGTGCGTGCCGATCGACGTTTGGTACATTCCGGTGATGATGCCGCTGCGACAAGGCGCGCAAACGCCGGCCGTTGTAAACGCGTGTGTGTAGCGAACGCCCTCGCTGGCCAGTTGGTTAATGGCTGGAGTGATCGCGTGAGGATCGCCGTAGCAGCCGAGATGGGGGCTAATGTCTTCGGCGGAAAGCCACAAGATGTTTGGTTGGTCGGCAGCAACCGGTTGGCAAACGGTGACAATATTACATGTTGCCAACAGGAAAGTTAGCAACGTCAATCGGCTTGGAATCAAATTCATTTTTTAACAAGCTTCCGGAGGTAAGATTCAGTTGGGCATGGCAATCTGTGTCCTGCGATTGGTGCCCATGTTGGGTGGTCTGTTTTGGTTGATGATTTGCAGGCGATTTTCGGCTGGAATTCGCGTTTTCATGGATTTTAGATGGCATTGAGATTGTCAAGAAAAACGTTGCATTGGCGTGAGTTGCCAAAGTATAATTTTCGAAACCCACCAAATTGCAGTGTCCGCCAATTCTTTATTGCCTGCTTCCATCTCACCGGGAAAATATCATGCTTAAGCAGCTTACTCTTCTGTTTCTCTTGGTTATTCTAACGTCGCCGAATTCATTTGCAGACACGTGGGATGAGATTGCCAACGGGGGCGGCGATGCGGGGGATTTTCCCGTGGGCGGTTTTCAAACAACCGTTTCGAGCACGATATTTGATTCGATTACTGGCTCGCTTTCAAACGTCGATCAAGATGCCTACTTTGTGACCTTCAACGAGGCTACCTGGTCAATCGTTGCCGACACTTCAGGCACCGAGGACGACACCCATCTTTACCTGTTCGACGTTACAGGTAATTTGCTCATGGCAAACGACGACATCGATACTTTCAATAGTACCTTTCACTCTCAATTAGCGGACACAGCATCATTTCCAAATCCGCTAATCGATAATCCACTGAACCCAGTTGTTGGGTCGTCTGCGATTGTTGTGATTGGAGGATTGGAAGACAACGCGATTGACGCTGCCGGCAATTTGCTTGCAACATTCAACGATAACCCCGACGCGTTGTTTGGCCAAAATCCAGACGCAGGCTCGTTTGCCGATTGGCAAAATTCAGCCATCGGCGGTGGCACGTATCAGCTAAATCTGACTGGCGTGACGTTTGGCGAATTCGTGGCCGTACCAGAACCGTCCAGCCTGATGGTGTTGGTCTTTGGTGTCGGTGCTTTGACTCTGCGACGCACGCGGTGAGGTTCACTTGGCTGCGGAAAAGATAATCAGCGGCGCTTTCACAGCGACGCGAATCAAGCACTGGCCCTTATTGTCCTTATCGCTCCGACAAAAAAAGCCCAGCAACGATTGTTGCTGGGCTTTGGTTTTTCATCACTAATCTTTCGCCGTTTAGTGGCTTGGGAAAGTGAAGTTCTGGCCGGTGAAGAATCCTTCTTCGGCGTCGATCAAAGCGTCTGTCGCAGGGAAGGCAACATCTGAGATTCCAGGAATGCCACCGGTGAATCCGTTGGTCAACCCGTCAAGTCCAAGAGTGAAGTCCCCTGGAGCAACCGAGAAGTCTTGCAGATCCGGGCCAAGCTGCAATGCATTGCTTGACATCGACAAGTTTAGTCTCGCTACGCCCAAGGCAACTGGGTTTCCGAAGATATCGAGTCCAGTGTTACCTGGGAAAAAGAATCCAATCGTGTTGCCGGGAAGGTCAGCACCTGCCAAGTCAATTGGAGTTCCGTCGTCGCCAGCGATGAGAATCAAAGTCTCGTAGTCTCGGAAGTAGAACTCCTCATTGTTGATCGCTTCAAAGTCAGCGAAGCCAGATTCAGCAATGGCTCCGGTTGGCCCCGAGGCAGTACCTGTTCCGATTGGAGGCTGAGTGCTGTCGGCATCTTCACCGCGATCGTTACCGAAGAATGAGTTGCCGGTCACGACCGCGTTGATCGTCGCACTACTGAAAGTGTTCAGGCTCAAACCACGTTCGAAGTTGTCAGTGAACACATTGGACGCGATCCGAGTCGAAATCGTACTTTGATCGAACGCATCAA
>CAZPTT010000020.1:54395-57595 GCA_964589435.1 uncultured Pirellulaceae bacterium
GACTTCAGACAATCCAAAATTAGGATTGGTATAGAAGGAGTTTGGTGAATAAAATTGATTGTCCGAACCCGAGAAGACGGCTTGTCCAGTCGCCTGCACGAAGACACCATTGGTTCCGATGCTATCTCCGAATGGCGTATCGTCTGACCTGCCGCCAATGCTCGAAATACCGTTGGGGAATAGTCTCGAATTCGTCAAGCTAAGATCCGAATACGTTTCGGTTCCGGTTAGCAACACAACTCCAAAGTTTGAAAACATCGTCAAGTTGTCCAGCTTGATCTTGTTGATCAACTGGCTGCCGTTGTTGTCGAGGTTGATCAACACGCCATTCTCAGTGTCTTGGAGAAGTGGTTGGTCTGCGATTCCAATCGTCGAATCGGAAACCGACACGTCAACCAAGCCGTTGTTAATGGAGTTGATTCCAACTCCAGCCGTAGGGATGATCAAATCCGGCAATCCAGGTCGAACCACTTGGCTCTGCTCGTTGATGATTGTTACATTTTCAATGTTGGCATTCACTTCACCCGGAGCCTGACCGTTTAGGCCGTCCGCAGTGATCTGAATTCCAGCTCCAGCACCGCGAGTGTTGTCCACAATCTGCAGAGGCTGTGCCGGATCCGAGTTTGTAATGTTCGCATTGATCAAGCCGCTGTTGGTAGCAGAAAGTCGGATACCATCGTTGACGTTTCGGCTGATCTCCACATTGTCAATGATGTCAATGTCAAGTGTTGAGCGAACGCCTGCTCCAGTAATTCCTTCGACTTTGGCCGCAAGACCTCGGATACCGTCGCTAAGCGTTTGGTCGGTGACGACAACTCGAGAATTGACTCCCGCTTCGTCGATCAAGAACTGGAGGTTGGCGAAGTCGCCGTTTCCAGTCAAGTTACTGGTGCCATTGTTACTCGTTCCGACAATGATCGTTTCAGATGCTGTGTTCGCCCAGTTGCGAACGATGACGCCTGAACCACCATTGTTGGTGATGTTGGAATTTAAGATCGCCAGGTTGCCGCTACCGCCATTCATGAACAGACCAGAACCAGCGTTCTCGTCGGCAATGTGATTTTGGATAACGATTCCTTCAGCACCAGCCGTGTTTAAGTAATTCTCAAGAATCATACCGTGACGAACATTGTTGCTCGTTACGTTGCTCAAGAATTCAACCGCTGCAGGATCGTAGTTTCGAAGGTGAATACCTTCGAATGCATTGTTGGTGGCCGTGTTGGATTCGAATGTCAATGTGGCCGTTGTGTCCAATGCATCTAGCATGAACAAGCCATCACGTCCGTTGTTGGAGAATGTATTCCCTGAGAAAGTCCAGTCACCGCTGATGCCAGCCACTCGAACACCGTCAGAATCCGCATTCGAGATTGTGTTGTTGCGAAGGCTTCCTTCGTTACCGTTACCCCAAACTGCGAACTGGGCACCTTGACCATCGATGTTCAAGCCAGCGATATCGTTGTCATCCGCCATCGTGACGACCGCGAAGCCACCATCGTTAGAGATCGTCGGTGTGATACCGCTTGGATCCGTGCTCAAGCGGAAGTTCTCGCCATTCTGAATCGGAATCAGCAAGTCTTGGCCGTTACTCCAAAGACGCTGACGATTCTTAAGTGTGATACCACGATCCATGCTACGGTCGGTACCGTCACCTGAATTGACCAGGATCACGTCGCCTTCAACACTGTTGTTTTGTGCGGCGAGCAAATCTGCGAACGGTGTTTCAGCAGTACCGTCTGCAAAAGCAGGATCAGCATTGTTGTCGACGTGGACTACGTTGTACGCAGCACCCGTTTCAGGATCGAGGGCGACTTCAAAGCCTTGATTGAAGCGAACGATGTGATCGTTACGAACTGTCATCTCAAGATCGCGACCGATACCTGAATACTCATGACCATGACCGCTTGCGTTTGCACCAAACAACCAGCCGACGCTTAGAACACCCGTCGTATTGAATCGTTCGTCATGATTAACTTCAGCATTGACGATGAATCCGCGTGGCATTTGAAAGCCTAATCGAACACGTCCACCTGCAAATGCGTTGACCGATTCCGCACTGTATTGATAACCACCAAGGTCGATTGTTCCGTTCACGAAAGCCAATCGCTCAGGTCGGCTGCGAAGCGTAACATCAAATCCTTCGAGAGCCGCATCGACACCCGGGATGACGACGATCGAGTTGCCGACAAAACTGTTGGTTGCCGAGCCGAAAGCGTACTCTTGAATTCCAACCGGGAAGTAGCCGTTTCCAATAATGTCCCATTTTCTTGTCTTGATTTGAGCACTTGCACCGACTTGATGAAAGTCATGAGTGAAGCCGGTTCGCTTGTCACCGTCGTAGTCGTACCAAGCACTCAAGCTGATGTCTGCACCGGCAGCATCAATCGAGAATACCCGCTCCAAACCAACGTTGGCGAAGAAACCACCATCGTCTTCGATTGAGTGGTGGACGTTACCTTGGATCAACCAACGACCATCGAGTTGATCTTCGAACAACCGATTCTTGGCTTGCAAGGATAGATATGAGCCATCGAAACCAAGGCCTCTGTCTGCCGTGCTCGAGCGAAACAGCAACCGTCCAGGCTTGCCAGCTCCGCCCGCCCGACCGTTGGCTCCACGTCGACCGGAGCCAAGCCCAATCTCGCTAGAGAAGTTTTGGAAAACAGGCTGTGAACCTTGAATGCCGCCGCCACGATTGCCAAAGTGGTCGCCTAGCCTATGCCCCAACTGAGCTTCTGCAGAGTTTGCAGCAAACATTGCTAAAGCGGTGCAGAAGATGCTCAATCTTTTCTTCATCGATGTCTCCCGAGACGAATCTCGACGCTATCAGTTTTCAGTTAACCAACAATAACGTGCGCACTTGGCACCCGTAAAAGTGGTACATGTGATAGATTTCATCGACACGGAAAGATCGAACTCATTAGAATTTCCGATACAATTCAAATAATTGCTACAAGTTAACATCGAATTGACGTCGCTGATGGCACCCGTTTGATAGCAAACCGACGCTGGCAGCAACCACATGACGCTGCCAAGTGGGCGAAGCGATAGCAGTTTTGTCCGGCTGCAACTGCCTTTGAGTGACTTCTCGTTTGCGCGGGCATGCTCAAGCAAGCGATAGCATGGCACTCACCATTTCAGGCATGACAGGGCATTCAACCGAAGCCGAAGCTGTCAGCTAAACCGAAGCTATCAACTAAACG
>CAZPTT010000021.1:0-53752 GCA_964589435.1 uncultured Pirellulaceae bacterium
CGTGGCTAGCGCCAAAACGGCTCATCCTAAAATCAAATTGGAACAATGCACTAGGAGCATTCAGGCAATAGCCTGACCTACCTTGTTCGAATTCTTATGCTTACTCACTAAGCCTCCGGACAACCGGCTCTTTGCGCCGAACCAACTCAGCGCGTGAAACGATCGAGAGCAAAACAGCCGCTGACAGCGATACCGGCTCAAGAAACCGTTTCCGTGATGTCTTGGTCATGCAAGATGTCGCCCAATCCCGCGATCACGAACCAATCTGCCTCAAGCCCGCCGAAGACTTCGTCTTTGACTTTATCATCCGCCATCGTGATACCGTACTCCAACCGAACCCCTGTTCCTCCGAGAACCGGTCCAAGTCCGGAACGAATGTTTCTGATTCGCGTTTCATAATTCCGAGTCGAAGTCCACTCTTTCGAAACGCTGGAAAGCGCTCGGTAATCATTGTCGAACGCCGTCTTGCCCGTCAACAAAATATCATCATCACGTTGACCGAACAGCCAATCCCCGCCGGTGCCAGCGAAGTTGATATCACGACCTAATCCACCGTACAACGTGTCATGCTGATTCCCTCCCGAAAGGATGTCGTTGCCAGCGTGGCCGTACAATTTGTCGTTACCATTTTCACCGAACAATTGATCGTTGCCATGGTGGCCAAACAGCCGATCGTTCCCGGATCCGCCTTTGATGAAGTCATAATTGGCGGCCCCAAACAAATCGTCGTTGCCATTGTCGCCATACAATTCACTTCGATCGGTAATGTCGCTGGTCACAATGATCGAGTCGTTTCCGTTCAGGCCATAGGAACCGATCCGGTCGACTGCCGCAAAACTGAAAACTCCAGCCGACCTCCCATTGATTTGGACATCGTAGCGTCCCGGATCATTGTCAAATACGATCGTGTCGTGGCCGTTGGTTCCGGCAGCAACCAACATTTGTTTTGAGGTTCCAGGCTGAAATGGGTCCGGCAACAATCTCGCTGCCCCATTGCTGACCGCTGAGACGCTGATCTGATAATCTTCGACTTCTCCATCTGCCGCTGGCCCTGTTGGCCCCACGCCTCCGTGAGAACTTAATCGGAACCTGGCCGTTGTTAAGCCGGTGACCGCCGAAAGCGGCACCGAAAATTCAATTCGATTGTTGCCGGGCGTCATCTGCAGTTTGTCAGCGATTTTTTCATTAGCGGTGAAAACGCCATCACTGTTGTAGTCAATCCAAGCATCGAGCCGACTGGAATGGGATGCATTCACAAATGCTGCCGCTCGAAAGTGCGGGATCAAAGTTCCAGGAAGCAAGACACCATCGCCGTCATCCAAAGAACTTACGTCGTCGCCCGAAGCATTAACACTTGGCTGTCCGTCTGCATCGGGATCCAGTTCAGCACCCAAACGCAGGGGCGTCCCCAACCGATGACGAGCACCATTGGCGGCTTTAACGGTTCCAAAACTATTGACTGCATCTCCATAATCAAAAACGTCAAGCGTTTCGATGCCGATGTAAGTAATCGGCATTCGGTTTCCAGATGTGAACCTCCCCACACCAGGGTTAATGTAATCCCACTCCATGTTATTGGTGCCGGTAAAGTCAAGCTTAAAGACATCGCCGGGACGAGTCGTCGGATCACTACCAACAACTGTCAGCGGTGCTACAGGAGAAGCATTAACCTGAAACCAATCGGCTTGGTTGCCACCGACAAGCGACTCAAATCCGTTGAACACCATTTGCTTGTTGCCAATCCGATAGGTTCCAACGTTGGGCTTATGGATCCAAAACGCTGGCTCGTTAGCCCCGACAAGCGAATCATCGTTGGCCGTCGCGCTGCCGAATAACATACCGATATTGCTAAATCCACCACCGACGTTGGTTGCAATTCCGTTAAACCCATCGGCTCCGGCATTGTTACCAAGTCCAGTGATTTGAGCATTAACATTGCTTCTGGCGGATAGATCAAGTAGATCCGGCCCCTCTCCACCGTTGATCGGCCCGATTGATGATACGTCGCTGGTGTAAACAAATCGGTCGAACTTATTGCCGCCAGTCAGGCTTTCCAAGTTCTCAAACTGAACGTCTGAAAAGTTCACCGATCCCGAGTTGGCTCCATCGATCGTATAAGTTCGATGCAAATCTGGTCCAAACAGGCTGTCTGCCCCTGCCATCGCATCAATACTGAATCCAAGATTCCCCTCGCCGAGGAAAAATTGATCCGTCTCAGTACCGCCGTTGATTTTTTCAACATCAATGAATGCAATGAATTTGTCAAAGATCAATCCGAAGTTGTCGCTAGATAGATTCCAATCGTTGTCAACATTGGCGCCAGTGATCTGATCGTTTCCGTCTCCACCAAGTATGTAAACATCGCTTCCTGCCGGAGTCAGCTGGAATTCGTCTGCGGCACTTCCCGCTATGATCGTCTCAATATCGCCAAAACTCACATTGGCAGGAGAGGTTGAGCCACCTTCCGAGGAGGAGACAACATATTGAGTCGCCACATCCGGCCCGATGATTTGGTCATTACCATCCATGCCGTGGATGGTGAAACCGAGATTGCCGGCGTTCATTATGAACCGATCCTCGACTGCACCACCGACAACTCGTTCAACTTGCCTAAAGTTAATCGTTTGAGCTTGAATGGTTCCAACGTGATTCCCAACGAGGTGCCATTCATTTTCAATATTGTCGCCACTTACCTGATCAACTCCTGCACCACCAAATAGACTTACATTGGTACCAGCAGCTGAAAGTTCAAACCTATCGTTCCCTGAACCAGCTCTAATGATTTCGATATCGTTAAAGGTCACATTTGAGGGATTGATCTCTCCGGCTCGATCAGCATCAATGACGTATGTTGTTGCTTCGTCGGGGCCGTTGATTTGGTCTTCCCCGTCCATGCCGTTAATTGAGAATCCAATGTTTCCTGGCTGGACAAGAAACATGTCCGACGTGTTGCCGCCGGAGATTTCTTCAACGTCTTCAAATGAAAGGTTCTGTGCAGCAAGTTCTCCTTTTAACGGCTGAAATAAATTCCAGAGATTTTCAATATCTGCGCCAACGACCCGATCCTGTCCATCTCCACCATGAATGGAAATGTCGAGGACGTTGCTGCTTAACTCGAAAGTGTCCGTCGAACTTCCTCCGATAATCTGCTCGATGTCGGCAAATTGCGAATTGGTGGAAGGCAATTCACCAGCTTTACTCGCGGTCAGGCTCCAAACCGTTTCAGCGTTTGGGCCGTTCACAATATCGAATCCACCACCGCCGTCCATTGATACGTCTAAGATCGCAACGCTGAGGTTGAATGTATCGTCGGAGTTGCCGCCGTTTATTTGCTCTATCTCAAGAAAGGTTGAGTTTAGCAGAGGCATGTCGCCGGTCTCGCTTCCAGTCAAATTCCAGACCATTGCTGCATCTGGCCCATTGACCGTGTCGCTTTCAGTTCCCCCGTCGATTGTCAGGTTCATGACATTGTTCGAATTTAGGTTGAAAACGTCTGCACCGGCATTTCCGTTGAGGTCGACGCCGACACTGGAGGCCGTGATTTCAAACGTATCTGCCTCCAATCCTCCAATGAATGTTACGTAACTGGATAGGTTGGTCGTATGAATCCCAGAGCTATAAGAGTTGGAGCCGTTATCGATTGTCCAAGTAGAAATCGCATCAAGTCCGCGAACAGAATCCAATTCAACTGAGCTGCCAATCAAACTATCAATATTGAAAAATGATTCTTCAATTGCCCCGTTACCAACGGTGCCCTCAAATCCGTCGGTCGTTCCCAAGGCTGTAAGCACCACGTCCGAAGCCGTAAGGGCCGAAAAATCGAGCTCGTCCATCCCGGCTCCACCATCGATCGTTTCGAAGCTTCCGTTTGCAGCGAAGGCAAAATGATCCGTTGAAGTCCCACCGAGGAGGTCTTCGACGTTAGTAAAACTCACGGTCGTCGAAGCGCCATCGATTTGTAACGTTCCTTCTTCGAATTCGTTTAGATTCCACAAATTGGGCTGATCACTTGCCTGAACAGTGTCATCGCTTTGGCCGCCGTCGATAGAAATATCAATTCCCAAATCGCCTTCGATTCGAAATGTTTCCCGATCCTCACCACCACGTATTGTCAGCCCACTTAATTCGTTCGTCGCGACACGAAAATATTCGCCTGAATAGACTCCTGGAGCAGAAAGATTATTTAGACTGACAACGATCTCCCCGCCATCGTCTCGTACGTTGATGACAAGATCTTCAGTCACCCCATCGTTGCCAAGGACTTGAAAATCCATGTCGATCACCGCATGGAACGGGGTCGCATTGACAGTTGGCTCGATGAAGGATGAGTTGAAGAAAGGCACATTCGTGTTGATCCTTCCTTCGCCAAAAGAATTATCACGGCCCTGGTAGTTGTTGATGTCGAAAGTTCCACCAGAAAAGCGGGTAGCGGACACGACCGAGACGATCTTTAGTTCACCGTCGGCTCCTACTTTGAACCCAGGACCGCCAGAATCGCCTCGGGCTTCAAAGGTTTCATTTGCACCTAAACCAGCTCCACCGAAACGATTTCGCGCAGCTGTTCCATTGTCAAAATCCGCAAACAGCAATCCATTAACTCCCGTGAAAGACGAGTGGCTGGTCAAATCGTAAGTGTTCATTCCAGATCGCTTCACTCCTCCACTTCCTTCCGCTCCAGTCGCAATCTCAGAAATTGAAATCGTAGCCGTTCCGTCGGCCGTCCAGCCCATCAACGGTTGGTCGGTTCCCGGAAATCCCCTAAAACGGACATCCCACGTATTCGCGGGGAGTCCCTTGTCGGATACGTAAATCCCTTGATCACTATTGCCAAGCCCTCCCATAACAGCATCCAATGCGGCTTTGATTTGACCGCGCGATGCATTTTGCGGTATGTCCGCACTGACTACGCCTCCAACCGACAAAGTGAAGTTGCCTGCGTTTGGATTGTTGATTTGAACCCGTTGAACTTCGCTGTTGTGCTCCCCAACCGCTCCAGTTCCAGTCTCGCCGTAACCGACCATCGTATAGTCACCCAATACGGCTCCATCCCAGATCTCATATCGTTGTGCACCGAATGGAGCAATCAGTGCATTTCCGTCTCCATTTCTCAGCCGAAAAATCGCAATATCATTGCCGTCATTCGTTGAACCACTCCAAGAAGGGTGCCGCACTTGCTCCGCTACAGGAATGCTAAATGGGATATCAATTGCAGCGCCGTCTCGCTCAAGCTGAAATGTCGCTACTCTGTCCTCTGCTGTCGGATTCGAATTGCTTGTTGAACAATGGGCGGCAGTCAAGAGATGCCAAGAAGAGTCAAGAAGACTTGCAGTACAACTCGTAGTTCTAACCACGCCATCAAACTGACCTCCGCGTGGAACTTCGGGGGCCAACGCGCCGAAACCAACCACCAATAACCTTCGATCCTCCAACTTTTGAAATTCAAGTTGTGACTTCTTTGACCTCTTCCTGGTTTCACGTCGTGTCATCTGATGCTCCCATAGATTGAATAACCTAATAAGCAACACAAACTAGCCGGACGCTCTGGATGACATCCGGCACAAAACCGGCATCTTTAGTAATGGGGATGCGAGCCGGGTGTTTTGGGGAATGGAACCGATGTTCACATCCGCAGCCATGGCTGAAATATTCAAACGTCCCAACGGCCTGTGAATCGACCGTCGACCTGAAATCGCGATGTCCAGCGTCAAATAGCTGGCACGTGATCACGACGAAACAACCATCTTGCCTCGGAAATCTCCTGATCGTCGATCCGGATCCAAACATCTCCCACGAGCCGAATCGGATCTCGTTGCGAAGTCGTCCTTGAGACTTCATCCGGCCTTTTCACGAACCA
The DNA here is from genome assembly GCA_964589435.1 of uncultured Pirellulaceae bacterium. Taxonomy (GTDB): domain Bacteria; phylum Planctomycetota; class Planctomycetia; order Pirellulales; family Pirellulaceae; genus Mariniblastus. Next base: position 5,855 of record CAZPTT010000021.1, read on the forward strand.
CCGTGCAGCGGCGCACTTCCCATCGGTCACAACCTGATCGACAACAAACTGTGCCGGCTGCAAGCCTTCGAATACTTCGTGAATCGCGCGATGGAAAGTCCTGATTCCCGATCCTGGTTGCCCGTTGATGAAGAACTTGAATTGCGCGCTCATCAAACTTTGAATAGCAATCGAGTCGTCTCCATTGACCAATTGGATAAGCCAGTCGCGAAGGATCGTCTCGCCGCTATGGATCGCGTAAGTACCGCTAGTTAGTTGGTCAATTGATATTCTCAGGCCGTTCTGGTGAAAATATCTAGAGATGACCCGCAAGGTCTTGGCATCGATCCGGCCCCCACGCTCAGCCTTCCGCACCAACCTTTCAGAGTAGTCAATATCCGTTGCGAACTCTTCTTGAGTCAGGCCCAGTCGTTTCCTCAATTCCTTGATCTTCACCCCGTTGACGACGACCGAGTTGCGGCGATTTTTAAGTTGCTGGGAACCAACGGCACGAGTCGACTTGTTCATAGTAAGGCAGGTAATCGGGCAGGATGCGGAATCAAAAAGAAGAGCACGCGTTACCGTCAATTTACAAAGCCATTTTTTTGAATGCAATTTTCCTGCGCGATGCTTGGGGACAGAAAGTTTGCAAATGGGGTACCAAGTATCGATCAATGGAAGCTGATCGACTGGAGCCAGAACCCTCAGCATGATTTCGTGAGTCGCGAAAACAAGCCTGCAAACGTCTTGCCCCAAGTCCATTCGTGGAACCCCAAGCCCATTCGGGGAACCTGCGATACTCGATTGTAAAAATCTGTTAGTTGTCGAAAGCAGAAAGAGAATGTTGCCCCGTTGGATTGACTTGTTCTTGTCCCGCGAATCCGTCACCAATTTGGCGTTCAGCTTGCAATGTCACTGCTACAAATGTCGGCACGCACGGTGCCTTCAATTGCCAGTTCAGCAAGTTGATTGCCCACCCGAGAATGGATTGAGTCCACTTGGGTTCCATTGTCCTGGATTCCACGCGCCGAACCATGCGTTTTGGCCGGTGTTCGCTGGCGTTTGAGAGTACGCTCCGGGTGCGTAAGACGCATTTTGTTGGTTCCCAAGCTGCTGGTTCCCAAGCTGCTGGTTCCCAAGCTGCTGGTTCCCAAAAGGCGGATTCATCCACTGGCCTTGAGATTGTGGCGGGTAATTAGCCTGATACGGACTGCTCAAGGTCGGTTGAAAAATCTGAGGTGGACTCGCCACGCCGGTCGAATGGCAACCTGAATAGAAGAGCGAAACCGCCAAGCCAAGAACGGTAAGTGAAGTTGAAGAGGCGCTAAGGTGCGGACGCATGTTGAATCCCTCGATTTTGCATTTTCGTTTGGCTTCGCTGCCTCAATTGTCACGTCCGTGATAAGTAAGTGTTCACGACAGAAAGCTGAATGCCTGAGGAATTCTTTGAGCTTTTCAAATTGGGGAAATGAATCGCCGTTGCGTTCGGAAATGCAAGCAAACTTTAACACCGGAATGTAAATAGAAAAACATCTTAGAGCCGAAGTTAGTTGCTTTGCACGGGAGCAAGCGTCGCAATACGAGCATGAAAAATGCCGGCTCCAAAACTGGATCCGGCAGCAAAATTGCCAATCAAAATTGAGGCAATAAATCAAGCAAGACAACCGGTCAGCTCGACAACAAACGGTTCAACTACTCTTTATCGCCATCGCCACCACTCTCCTCGCCTTTGGTTTCAATTGATTTCTCTGTTGCAGCAGGTTGATCATCTCCGTCAACCTTCCTGGTTCCGTCGGTTCCGTCGTCTTCTGGTGAAGTTTCAGCTTCGCCTGGGTCGTCCATGACAATGCTAACATCATGGCCCATCTCGCCGAGTAAATCTTCGATCGTCCCGTCGATGTCACCGCCATGTCCTTTGAATCGAATCACGCCTTTCTCGTCAAGAATGAAGATCGTGGGCCACCCTTCGATTGCCCATTGATCCGAAATCGTTCCGGTCGAGCTATTGTTTTGAAAACTACGCCACGTCAAATTCTTCTCTTTGACAATTTCTCGAATTGCTTCTAGGTCACCGTCGCTGTTGACGCCAACGAGTGCAAACGGTTTATCCGACAACTGATTTACGAGCGACCGCTCGTGAGGGTACATAGCCCGGCAAGGTCCTCACCAGTCACCCCAGAAATCAAGCATGACAACCTTCCCGCGATAATCGCTGAGCTTGAATGACACGCCATCTAAATCTTCGCCGATAATGTCAGGAGCAACCCGACCGACTTTCAAATTCATGGCCTGGAGTTGCATGGCCGCAAGCTCACCGATCGTCTGTCGTCCGCGACCTTTGACGTCGGAATACTCATCGACGCAAAGCTGCAACAAGCGATTGATTTCTTCATCGGCTTTGCCGTCTGAATATTTTTCAGCGTAAGCTTCAAACTTCTCGCCAATACGTTTTGAGTATCGCTCGATATCTGAATCACTGAGATCTGCAAGTTTCTCGATTAGCCCCACCAACCCTAAGGTCGCGGTTGCTTTGACTTTTACGTCAGAAGCATTCTCAATGAGCTGTCGCAACATCATTTCAATTTGTGGCTCGGGCGAAGTCGGTCGCCCCAACTGGCTGGCCAGCGTTACCAATTTACTTGAGTCGATGTGATCTTTAATGAGCGTATCGAAAGCGAGCTGGCGGCTTTCACCTTTCGTTTTTGTCACCAACCAAGCCAACGCTTGAATGTCTTTGGTGTCGTTGTCGCTTTCCGAAGTCAACGCAACAATTTCTGTTGCAGCGGCTTTCTCAAGCGACCGTCGTTTATCAATTACCGCCTGAATCGCATCTTCGTCTTCGGCAGCCCTCATCTCTTTTTGCAAACCACGAATTGCTTTGGAGAGTTCTGATTTAAGTTTGCCTATTTGCTGACTCGCCGTCGGCGGTGGCTTTGAATCGTCATCTTGGCAAAACGCGAGGCTGGGCAAACTCGCCAACATGGCCGTCCACAACAGAAAACTAAGGAAACTAAGACTCGAATTTTTCATATCTCTTCCAAATCATAAACAACTGGAGCGTCATGCTGTTTCGCAGGTCGCTACTATACCATTGTGTCTGCGAGCCATCCATTTCAAACTTTTATTTCGAATGCCGATTCGGTAATTCAATAATTGAAACCAGGCTAGAACTTACCTGGACTCTTTTCCCATTCGGTTCATTTCATTTGGTTTAATTCATTCGGTTTAATTCATTCGGTTTAATTCATTCGAATCACGTCCTCCGGTTCACGCCAGGCAGATTTACGGGGAAAAAACCTCAAAACTAGCTGATAGTTGGCGACTGCCGCCTTAAAATGTAGGGCTCGAGGCTTGCATGGGGTGCTTTCGTTTTACGACCATCAAATTCGCAAACCATGCGGAGAAGAGATCGCAGAAGAAGCAAGTTTATCCGGCCACTTGATCGGCAAATCAGTTTCTATGTTTCTGATGAACATGCCAGACAAAGACTACCAAAAATCTATCGACCTTGAATCGATCAATTCGCTCGTCCCCCGAGCTCGGAGTGGAGACGACGACGCACGCAATGAAATCTGCCAACAAGTACAGCAGTATCTTCAAATGATGGCGGTCAAACAGCTTGACCAAAACATGCAGCGTAAAATGAACCCGTCCGACGTCGTTCAGATGACGATGACACGGATGATCAACGGGATCGACGATTTTCGCGGCTCGTCCAATGCCGAATTTTACGGATGGCTGAATCAAATTTTGAGAAACGAAATCAAGACATCTCGTCGAGACCTCCACCGTGGCAAACGAGATATCAGCCGTGAACGTGAACTGAGCGACAAAAGCGGAAACCGGCCAAGACCTGCGATAACTGATCCCAATTTGACGCCAAGTAGCGAAGCGATCAAATCGGAAAAGCTGGAACAGTTTGGGCGGGCACTTGAGAAATTGCCGCCAGACTACGCGGAAGTCATTCAACTGAGGAGCCTGGAAGAATTAACTTTCAAAGAAGTCGCCGAGAAAATGGGGAAGTCCTACAATGCCGTCACAAAACTTTGGTATCGCGCTGTCGTCAAATTCCAGGAAGAGCTAGACCGGCTGGATGACAGTATTCTTTGACTTGCAAGACTTGCATCCTGAACAAACGACTAAACTAAATTTCAAGGCGACGCAGCTTACTTGCGTTTGCCGAAGCGAATCTTGAAGGCAATGGCCTGCATATGGCATCTGGCAATCCCAATCGAAATGGTCATCGACGTGACTCGGATCAGTCACCTGCGGGCAATCGTTCATCCGATACGGAGAACATTCCGGAGAACATTCCAGGCGAAATTGAGCTGCGAATTCTGCGAGATTCATTGCCAAGTGCGAAATCGCTTGGTGACTCTTGCGATGCCAGTCCAGAATGTGCTGAGTTGGACATCGTCGCCGAACACGAATTGAGCAACGCAAAAAAGGCCATTCGTTTTTTGAGTGAAATCCGGAAGGCAAAACGAGAAAAACTCGAATGTTCGGAATCATCGCTTGCCTACATCGAATTAGAAAATGCGTCTGGTGATTCAGCAATTCCCGATCCGTTGGCCGATATCGAGGGGCAACTTCCTGCGACCATCGGTCGTTTTGAAACGATTCGATTACTTGGCCAAGGCGGATTTGCCAAGGTCTTTTTATGCAGAGACGAAAGCCTCAATCGTTTGGTTGCGATCAAGGTGCCTAAGCCTCACGCGCTTGTTTCCCACGAAGCTCGTCATCGATTTGCACGAGAGGCGAAGGCGGCGGCCATGCTCAGTCACCCGGCGATCGTTCCAGTTTTTGAAAATGACACAAGCGGGCCGATCGCCTTTATTGTCAGCGCCTACTGCGAGGGATCCACCCTGGCGGAATGGTTCGAGGATCACCAAGAACACGTCACTCCCCGGCTCGCCGCTCGAATCATCTGGCGACTTTCGGAGGCGATTGAGTATGCACATCAACGAGGTGTCATTCATCGAGACTTAAAGCCCGGAAACATTTTGGTCGAATCCGATTTTTCGCGTGAGTCGTTTGCACTGTTTGGGAATCCAAACGAACCGGAAAACCGACTGGATATTTCCCACCGCCTGCGGATTACAGATTTTGGTCTAGCCAAATATACCGACAGTGCTTCACAGGACCCGTTAACCGAAGAAGGCGCGGTCATTGGCACGCCCGCCTACATGTCCCCTGAACAGGCTCGCGGAGAGCGAAACGCCAGTGCGCCGGCGGATGTTTTCGCGTTGGGAACGATTCTTTATGAATTGCTGACGGGAACACTTCCGTTTAAGCGCAATTCCAATATCGCGACATTGCGAGCGATCGAAGAGGAAGAGCCAAAGGCTCCCGCAACAATTTCATCCTCGGTGCACAAAGACCTAGAAGCCATCTGTCTAAAGTGTCTTGAGAAACAGCCGTCCAAAAGATACGCATCAGCCCATGAGCTTCATCGAGATCTTGGCTTTTGGTTAGAAGGCCGGTCTGTTATCGCTCGTCGACCCACCAAGGCCGAACGCGTTTTAGCTTGGTCTAAGCGAAACCCCGCTCTTGCGGCAGCCCTCATTTTTGCGTTTCTCAGCTTGGTCGTTGGTTTAACCACAACACTTTGGCAGCATAAAGTCGCCAAGACAAACTTGGCCGCCATTTCGGTGCAACGTGAACGGGCGGAACGCAATGCCGCCACCTTGTTGTCAACCATCGATGAAGTGTTAGACGATTACGTTGGGTTGCTCGATTCGGGGCAAGAGATTGACGACGCTCAAATGGGAATGCTCGACAAAATGTTGGTCGCTCACAAAACGTTGATTGACCAAGAGGCAGAGCATCTCGATGTTTCACATAACACTTTGCAAGCCTACCAACGGCTTGCGTCAGTTTATCAAAAGACAAGCAAGGTTGAGGACGCTCGTGCTATCTGTTTGCAAGCCGTTGAGCTTTGGGACATGGTTGGCGATCCCAAGTTGAAGTTTCGGTTGGCTCCTACCATTTACCAGATCAAGTTCGAAGAAGTTCTCTTAGACATGAGCTTGGAGCAAAACACTGTCGCCGAATCTTCGCTGCGGAAGCTAGTCGGCTTTCTTGAGATTTATCAAAAAGGCTTCAGCGATGAAGAACTTCGAGCCTTTACTTTTGATGTTGATCGACACATTGGATTGACTCTGATTGCCCAATCGAAAAACACGGAAGCCAGCGGATTCCTACGCGACGCGTGGCAAGCAACCGTTTCCGATTTGAAAGTCGATCCAACAAATCGAGCGGCCAAACAAAGACACTCCCTTGCGCTTCAGGATTTGGGTGAACATGCGAGGCGGATGGCCAACACCAAGGAGGCATTGAGGTTTTTTGAGTCCGCCATCGAGCAGCTTGAAGAAGTTAAAGATGGATCGATGCGTTTCAACTTTCGCGAAGCGTACCTCCTGTCCGATGTGGCGGCCACGAACGCGACCTTGGGAAATCCTGAAAAAGCGGAAATGCAGTTCGAACGCTCGTTGAAACTATTGGAAAACTTAAGGGAAGCCCAACCCGAAAACACTTCTTACTCAAAAAGACTGACACACACGCTCTTGCGTCAGGGAAAATTCCTTGAGTCAATCGGCGACCCAGAGTTTGCTCTCAGAGCTTTTGAAAAAGCCCTTGCAGACATACTTTCGCAACCCCAAGGCTCGCGGAATTTTAATGACGAACTGGATATCAGAGCCCGGTTGGGTGCTCTGTACAATGCACATTTGAAGGACGTTGAATCATCACTAGAACTTCTCGAAGGAGCCGCAAATATTGGCGAGGAAGCGGTCGTGCAGGATCCAGACGCGCCGCTTCTGAGAAACAGTCTGGCCAAAGTCTACGATGAGTTGTCAAACACCCGTTCGGATGCACGCGATCAAAGTGGAGCCTTCGTGGCATCAAGAAAGGCGGCTTTTCATTTTAATTCGATGATCGGCATGCGCCCCAATGTCGAATGGATTGAGCAGAAAGCAAAGCAGTACGCCCAAAAGGCAAGTCGAATCGCAATGGAGTTGGGGGAGTACGAGTTCGCCGCCGAGCTGATTGTCGAATCGGCCGGCTACGTCAGTGACTCGCCCGAAACGCATTACGACACGGCTCGCCAGCTTGCTGGAATCCACGCTTTTCTTTCTGATATCAAAAGATCCGACTCGCAATCGCCAGAGAAACTACGCGATTTACAACTTGGAATTGAGCGCAAAGCGATCGGCTATCTCAGCCGTGCCATCAAGCACGGTTTCGGTAGCGAATCTATTGTCAGGCGTCACTCGGAATGGGATTCACTTCGATCGAACACCGAATTCCGCCGCTTGATCCGGTCAATGAATTAGCGCCATCGCGACAGGCTATTGTTGCTTTCAAATGTTTGTCAAAGCAATGATCGGCCAAGCAAAAAAAAACGCCGACCCTTTTAAGAGTCGGCGAAATTGTTCAAAACAAATTTCTTTTCGCAAGTGATCAAACGGTTATTTCGTAACCTTTTCGCTGATCCCGAGCGATAAACGAGTTGGCCAAGGAATCGTCGCCAAACATTTCGGTTTTCGGATCGTAGGTGACTTTGCGCCCTAAACGCATGGCAATGTTAACCGCGTGGCAAACATTCAACATGCGATGATGGGACAACATATCCGACGACGGCTTTCGGCCAGTCTTCACACATTCCATGAAGTCTTTCATGTGGAATCCTTCTTCGCCAAAACCTTCTGCTGTAGTCGGGTCGTAAGCGTAAAGATTCTTCATCGCGCTTTCTGGAACCGGATTCGATTTGGCGTTCTCAACAGGCTTGCCAACAATTTTGCCTCGATTGACCAGGAACCGACCTTTGCTGCCTTCGAACATAATTCCGTTTTCGAATCCCAAATCTGGGGCAACGTCACGAATCATCAATTCGGTTCCATCGCCAAATTTGACTTGGACTTTGAACGTCAATGCACAGTTGAACTGATCGTCTTTAGTCGGCATTCCGTCAACGAATTCAACGGGATGATCAACTTCAAGCGGATTAAACGTGATGGGGCCAACATCGTCACCCATTTTATTCAGTGCCCACATCGCAATATCAACGTGGTGAGCGCCCCAGTCCGTCAGCTTCCCACCGGAATATTCATAGAACCAGCGGTAGTAACGGTGAGCTCGCCCAAACGGGAAACCGGCTCCCCAGCCTGTTGTGTCGACCACTTCTTTGGCTTGCCGATAAGCCATCTCCGGGCACTGGCCTTGCCAGAGTTCCCAATTCAAAGTCTTTGGAGGATCGGCCAATGGCAACACTTCGCTTTTTCGGGAGCCGCCAATACAGACCGTCGTTCGTTTGTGGTCACCAACGCGATTGTCATGCATCATCGCAACGGCTTGCGCAAAACGCTTTCCAAATTCTGTTCGTTGCTGAGTTCCGACTTGAATCGTTCGTCCGGTTGCCTTTTGAGCTTCCAGAATTTGCTGTCCTTCGCGGATCGTCAGTGTGACGGGCTTCTCGCAATAGACATCTTTGCCGGCTTTCATGGCGTCGATCACAATTTTGGTGTGCCAGTGATCGACCGTACCGATTACGACAACATCAACATCTTTGTTATCCAAGACGGCGCGATAGTCTTCCACCGCATCGATTACCAAAGGCATGTTGTTGGCGCGATGATGGTCAATCGCGACCTGTTGAGCTCTACCCAACTGCAGTGAGTCAACATCACAGACAGCGATACAAGGGCCAAACTTCATCGCCTGTTTGCCATGATACGTGTGGTAGCGAATACCAGTTCCGATGAAGCCGATGCCAGGCTTTTCATTGGGCGAGTTGAAATCCGCAGCCCAACCCGCTTTTGGCGTCGTGCCGCCAACAAAATAGCTGGCCACTGCCGTCGTCGCTGAAGCCTTCAAGAATCCGCGCCTTGTCGCCAGTGATTTAGCCGGCTGTTTGGGGGGTCGCTCATTATTCATTAAGTCGTTCCTGCTTTATAAATTGAACCAGAGTATAATTTCGCCAAAGTTTCATTTCGTTTCACAGCCTCAATTTTACCGCGCGAAACCTCAATGAGCTAGTCATTTCATGAGCCGATCAGGGCTTCTCCGTTGTTCAAACTGGAGACTTCTTACCAGTGTGGCATAACTCGCCCGCTGCGTGCAAAACAGGGCGGCGCCAGTCAGCGATAGTCGTTCCGCTAATAGGCTGATGTCCGAACTTTACAAATTGACCAGCCTCGACTGACCGATTTTACAGACTTAGCGATTGCTGTGCTTGTTTCAAAACGTCATCGAGGCAACCCGAATCAAACGGGCTACGCAAACCGGCGGATTTCGCCAAGGATTGAAAAGGCGCTTCACCGCCTCGCTTGCACAGATCGACGTAGGCTTGCATTGCCTCCGTGCGATTTTTGCTCGCGCGAGTCCAAAACTGCATGGCACATACCAAAGCCAACGTGTAGTCGATGTAGTAAAAGGGGCTCAGATAAATGTGACGCTGCAATTGCCAGCGACCACCGTTGGAGACATGAGGAGTGCCCCCGTAATTCCTCCACGGTAAATAGAGCCTCTCCATCTCCTGCCACATCTGATGCCTTTCTTCGGTAGACGCATTTGGCTGGTCGTAAATTAAATGTTGGAAGTGATCAACCGCGACGCCGTAAGGCAAGAACAACAACGACTGCGTCAAGTGAATTTGGCGAAAGCGTTCAGCATCGTCACCAAAAAACTGATCCATTTGCGGATAGGTTAAAAACTCAAGCCCCATCGAATGGATCTCGCAAGACTCGTAAGTCGGCCAGATCAAATCTTGCAACGGCTGGTGGCGACTTGAGTAACATTGAAACGCGTGCCCCATCTCGTGAGTAAAGACTTCAACGTCACCTTTGGTTCCATTAAAGTTAGCGTAGATGTATGGGATGCCATACTCGTCAAACGATGTGCAAAATCCGCCTCCAGCTTTGGTCTTCCGGTTCTGAAGATCCATCAAATCACTGGCTTGCATCATCTTAAAGAAATCGTCTAGCCCGTATCCCAAATCGTCAAACATTGCTTGAGCCGCCGCGACGATTTCCGCGTAATCAGATTGAGGAGAGGGATTTCCTTTGACATCAAAAATCGACTCATCCCAGTGCCTCAATTCACCTGCATCCAAACCGAATGAAGTTTCCTGTCTCGCCCGAATTTCGCTACAGATCGGGACGACTTTCTCAACAACCTCGTTCCTGAATCGCTCGACGTCTTTTCGATCGTAGTCAATGCGGCACATTAACGTGTAGCCAAGCTCAACGTAATTCTTGAAACCTAATTTCTTGGCCATGGAATTGCGAAGCTTGACTTGACGGTCGAATATCTCATCCAAATCTTGACGATTATCAGCGAACCATTGCCACCGCGCACGATCGGCGGATTCTCGTGTTTGCCGATCAAGCGATTCCACAAACGGAGTAATGCCCGCGAGGTTGAGCTGTTCGCCTTGAAAATCAATCCGGGCGCTCGAAAGCAGCTCGTTGTATTGCGAACAGAGCTTTGCTTCATCAACCAACTCAGATGCGATTTCTGGCGCAAACGTAAGGACATTGACTTCCCAAAGCTTAATCACATGTTCGCCGAAAAACTCAACGACTTCCGAGCGAAAGGGTTCGCCAATCAGCAGCTTCTGAAAACGTACCGTTTGCTCTTTGACTTTTGGGCTGATTTCGTCGGCGTAATCTTGAGCGGCTTTATAAGATTGGTTCGTCGTGTCCTGGTTGAATTTGAGTTCGGTCATCGCTTGCCAGGTCGTGATCTTCCGCCTTAGCTGATCCCATTGGCGAACTAGGCTCATTCTTTTTTCGGTACTCACCGCAGATTTCAATTCCCCGTAAATTTCATCGTGCCGTGAGGAAATAAACTCAACCGAGGGTTGGCTCGTCTTAATTTCAGCGAATTTGACAGTCATCATTTCGACCTATCGATCAGGGATAAGAACAAAAGCCAAATTATCAGAGGTATCACTCAAATAGAAGACGGCGGCGAACGGAGAGTTCGGAAGTTCCCCGGGAACGTCAGCAACTCAATCAAATCAGCCACGGCGATCATGCACGCGGGCAACGAATCAAGCGAAGATAAAGCAGCGAAGCGACTGAGTAGAAGCGACGGCGATTGGGTTGATACGATTGAGATCGAGACGATTGGCAGAGAAGCAACGGCCGCGATGTTATCAATGTTTCTCGATCAGTCGAAACTCTTGACGAGTTCCGCTACGAGACATTTGACTTTAGTAGGCTTCTCCAGCGGCTTTAAGTAATCCGTTTTTTGTGCGTGCGAATATTAAGATTCCGCCGTTTCCGAACTCGCATCTTCCTTTTCGATCGCCGCCAGCTTCTTTTTGACCAATCGTTTGAGCTGTCCACGCATTTTTTCACCCCGAAATGCGTAAGAATGATTCCGAAATTCTTTGCGGTCTTCATGGAGAAACGTAAACGGTCGCGTGATCAATTTTACGTTGAACTCAAGATGAGAATCTTCGGGAGCATAACGCCCAATCTCTCCTTCTTTCACACTACCTCGCCATTCAACAATCTCAATTGTTGCGGTCGACCCGGTAGCATCAAAACTGATCATGGGCTCACCACTGGGATCGGTCAAATCCAGTTTGGCCGGCATTTCAATTCGAGTCGTTTTTTGATTGGGATCAATCTTGTGCGTAATCATTGTGCTGACGTCAAAACAATATGCGTTAGGACGTCGAAGTGCATAAAGATAGCGAATGTTTTGCCAATGCTCGCTCGCGTAGAGATCGAACTCGTCTTGGTTTCCAAGCGTGACAAACTGCCGATTGGCCCCTGCTTCATGGTTGGCGCGGCGGAAACGAAGGACGCCACTTTTGTATTGCAAATACATCGAGTCAGCCGAACGTAGAACACCTTCGACTTCTTCCATCCACTCAGGAGGTTCATCGTTGACCGCCGCCGAACGAAGTTCGACCGGAGCCTGAGTTGGGTCGACGAGAATTCGGTCGCGCTGTGATTGTTTCATCCCCGCATCAATGCGCGAAAACGCCCACGGATTATCTTCTCGGGTGAAGTCAATTCGCCCCGTCTGAAATGCGTATCCAATTAGCTTCATAGCTCGTCCATCAGCTCGACCAGATTGCGAAAGCGTTCGAAGTTTTGTCCGACGCTATTTACTTCTCTTGAACGGACGCCGGCGAAATATTCTACAAACGCTTCTTTCGCCAAGATCAGTAAAGTATATCACATCGTGATCGGGAGATCGAAAAATTCAATTCACAGTTAGCCTGCGGTTCCATCATCCGCTCGAAAATAAACGGACTATATCGAGTTTGAGCCCAGCCTTTGGCTGAAGGGTCGCTAGGCCAGCCAATTGGTCATCGCGACTCTTTGAATAATTTTGTTTCACCCGACCAACGAAACCAAGAAAAAAGGGCCACTGAATTTACTCAGCGGCCCATCGGTATTATCATCCCAGCGATTTCTTGTTGCGAACGTTCAATTCGACTCCATTCAACTGGAGTCGGTTCAATTCTTCTTTTGCAAAGTAAATCCAGATGCTTTGAGCTGCTCGCGAACGGCACCGGACATTGCTTCGCCAAAGGTCGATGCTTCTTTGCCTTCTCCTTTCGCAAGTTTCGCACGCTCTTTGGCAACAAACAACTCTCGCTCTCGAGTCACTTCAGCCATCTTCTTTTTGATTTCTGTCCGGCGAGCCGCCATCGACTGGACATGTGCTTTACGTTCTTCAACTGTCATCCGTTGAAGTTCTTCGGGAAGGTCTTCGGCATCCAATTTGTCAACCGCTGTTTCGTCTTCTGCCAAAGTATCGACAAGGTCTCGGCCGACGTTGCGATACATGGCTCCATTCTTGGTTTTTAGTCGGCCAATGATTCCACCCGCCGAACTGGCATTGGCATCCTGTCGACGCTGATTGGATCCAAGTTCCATGCGAGTCGTTTTCTTGCCGTACCACAAATACGTCTTGTTAAGATCATTGTTCAATTCGATGAGGATCTTGTCTTGAGGGCATTTGATAGTGACCACCTGCCGATCCTGATCGATGTTCAGGTACTTCCCCTCAGTCAGAAGTGCGCCATGCTGCCACATTCCGCTAACGCCTTGTTGGTAGTTGCCGCAGTGAATTGTATTGACGAGGACGCCTGACTCGATGGCCTTCTTGCACGCGGACTGATATGTCACCGAGCCTTGTGTGAACGGCTCATTGCCGGCGATAAAAATTGCCTTGTAGGCATTGGGCTCGCCATTCCAATCCAGCCGCTTCAACGCTTCGTCAATCACCATTCCACAATATTCATCGCCACCGCCCGTACTCAATCCAAACAGTGCCTCGGAAACTTTGTCCAGGTCATCGGTTAATTGGGAAACCTGTCGAATGTAGCCTTCGGTGGCAGGCAACTTGCTGTTGCCGTATTCGAAAATCGAGACGCGTAGTAAAGGTGTTTTACCATTCTTCTCTGCCGCCGCAAAATCTTGAACAATATTCCAAAGTTGCGTTTTGGCTTGGTTGATCAAGCCATTCATCGAGCTGGATGTGTCCAGCAAAATCGCAACATCGACTGCAGGTCGCACGCCGGTAAACGGAGCCTTACCGTTTGTTTGTTCGACGTCAGGCTTAGATGGATTGACCGTGATCTTGATTTCTTGAGCCGCTAGGGTTCCGCAGAAAAGATTGATGGACAGCAACATACAGGCAGCGAGGATTCCACATTTAATCGCATTTGATTTTCTTGATTCCGGACGTTGTGTTTCGGCAATTCGTTGCATTCGATCGCTCCTTTTACTTGACTTTGTTATTCTTTGCTCCAGGCTCACAACATCAGGAAAATTCATTCGAGCCAAGCGTTCTAAGTGGATAACGTCGTAGCAGCGACTTCATTAGTTCAAATTCCTCAAACTAAATCAAATGGGTCATCAATTGACTTGCTAGGCTCAGTAAACCATTCCGCACCGTCTTTTGTAACGAAAAAATGATCCTCCAAACGAACCCCAAACTCATCCGGCAGCACCAACATGGGTTCACTGCTAAAAACCATTCCTTCTTGAAGCAACGTGGACTCACCTTTGACCAAGTAAGGAGCTTCATGGATATCTAGCCCGCATCCATGGCCCGCACGATGGGGAAGACCGGGCAATTCGTAACCAGGCCCGAAGCCATTTGATTCAAGCGATGCCCTGGCGGCCAAGTCGGCGGCTTCGCAAGCCACGCCAGGTTTGACGGCATCAAAAGCGGCCAGTTGGGCTGACTTTTCGAAATCCCATGCCTCTCTTTGTCGATCGGTCGGATCGCCAAACGGATAGGTCCGCGTGATATCGGAATTGTAACCGAACAGCAAGCAACCGGTGTCGACGAGCACCCAGTCTTCTTCTTTGAGGATTTGCGGCTCCTTAACTCCATGTGGAAACGAAGTCGCAACACCAAATAGAACGATGACGAATGAAGAACCGCCGGCAGCTCCCACTTGCTGGTGTGCCTCGTTAATAAATTCAGCCACTTCCGTTGTTGTGATTCCAGGCCGCAGAATCGAAGCGGCCGCACGCTGAACCTCAAGCGTCATCTCATGAGCGCGTCGAATAATCGACAATTCGGCTTCCGATTTGATAGAACGAATCGAATCGATGACGTCATGAGCCGATTCAAACGAAATCCCTTTATTGGCACCGACAATCGCTTCGGCCATTCTGAACGGTAACGCAGGATCCAAAAGTACTTTGCCGGAATCAACTCCATGTTCTACAAAAACGTCACGCAACAATTGGCTTGGCACTTCATGTTCCTGCCAAAGATGAAGTGGTGCTTCGATCAGCCAATAATCTTTGAGCGTATCGGCTTCAAAAAAAGGAGCAATGTAAGCCAGCTTGCCGTCAGCGAAAACGATCGCGCCGACCATGCGTTCACTTGCGTTCCATCGAAGACCAGTAAAATAGTAGAGGCTGCTACTAGCATGAAGAAAGACAGCCGAAACGGAAGCCTGCTTCATCTCGTCCTGTAGTTTACTCAGCCGCGCCCCATACTCTTGCTTGGAAATCGGCGAGACGCCGCCTGTCATGTCACTCAGTTTCCCGAGTGCGACTTCGATAGAACTTCCCCCAACACCTAACGCCATCGTGGACTCCCGATCAAATCCTTGAAATTGTTTGCGTCAACGCACGACGCAATTTGGAGGTAATCTCTGGCACCTCCTTTTAACGATTTATGATTTTACACGATGTCACGCCTGCAAATAATGCAGCCAAAAATATTGTTTTTCATGTAGCTTTGCCAATGACCGTTACGCGACAGAAAGACAGCAAATCAAATTCGCAGAGAGAAATCTGAGATCCATCCGGTGTGTGACAAAGGGAAGTGATAGAAAACTGGTGCGAAAATTCAGGCAGGCGTTGAGGACGTTTGCCTCCATCTCTAGTTGCGGCGCAGTTGCATTTAGCGGGAATATTTTGGGGAGTTCTGGCAACCTTTTAACAGAAGCCTTGAGGTGCTGGGATCAATCTGCGATTGTTTGACAGTTGAATAATTGAGGTGAGTCATTTGTCGAAGCCCGCGTTTTATTCGTGCGAGTCAATGCGTTGTTCAGTAACTATGCTCCGCGCGCTTCCCCAGCACTCCCGCAAATCGAGCAGGCGATTCGAAAGGGTGAAAGCTTCCGTTGAACGATTCGACGGGCAGAATTCTAAGGACAGGGAAGAGCTTATTTCATATGTAAGAGTGCTATGAAACCTGCTAAGTCGACGTTAGACAAATCAGGAGAACTGTAGAGTCGTTGTTAGCGGAGTGGGCAAACCGGCGCGGGCCACCCGGTGCGTCAACAGCCGGGTGACTCGCGACGTCCGCTAAGATAGAAGCAGGTATAGAAGCAGGTTTTGCAGTTCTCCGGGACAAATTAGCTTTATTGAACGGTCGCCGCTCGACGAGGCTGCCCGACCTGAAGCCAAAACTGGTGGATTTCCAGAGAATCCAATCAAGAATTCGCAACTTTCGCCGAATGGACGAACGATGGGAGAAAATCAAACGATCAAAGTCGAGCAAAATGAGCTCGATAAAAAACTGGCTTGGCCGATGTTCATTGGAGCGTTGCTGTTCCTTTTGATTACTGGATTTCTGATCCACGCTACTGTCAGTGATATTTTTTCGAGCGAAAGATACGCGTTCGGTTTCCGTGCCGTCTGTTACCTGACGTTGGCGATTGTGTATCTGATGATCATTGCTGAAGCGGTGGCGCATCTGGTCACTGGTAGCAGCCAAATGCGGCAGCATGTGTTCTTCTTACTGTGTCCTTTCTTTCGCCTTTGCCCTCGAGATCACATTGACGGATCGCACGCGTGGGTTGTCGGCTTGGGATGGAGAAAGACGACGCCTCGCTTTGAAGGCTATCTCAGTCGCATGTTCAGTGCACCGATGATCATCATTACGCTTTTCGTATTGCCGGTCGTGGCGTGCGAGTTTTTCTGGGCCGATAAGATTGCCGAGGATGCCACGTGGCGATTCGTTATCGAAACTGCGACCGGATTTATTTGGATGGCCTTCGTATTCGAATTCGCGCTGATGGTCACGGTCGTCGAGAAGAAGTTACGTTACTGTAAGCAAAACTGGATTGATATCGCTGTCATCATCTTGCCGATCATCTGGTTTTTGCGTGCTGCCAGATTGGGAAAACTGGTCAAGCTACAACAACTATCTCGCACCGCGAAAATCTATCGTATGCGTGGACTAATGCTTCGATCTTGGCGAGCCATCGTCACGCTTGACGTGATTGACAAAATTCTGCGACGAGATCCAAATTACCGTTTGGACAAACTTCAAAGTCAAATTGATGAAAAAGAAGACGAAATCAAACTCTTGAAGTCGGAATTGCAACGGCTCGAAGAAAAAGTCAACGAGCCAAAACAAGGTAGGGAAGCAATTTTAAACAACGCAACAAAGTTAAAAATTGAACATCCAAAAAATCCAATGCAATTCTCATATTCGAAGAAGCCATCGGCGTAGAAAACTCGATCGTCGAGACTGAACGTCGTCAGACGAGATTGGACACGATTGAGACTGCATTCAGATTGATTTTCAAACACCCTGAAAAAGTCAGTCGAATTTGTAGCAAAAAAAAAACCACCGCCTGCAAAAAACAGACGGCAGTTTTTGATTTGAACAGTCGTTGAATTCAGACCATCAACTATTTGCCTGGAGCTGCTCCAGCGCCAGTACCTTTGCCAACGTCGGTTGCATTTTGAGGAGCACTACCGCCATCACGATTTACGATATCATCGGCAACATACTTGCCTTCAAACATCGAATCGTACTCAGCCTGATCAGACACTTCCTTGACATGGCTGGAAGTAAAACCGACCAAGCGGACACCTTCGACTCCTGTGGTCTCGAAAGCCACTGGATCGTTTGATCCACGGGAAGAACCAGGAACGCCGAATCGAATCTTTATTTCTTCGTTATCACGATCACTGACGAACAAAGCTCCAATGTTTGCAGCGTCAACTCCCATCATTTCAAGATTTTTCTTACGTGATGGGTCGGACAAAAATGCCTTGAACTCGTCAAGATCTTTGGGACCTTTATAGCCAGGGGTGTTCATCTGAAACATCTGGTAACAGTTCGCCACACGCTGGATGTTTGATTTATTCGCTTCATTGACAGCGTTGGCAACGAAGTCTCCTTCACCACAGCCAACAAGGCCGATTATTCCTACCGAAGCAACGGCAAATGCCAGACTTGCCATACGAATTTTGTTCATCGTCGTCTCACCTTATCTAAAAAAAAAGAACTCCGCCCTTGAGGACGGAATTCTAAATTGTGTCAGCCAAAAATACTATTGGTCAGTCGGATTGTGGATAGATCCATCAGAACGACGTCCCAAACGATCAAAGATGTCACCGTTAATGGTGTTGCTAACCGCGTGGATAGAACCATCGCCCAAAGAAACGTTACATGTTCCTGGGTGCGGCCCACCAAGAGCGAACTCATTGTTGTCAGAACCAGCACGCCGCTCTTCAGCAGGCATACCGTCTGGCCAGATGTAGCGGTTACCAATGTTTGAAGCCATGGCTCCACGCATGGTTGTCCAGTCAGCACCAAACATTTGGCCCTGTAGCTCCCACCAGTCCCAACCGTTAGCGGTCGAGATTGAGTAGCGAGTCGATTGAACAGATTTTTCACCGTACATGATTGTGTTCGAAGATCCGTCAGTGACGTGACCAAAACCAATCAATGTGAATTTCTGCTCTCCACGACCAGTTGATGTGCTTGAATCACCAAAAGTTTGAGCACCTTTGGAGATGATACCGCGGAAAACGTTTTTCTCTTCGCGAACTCGGTCAGTCATTACGTCTTGCCATTGGAAACCACCCCAATCGTCGCTGTAATACTGCCAGTGGAAGTTCCATGAAGAGATCATGCTGGCGTAATCGCCAAGAGCGAACTGCTGACCCCAAGTCGTCGCACCAATTCGGTTCCCACGCGATGGGCAGTTAAGAAGAGCGATTGACTGGCCCTTCACTGCGTTCGGGTTGCTGGCACGGAGATCGTAAAGAACATTCTGCTCAATGAATGGCAAAATCTGATAGGCCCAACCCCAGTTCTCACGAGTTGTCAGAGTTCCGGTTTCACCGTTGGCTCCAAAACCGTCAGAGTGCTGACCG
Organism: uncultured Pirellulaceae bacterium; assembly: GCA_964589435.1. Taxonomy (GTDB): domain Bacteria; phylum Planctomycetota; class Planctomycetia; order Pirellulales; family Pirellulaceae; genus Mariniblastus. The sequence goes on from CAZPTT010000021.1 coordinate 24,448, forward strand.
GCTGTGGGGAAGTGCATGTGAGCCGACTCAAAGTTCAATGAACCAAGAGCAAGTTGTCGCATGTTGTTTTGGCAAGCAGAACGTCGTGCTGCTTCTCGAACCTGCTGAACGGCTGGCAAAAGCATGCCGATCAAAATTCCGATGATGGCGATCACAACTAGCAATTCTACTAGTGTAAAACCATCTTTCTTGAAACGATTAAATTTCATTGGGCGAACCTCATCTCCTAAAAATAAAAAAAAACGAACAAGCTTGTTTGTTGTATAGCGAAGCCAATATGAAGAATTCGCCACACCCTGCTGTTTATAACCTTCCGTATTGTAACCGATTTCAAAATTTTTTGTACCGCAAAAACGCCGCTAAAGGGAAATATCATTACGGCAACTGCACGACAGGGAAGTTTAGCACGGTCAATTCAGTATTCTGTCCAACATCTGCTGGACATAACTGGTTCCTCGGCCTTTCCAATTTGGCTGTCCCGGCAATGCCCGAATCTTTTCCTTCGGAAATCCGATGTTTTTATCAACTCGTTCAATTGCGTTCAGGGCATGAATCGACGCGTAGAAATCGGTTTCTCGCTGGTCAGCCAACTTCAGAAGCGCTTCACTCGCCTCACTTTGTTGATTCTCATTGCCAAACTTGGCTAATATCTCACACGCGACAATTGAGACTGCGGGGACTGAATCTTTCGAAATTTTGTGAATCAATTCCAAATTCGATTCGACGGCCGACCCACCCCGAATCATCAATCCCATCACTCCCCAATATTGAAGCGTCGGATTATCACTTTCCAGCGACGCTACCAATTCGGTAACTGAGCCTTCATCGAAGTTTGCAGCGTGCCCAGCGATGTGAAGGATTTCCGGTAGCGGAAAGCTAACTTTGTCGTCCAACATCAAACGACGGGATCGGAATCTCTCGCCCGCGTCATTGTGTTCGAACTGGTAAGCGATGGATTCCGGTATCAATCCAAGATCGCCGAACTTCAAAGCACTCGTCTGATGCTCCATACGAAAACGATTCAGCTCAGTTTCGAATTTAGGATCGGACACAAGGTTGTTTGTCTCTTCCGGGTCGTTGACCAAGTCGTAGAGTTCTTCGGGGGGCCGTGGGCTCCAAAACCGCGACTGGACATCGTTCAGCTTTCCTTCATCGAACATTTTCTTCCAGATGGCCGATGCCGGTGTTTCGAGCTGGTAGCCAATCACTTGCCCGGCTGGAAGGTGTGGCATGTAGTTTCGAACGTAAACAAATTTCTCGTCACGAATCGCACGACTGATGTCTGGCCGCTCGTCCATCCGGTCACGAAACCCATAAACATATTGTGGGGCAACCGTTTCATACTCACCTAAAAAAGCGTTTCCCTGCATGTATGCTGGAGGCTTGATTCCCACTGCACTCAAGACAGTGGGCGCCAAATCGACAAATCCGACGGGTCGCTTTGTCCTGCCGCCAGCCGAGTATTCATCTGGCGCTAGTTTTTTAAGCTTGTCAGGCACGTGGACGATGAAAGGAACTTTCATTCCCGAGTCGCCACAATATCGTTTGTGCCGCGGCATCCCTGACCCATGATCGCCAAATACAACAACGATCGTGTTGTCGGACAGCCCGGCGTCTTCCAGTCTTTTCAAATGCCGCTGAATCCACTTATCCATCTTGGTGATATTGTCGTGATACTGCGCCCAGTCTTGACGGACTTCAGGCGTGTCGGGCCAATAAGCTGGCAAGTGAACAGTCGCGGGGTCAATGACTTGAGTGTGCGGCCGAACGCGAATTTTGCTTTCATGAGTTCCGGTATAATTGAAGACGGCAAAGAACGGCTGGCCGTCTTTGCGGTTCTTCCAATGCGCCGTTTTCGAAGATTCATCCCACGGCACATTTTCATTAAATTTGTAGTTGTAGTCTTCTTTAGATGCGTTGGTGCAATAGTAACCGGCCTCTCGCAAGTAGTGCGGAAACATCTCGACGCCAGACGGCATCAAGGTGGTACTTCGCATATTTCCTGCTGCATTTACGCTGGCATACATACCGCAAATGATGGTCGTTCTGGCAGGTGCGCAAACAGGAAAATTAGACCAAGCCAAATCGTATGACAAACTCCGCTTTGCGAACTGGTCAAGGTTCGGCGTCACGGCATCTGGATCACCGTAGCAGCCAAGATGTGGCCCGATGTCTTCAATACTCAACCACAAAACGTTCGGCTTACCAGCCGCTGATGTCTTGCCAGCCCCTTCGAGTTCACTTGCCGATGCCAACGAACAAGACACTGAAAAAGCAAGCATCAGTATGACAGTACTGATTAAGCTGGCGGTTCGAATTGGAAGTAAATGGCGATGACAAATACTGCCAAATTCAGGGCTTACGTCTTCTTCGTCCTTCGGGAATCGCATTGAGTGCTCCACGTAACAATTTTGGTGATGAACTAACGTGACCCACGATTTTGAATCACACCGACAGCCTACATGTTTGCATCGAATTGACAATCACGCAAACTACCAGCGCGGCTCCCTACCAATTTTCGTAATGCACATGTCCAAATCAAGCAGAACCAAGAGCTACTTCGGTCAAGCTATTTGCCTTTGGGGCGAAAGGCCTTCACGCGATCCGGCTTGGTTTCAATTCGCGGCCCGTCTATCAAGTCAATGCAATATGGAATGGCGGGAAACACGGCGTCAAGGCACTCGCCAATGGCTTTCGGACTGCCCGGCAAATTAACAATCAAACTACCGCCAGATTCCACGCTGCGGATTCCTGCCGTTTGCCGAGACAAGATCGCAGTGGGAACTTTTGTTAGTGATACCGCCCGCATCAGCTCACCAAAACCAGGCATCATCTTGTTGCAAACAGCCTCCGTCGCTTCCGGCGTAACATCACGCCAAGCCGGCCCGGTTCCGCCAGTGGTAATAATGAGTGCACATTTTTCTTCATCGCACAAATCAACAAGCGTTTGACTGATCAAGGCCTGTTCGTCAACGACGACACGCGATACCGACTCAAATTCCGATGCCAACACTTCATCCAGATAGGCAGCGATAGCGGGGCCACCTCGATCTTCGTATTCCCCACGACTCGCACGATCTGAGACAGTGACAATTCCAATGCGAATCATGTTATTGCTTTTCTAAATTTTCAAGAAACCCAAATCGTCGACACGCCAACCATCGCGATGGCATAGCTGATGATCGAATAGACAATTGATCATCTTCAATACTTCTGACGCCTTGTAGCCGACTTTCACATGCGTGAATGTCGTCAAGGGCTGTTTGCTTTTAAATGCTCAAGCGATGTTGACGCATTCAAATCGTAACTCAATGCCGACACCGTCACCTTGCCAGTTCGCAGCGCCATCGTGTCGGTTTCAAACGGTGACTGCTCTGGCGGCGGGTTGTTGGTCGACCAAAAATAAGTTCGGCCCTTCGGGTCGGTACCTTTGTCGAAGTGATAGGCCATCGGATTCATCTCAACCGGAACCACGGCAGTCTCGTACTCCCCGCCCGTCGCTGCTGTTGGAATGTTGATGTTGACGACCGTTCGTGGTGGCAAGCCAGACGTGACATATCGTTCGACTAGTGGCCAAGCGATTTCAGCGGCCTTGGCAAAATCCATTTTGACCCCCGACTCCAAACTGATCGCCATCGAGGCGATTCCAAACGTCGAAGCAGCCAATGCCGCGCCGACCGTGCCCGAATAACAAACGTTGACACCCGCATTCAAGCCACCGTTGATTCCACTTAAGACCAAGTCGGGCTTCCACGGACAAAGCTCTGCCAGCCCAAGTTTGACACAATCCACCGGCGTCCCGTTGACTGAATAGCCGGCAATATGATCGTCTTGAGAATCTTTGTCTCCCCCCAAGGCGACTGGGAATAGCGGGCTGAGAAACGTGATCGCTTGACTAACACCACTTTGCTCGACGCTTGGGGCAACCACGATCACCTCGGCGTGCTGCTGAACTTTTTGAGCCAACTGAATGATGCCTTGAGCGTGAACGCCGTCGTCGTTGGTGATTAAGACCTTCATTGTTCCTCGTTTGTGGCAAGTTGCTTTCCAAAATCAAAGATCGTTTCAGCTTGCTTTGGCGAACAAGATGATCTTAGGTAGGGCACTTAGGATAAGCCGCGATCGTTTTTTGGCAATGTGGCGAACTTAAACAGCGACGTTTGATTTCTAAGTGATCGCTCTCTCGATGGATAAGAACGCTCAATCTTTCGTATCGCCTTATGTATTAACTCTTGTTTTGTAATCGTAGCGAAACTGCCAAAATCACCTGAATCAGAACCGATCTCACCGGCGCTAGATTAGATCACCGAAATTCGTATAATCTGAGATTCTTAATTTCGAACTAAGCTGGCGTCAGACTGTCAGTCGTTCGAACTGATCGCGTCCTGATTTTCGTGAGTTGATCAATGTCTGCTGTTGCTGAATCGAAATCTTCGACAAAAAACAATTCAACCTCTGAACGAATTCTCGTCTTGGATTTTGGTTCTCAATTCGCACAACTGATCGCACGACGTGTTCGGGAAGAAAAAGTCTATTGTGAAATCGTTCGGCATAGCATTACTCCTGAGCAAATTCTCAAACACGAGCCGACTGGCCTGATTCTTTCCGGCGGTCCCAGCAGCGTCTACGAAGACAACGCCCCGATGTGCGATCCTGGCATTTTTAAACTTGGCATCCCGGTATTGGGAATCTGCTACGGCATGCATTTGGTTTGTGATCAGCTTGGTGGCAAAGTCGAAAGTACACCGACTCGCGAATATGGGCGAGCCATGTGTCAGGTCGGAAGCGATGACGAGCTATTCGCCGATTACCCTGCCGAATCTCAGGTCTGGATGAGCCACGGCGACCAGGTGCATCAGGTTAGTGATGATTTTGTTTCGTTGGCCAGTACTGACACTTGTCCTCTAGCCGCCGTCAAACATAAATCACTGCCCGTTTATGGTTTACAGTTTCATCCAGAAGTCACTCACACTTCTGATGGCGCAACGTTGCTCCGAAACTTTCTCTACAAAGTCTGTGGCTGCACCGGCCAATGGGAGCTTGCGAACTTCGCGGCAGAAGCAATCGAGAACATTCAAAAGCGGGTTGGCGATGCCCAAGTCATCTGCGGACTTTCTGGTGGCGTTGACTCTTCGGTCGTCGCGGCGTTGCTATACAAGGCCATCGGGCCGCAGCTTTCCTGCATTCTGGTAGATAATGGCTTGCTTCGAAAAGGCGAAGCTGACATCGTCCTTCAACAGTTCACCGATCATTTCAAAACCGACTTGCGAGTGGTCAACGGACAAGAGCAATTTTTGACAGCGCTTGCTGGAATTACTGACCCTCAAGAGAAACGCAAACGGATTGGGCACGTGTTCATCGAGTGCTTCAAATCAGAAGCCGAAACAATCAAGAATGCAAAGTTTCTTGCCCAAGGAACGCTTTACCCGGACGTGATCGAAAGCGGTGCGGCTCCGGACGGACCGGCGGCCACTATCAAACTTCATCACAACGTTGGCGGACTGCCGGAAGAGTTGGGGTTTGATTTGATCGAACCGCTTCGCGATCTTTTTAAAGACGAAGTGCGACGGCTGGGCGTTGAACTCGGTTTGCCCGAGAATCTGGTCTGGCGTCACCCATTCCCTGGCCCTGGTCTGGCCGTTCGCTGCCTTGGCGAAGTCACCGAGCCCAAACTGAAAGTACTCCGCGAAGCCGATGCGATTGTGATCGAAGAGATCGTGGCGGCCGATTTGTATCGTGAGACTTCGCAACTGTTCGCGGTTCTTTTGCCAGTCCAAAGCGTGGGCGTGATGGGGGACGCGAGGACGTATGAAAACGCACTTGTCATTCGATCAGTGAACACTGACGATTTTATGACGGCCGATTGGTCTCGCTTGCCCTACGATGTTTTAGCCAAAATGTCGACGCGGATCATCAACGAAGTCTCTGGGGTCAATCGAGTCTGTTATGACATCAGCTCCAAACCTCCCGCGACTATCGAATGGGAATAGCATTCCGCTGTTCCTCCAGTTATTTGAAAGCGGAATTCGCTCCAACGACCCGAGCGAATAACCGCCTTAATCCGGCATCCAATTCCAAAATTCTACGCGCAACTAATTCGAGACGATTCCAATGAGCAAGCAATACATTTACCAAATGGTCGACATGACCAAAAAGCACGGTCAGAAAACGGTGCTCAACAATATCTGGCTTTCCTTTTATCCGGGCGCGAAAATTGGAGTGCTTGGTCGTAACGGTGCGGGTAAAAGTACACTTTTGCGGATCATGGCGGGCATCGACAAAGAGTTCGACGGCGAAGCAAGGCTTACCGATGGATTTACCGTTGGTTACCTTTCGCAGGAACCTCAACTCAATCCTGAAAAAAACGTTTGGGACAATGTCCAAGAAGCCGTCGCGCCTCGCCGTGGATTGCTCGATCGCTATAACGAATTGAGTGCCAAGTGCGCCGAACCTCTTGAAGAAGCGGCCATGCAAAAAGTCTACGACGAGATGGCACGCGTCCAAGATCAAATTGATGCAACCAACACATGGGGCCTCGATCATGAAATCGAAGTCGCGTTTGAGGTCATGAATCTTCCGCCTCGAGACGCTGACGTAACCAAACTGTCTGGTGGTGAAAAACGCCGCGTCGCACTTTGCAAGTTGTTGCTGGAAAAACCAGACCTCTTGCTGCTTGACGAACCGACCAACCACCTCGACGCAGATTCTGTGCATTGGCTTGAGCGAACTCTGCAAGCGTATCATGGTACGATTGTTGCCGTTACTCACGATCGCTATTTCCTTGACAATGTCGCTGGCTGGATTTTGGAATTGGATCGCGGTGAAGGCCACCCGTTTGAAGGCAATTACTCGTCGTGGCTGGAGCAGAAGCAGGCTCGCTTAAAGGTTGAAGAAAAACAAAACGAGTCACGGATCAAAGCGCTTAAAAGGGAAGCCGAGTGGATCAAGCTTTCCCCGAAAGCCCGCCAATCGAAAAGCAAAGCCCGTATCAGTTCTTACGAGCAAATGCTTAACGAAGACCAGCGTGAGAAAGAAACCGAACTGGAAATCCAAATCCCTCCCGGCCCACATCTTGGTGACGTTGTCATTGAAGCAGAAGGGGTCAACAAAGCGTTTGGCGACAAAGTCCTGATGGAAAACATGACGTTTCGCTTGCCTCCTGGTGGGATCGTCGGAATCATCGGCCCCAACGGTGCCGGTAAAACCACTTTGTTTCGAATGATCACCGGAGCCGACACCGCTGACTCCGGCACTATGAAAATTGGAGAGACGGTCGAACTTGGTTATGTAGATCAGTCTCGTGACAGTCTGAAAGACGAAAACACGGTCTATCAAGAAATCTCTGAGGGCAACGACACGTTGGAAATTGGCAAGCGCAAAGTCAACGCGCGGGCTTACGTGAACCGTTTTAATTTCCGTGGCCCTGACCAAGAGAAGAAAGTCGGCGTGCTGTCGGGTGGAGAACGTAACCGAGTCCACCTCGCGAAACTGCTGCGACGAGGATCGAATGTTCTGCTACTTGACGAACCGACCAACGACCTTGACGTCGATACGCTTCGAGCACTTGAGGAAGCAATCTTGAATTACGCGGGTTGCGTTGTTGTAACTAGCCACGATCGTTGGTTCCTCGATAGAATTGCAACTCACATTTTGGCTTTTGAGGGCGAAGGCTATCTTCACTGGTGCGAAGGCAACTATCAAACTTACGAACAAACGCGACGCGAGCGTCTTGGACTCAAAGAAGACGAACCTCGAAGATTCAAGTACAAGAAACTTATTACTTAGAGAACGATTACCTAAAAAACGATTCCAGTCCACGCAAGCTCTTCAGCTTCTTGCGAGCTGGAGCCTGTGACCGAACTTAAAAATACACATTGATCCAACTAACATACTGAGAAATCATGACAATCTTACGAAGCGGTGCGTCCAAAGACTATTCAAACAATTGGGGCAAAGCCTTCGGTGAATCGGCGAAAAAGCCCACCAAGAAAGCCGCTGCTAAAAAGAAGACGACCAAAGCCAAGAAGAAATCAGCCAAAAAGAAATCTTGATTTCAGGCGGGCTTCGTTGGTGTCGTTTCTCAATATTATCCGAATGACATGAATTTCACGGCAGAGCAAATTGAGGAGTTGTTTCGAACGCTTCTCGCGAATTCGCCGGTCGCGATTGTCTTTCTTGACGCTGATCAGAAAATTCGAGTTATTAATACCGCCGCGGAGAGACTGATTGGCGAACCTGCTGAAGACGTAACCGGGAATCCGATTGGCGACTACCTCCCGCTAACAGATTTGGCGCCTGCCAGCGTTGAGAAGCGGCAAGAAGGAATCGTCTTAGCACTGCCGGACACGACCGTCGAAGTCTTTCGGTCTCCATTCGAGTTCGGTGGAAGTAACTGGACGATGCTAACAATTCATAAATCGGACTCTCAAAGCGTTCGAGAGGTAGAGCTTGAACGAGCCGCAACAACGGATGAGCTCAGCCAACTCCTCAATCGCCGAGGATTCCAACGAGCTTTAGAGGCTCATCTAGGGCAATCGCTGGCCTTGGCAATCATTGACATTGACCACTTCAAAGCCGTCAACGATCAATGGGGGCATGTGGTCGGTGATCAAGCAATCCAGTTCGTCGCCCAACGAATGAATAGTTACTTCTATGAACCAGTCTGTATTGCTCGACTTGGTGGCGACGAATTCGCGGTAGTCCTTTCGACGTCGGATGAAGAAGCCGCCAGGGGGCAACTTGACGGCTTTCGAAAACAACTTGGTGCGCAGGTTGCCACCAATCATGAAATTGAACTGACCGTCAGTATTGGAATCGCACTTTCCGACGGTCAGGCTTCGGCAAGAGATCTGTTGACAGCCGCCGATCAAGCGATGTATCAATCCAAAAACGCGGGGCGAAACCAAGTCACCGCGAAAACTATCTAAGGCAGATTTTGGCAGATTTTGGCAAACGTTGGCAAACGTTGGCAAACGTTGGCAAATAAAGCAGACTTTGGCAAAATTTTAATCGGCCCAAACTTATACCCGGCGTCGACGGCTAGGCGCATCGGCCGATTACAATTTGCGGGTTAAACACGGACTGTTTCGGAGCTACCAAAATGAAAATCGTTGTACTCGACGGCCACACTCTTAACCCCGGCGACAATCCTTGGGGCGAAGTCGCGAAGCTAGGGAATCTTGTGGTGCACCCACGAACCTCTTCAAACGAGGTGTTGGAACGTGTCGCCGACGCAGACATCATTCTTACCAACAAAGTTTCGATCGACGCCGAGTTGATGACGAACCTCCCGAAACTAAAGTTCATCTCCGTGTTAGCAACCGGCTACAACGTGGTTGATGTCGCGGCGGCCAACGCCAGGAAAATCGCGGTTTCAAATGTTCCAGAGTACAGCACCCGAGCCGTTGCACAGCATGTTTTTGCAACGCTTCTCGCTTGGATCCACCGCCCAGAGCTACACGATCAAGCATGCAAAGACGGCGAGTGGCAGAACTGCGTTGATTTTTCATTTTGGAAATCGCCAATCGTTGAGCTGGCTGGCAAGACGATGGGTATCGTTGGACTCGGACGGATTGGCAGAGAAACTGCGAAGCTGGCCAACGCATTTGGAATGAACGTCGTTGCGCATTCACGCACTGAGCGTAACCCGCTGCCGTTTGAGGGTTTCCGCTGGCTTCCACAAGTCGAGCTGTTCGCCACGTCCGATTACATTAGCTTGCACTGCCCGCAAACTGAATCCAACACTGGATTCGTAAACGCCAGCCTGTTGAGTTCGATGAAGCCATCAGCAATCTTAATCAATACGGCGAGGGGTGGCTTGGTCAATGAACATGAGCTGGTCGAGGCACTCGAAACAAACCAAATTGCTGGTGCGATACTGGATGTGGTGTCTGAAGAACCGATTCGCCCAGACAACCCGCTGCTCAAAGCGAAAAACTGTCTTTTGACACCCCATACGGCTTGGACAGCTCTCGAATCTCGGCAACGACTGATGGATATAACGGCGAACAATGTTAAGAGTTTTATCGAGGGAACTCCGGTTAACCTTGTTGGTTGAACCGTGATTCGCAAAGCAGGAAAAGCTCTGTTGTGGCCGGCGATCTTGAGGTTCATTTTTGATTCTTGGACCAACTGGAATTTTACTTCACGTTGGTCGTCCAATTAGATTGGCCGAGAGAAATTCGATGCCAGGATTTGGGCAATTTGACTGGCGTTCAATTGATCGCCGTCCCCCATTAGATTGTCCGAATCATTGACATGCCGAAGCCCCAGGTTGTGGGCGATTTCGTGAGCTGCGACGCGCGCCACAACGTCTCGTCCGTTCTCAAATCCGACCAGCCGATCACCGACATGCATCGTGATGCCGCCATTATTTACAAATGCCAATCCGTTGGCGACGTTCTCGCCTACGTTTGAAAAACCAGCGGCGATCTCAACAAAATACATGTCGATCACCAAGTTGTTCGAATTGCCAACGCCTTCCGAGTCGCCATTACGCGTTACGGTCGTCAAATCCGAACCGGGCCTCGTGCCACCGCTGTTGTTACCGACGTTGGCGAATGTATCGTTCCATGTGGTTGGAACCAGCCACTCGATGTCGACCCCGGCTACTTCGAAAATGTCATCAATTTTCGCCATGATATCGGCGGACTGCTGGGCGTTGCCAAAGAACTCAGCCGTATTTGTTCCGTCCGAATTTGAGACGATGATGGGCTGCACAGTGACGCGTTCGACATCCGTAGTCCCGCCATCACGATCGCCATCGGTGAACCGCAATGTCTCAGCGGCCACGATTGTGTTGGCTCCGTTGCCGGCGGCTCGAGTATCGGTAACCAAAAAACCGTTTGCATTTTCACTTATTTGAAAATCTACTGAGGCTCCGTTGAAGATAACGATATCATCGGCGGCACCTCCATTGACGGAGTCGTTTCCAAAACCTGGCAACAGAAAATCGACCGCGCCAAATCCAATCAGTGTGTCGTCGCCGTTGTTGCCGGCAAGATAATCTGATCCGCTTCCGCCTCGCAATTCGTCATTTCCATTCTGGCCATGAATGCGGTTCTCATCGATTCCGCCAGAGATCGTATCGTTGCCTTCACCGCCGTAAAGCACATTCAAACCCGCGCCGCCAGTGATTGTGTCGTTTCCTCCAAGGCCCAGCACCAAATCGGCTTGGCTGGAACCTGCCGACCCAAGCACTCCGCCGTTTCCGCTGGATAAAATGTCGTTGCCCTCAAGGCCAAATATCTGATCGGCTCCATCGCCACCGAAAACAACATCGACGTCGTTTCCACCGAAAATTATGTCGTTGCCGGCGTTGCCTTCAATTTGATTCTGACCCGCGCCGCCAAAGATCGAATCCGCACCAACACCTCCGAAAATTCGATCCGCACCATTTCCACCGATCAGTCGATCATTGCCTTCGCCACCGCGAATTTCGTCCGCTCCATTTCCACCGTTGATCTGATCAAAACCACTTCCACCAACCAAAACATCATCGCCATCGTTACCTAGCAAAAGGCCTTCAACAGACGTCAGGTTGGAAAAACGATCATCTCCACCGAATCCAATAAAAGTGACTTTTGAAACCTGATTTAGATCGAATCTGCGAGTCTGATCGTTGATGGTGGCCCGATAGCTTCTTCCAACTCGTTCGAACTGCCCGACATCATTTGATGAATCACCGCCAACGAAGACTTCTCCAGACCCAGCATTGAAGAAGATGCCGGCAGCCAACAGGTTCCTCTGTTCTAACTCAGAAAACGAAATCATCGCGACCCCTCGGTTCCCGCTGTTTCGATTTCGCTTAGTTCGGCATCTCAAGCAAGTTCGAACAACATCTCGGATGAAGCGGCTATCGCGTGGCTTGCGATTGCCAAAGAGGTTGCGAAAGAGGTTGCGAAAGAGAAAAACGCCCAAGTCACGAATTGCCATATTGCCACGTACTCCAAAAGGTAAGTCAATTGGTTCGGAAGGTTGGAAGTGGCTGGCCCATTCTACAATCCCACCGTGAAATGATCAGGTTCAAAACGAGCGATTGGTTGAGGCTCAATTTTGACACTCGGATTAAGAAATTGGTTCCATCGGTGAACATAAATTGTTAATCAGTTTACGCTTACCACTTGGCGTGTCGGCGATCGTCAACTGATCCGTCTAGCGACTCAAACTGAGCGTTTTCAAAATCCGCATCACTATCAATCGGAAAATGGCGAATCGCAATGAAGTAGGCCGCACCAAGTGTAGCGCATTTACGGTGACTTCAGTTTGATTGATAGGCTCGTGTTTTGCCGCATCATCGTCGCTGACGCTCCTTGATAGCGGCCTACAACCTGGCAGCCTACAACCGTTCAGTTTGAGTAGCTACAGAACGTTTCGGATAATCGTTCGTCTACCAACTGGCAAGGCGATTGTTCAGAATTGTCAGACTTCGCCGGCTTCGTTGGTTATCAAATGTAGCCCTAAGGAAACTCTTTGATCTTGGTTCATCAGACGCCAGCTGTTTATCAAATATTTATCAACCGTCGGCTACAGTTCACCTCGATGCGGTTGAAACACGGTTGTCTTTGGATTGGATTGGGCAGCATGGATCTTACAAGCCTCCTCGTACAAATGCTCTTGGCAACGAAACTCCGGCTTCTTCTTTTTTCTAACGACCGGCTCGTAGCTGCCATTACTTTGCAGCTCCATTGCCATCACATTGTCGTCAAAATAGGAATGCAAAATCCTCGTCAGCCGAGCTTTACATCCTTTGTCGAGAATTGGCACCAGCAATTCAACACGCCGATCCAAGTTTCGTCCCATCCAATCGGCACTGGAAATGAAAAGCAAATCATCTCCCCCATGTTGGAAATGAAACATCCGAGCATGCTCAAGGAAACGATCCACCACACTCACCACACGAATGTTCTCGCTCAGATTCTTGCGACCAGGTATGAGGCAACAAATGCCACGTACATTCAGCCGAATCTTAACGCCGGCTTTCGAGGCTTCATAAAGGGCGTCGATGATTTCTTGATCGACCAGCGAATTGACTTTTGCAATGATCTGACCGCCACTCTTTCGTTTCGCATTGTCCGTTTCAATTTGAATCAACTCCAAGATTGTCTCGCGCAAATTGATCGGTGCGGCGGCCAACTTATTAAACGCTTGTGGTACCGACAATCCCGTGATCGCATTAAACAGATGAACTGCGTCTGTGCCCATCTGCTCATCACAAGTAAACAAACTCGCATCGCTGTATAGCCGAGCGGTCGATTCGTTGTAGTTGCCGGTTCCAAAGTGCATGTAGCGTTTGATCCCGGTGGATTCTCGTCGGACGACGATGCATATTTTTGCGTGCGTCTTAAGGCCTTCCACTCCGTAAATTACGTCGATGCCTGCGAGTTCTAAATGTCGCGCCCAATAAATGTTTCTGGCTTCGTCGAAGCGGGCTTTGAGTTCAACGATCACCGTGACATGCTTGCCATTCTCGGCAGCCGTTTCCAAAGCCGCCACGATTTCACTTTCACGCCCCGTTCGATAAAGGGTCTGCTTGATGGCAATTACATCCGGATCATTGGCAGCCGTTTTGATGAAATCAATGACTGGATCGTAACTTTGGTACGGATGGTAAAGCAGACGATCCTCCGCTGAAATGGTTTTGAAAACGTCTTTGTCCGAACCAAAATCTGGTGACATTTGAGGCACCCAAGGCTCATCCTTCAGCTCTTTGAATCCTTGAATGCTTGCCAACGCAAAATAATCGGTCAGTCCCAGCGGGCCATCAATCGGATAAACATCCGCATCGTCCGCGCCCACACAGCCTTGCAAGAACGATCGGGTCACTTCGCTTGTCGACGCAGAAATCTCCAGTCGAACACAGTCACTTGTCTGTCGGGCTTCGAGCATCGCTTGCATACCAGACAACAAATCAGCCATGCCATCTTCATTGAGTGCGACATCACCATTTCGTGCAATACGCAGCGACGTCCACTCGAGGACGTCTTGATTGGGAAACAACTCCGGAAGGAACATTCCAATGACGTCTTCCAGCAGCATGTAACGATAACCGCGTTCGCTCGGTACGGCCCAAAACCTGTCCAGCGACCTCCCAAGGGGAAGCAGCACAAATCGGTCGGCATCTCGCTGCGCCGCCTCGTCGATTGAATCAGGCGCACGCTTAGGTATCAACGATGCGTCTGATCGATTCTTCAGCCGAACACAAACGCAAAGCCTGGCTCCGCCGAGCATCGGGAAATTCTCGTTGCTGTCGATTGCCAGAGGCGCAATCGTTGCCATGGTTTCATTGCGAAACCGCGTCAGCAAAAACTCATACTGCTCTTCGGTCAGACTTTCCGCCGTTGCCCGTACGATATCGCGTTTCGCTAATTCAGGTTCCAAGGTATCGGCGAGGCATTTCGATTGGAGCGCGTTCATTTCCAGAACCCGTTTGCGAATCCGCTCAAGTTGCTCATCTACCGTCCAGCCAGCGACATCTGTCATTTCACTGCCGGATTTTTGAACCATCTTCAGGCCGCCGACTCGAACCATAAAGAACTCGTCCAGATTCGAGGCGCTGATGGCGACGAACTTCACTCGCTCAAGCAGCGGCGTCGTTGCGCGCGTCGCCAATGACAAGACTCGATGGTTGAAATCCAGCCAGCTTAGCTCGCGGTTTATGTAGTTGGTTTTTTGCTTTTTCATTCAGACACAATTTGCTTTTTTCACATTCGGTTTTACGCTACGTTGGCCGATCGATCGTTAGCACGACCTCTTTGCCGAAAATATTTTCGAACAGTCCGGAAGCTTGAGAAAGCTCGCCCTGCTCCATTGAAATATCAGCGACATCTTTCGTTGCCATGATCAAACGGGGGCCGATCCATTCGCATTCCAGATTTTTTAATCGCTGATTGAGCGACGAATCTAACGCCTTGGCGATGCGAAGGATGGCCGCCAATTTTGTTACCGCCACGCGATTTTTGCGACTCAACCCTGAATAGAGTTCATGCGAAGGTTGTGGCGTTCGTCCTCGGTGGTAACGAGCGACGAGGGCGATCAATTTGAGATCCGATGATCCGATCCCAAAAAACTCGGAATTCAAAATCAGATACATCGAATGTTTGTGACGCGATTTTGAATTGATGAAGTACCCGACGTCATGCAAGATTGCCCCGAGTTGCAGGATTTTTCCATAGCGATCAGACAACATGTGGAGCGGTCGCAGTTGCTCAAACAATAGCGATGAGAGTTTCGCAACGTGAAGCGCATGGTCTTCATTGAAGTTAAGCTTGCGGCCGGTTTGAATCGCAGAACGAACAATCTGTTTTTGAATTGATTCCGACCAGCCTTTACCCGCCGCCATTTCCTTCAGCAAGCCGTCGCGCAAACTGACATTGGCCACTAAAAGCTTCTTGACTTTCAATTCATGGGCAAATTTAAGCTGAGTCAACAAAGCCGGCCCGAGACTTTGAGCATCCGTCAAACTCATGTGGTACTTCGTCGCCAAGGCATCTGGAAACTGAGCCAAGATCTGCTCGGTGAATCGCTGAAACTTCTTCAAGTCCAGCTCGACCAGTTCGTCTCGAACGGGCTCCTGATTGATCTCCTTGGCGGCAAATCGAATGTCGCCACCCATCGCGACAAAGATGTCGATCGAATCCAGTTTGCAACTGTTTTTTAGCTGTTTGATCGTTTGAGCGATCTGACCTTCCATCAACGATCGCGATTTTGAAAGTGGCGCGTCATATCGCTCTAGGGCGTTTCGAAGCCGCAGTGCCCCTAGCCGGTAGGTTCGGGAAAACGCGACATTGGCTTTATCCAGCAGCAAAACTTCGGACGTACCACCGCCGACTTCGACGACCAGGGACTTGTCATTGAAATAGGCGGGCTGGGATTTAATGAATGGTAGGACACCCAAGTACGTCACCCGGTGCAACTCGGCTTCTTCGAAAGGTTCGATCTCGAAGCCCGTTGCTACGAAAATACGATCGACAAATGCCAGTCGATTTCCCGCTTCCCGCACACCACTGGTAGCAATGACTCGAATCTGTTCGGGATCTTCAATCCCATATTCATCCAACTTGTTGCGGTAAATTTCTAGCACGAAAACGCAGTCTTCAATCGTTTCCCGATCGATAACGCCTTTCATGAATGAGTCTTTGCCAAGACTCACAGCTTGCGAAAACGATTCGAGCTTGCGCACGTTTCCGTTTTGCTGAATTTCGGCGATCTGCATCCTCAACGAAGTCGCCCCGATGTCGATGACCGCGACCAGTCGAGGTGCTTGAGAATGCCGCGCTGGAGCGACGTAGTTAGAGTCTTTTTTCATTTAGCAAAAATCGAGCGATTGTAAAACAAGCCTGTCGACAAACACAAACAAGCAACCAAACCAATAGGTGCGACCAAGTTCAGCACACCCGCAAAATCACTTTCCCTGAACCGATTGCTTGGCCAGCGCCGCTGCACCGACAACGCCCGCGTCGTCCCCCAATTTCGCTTCCACAATCTTGAAAACGTCTTTGAGTGAAGGAAGCACTCGAGCGCGAGCCTGCTTTTCAATTTTTGGCAACATGTGATCGCCAAGGGCTTCGATCAATCCACCGCCAAAGACGATGACGTCGGGAGCCATCAAATGGACGATCGTGACAACTGACAGAGCAAGATAACCACAAGCATTATCAATGATATCGATCACCGCTTGATCTCCATTCTTGACAGAATCAGAAATGGCGCCGCTTCGAATATCGGCGATGTCGGTGCCAGCTTTGTCCAGCAAATGTGGTGCCTGACCTCGGTAAGCCGACTGGGCGGCGGCTCCAGCGATCGACAATCGCGACGCCAAAGCTTCCAAGGAGCCGGCGTTTCCGGCTCCATCAAGCGGACCGTTTGGAATCAACGGAATGTGACCGATCTCCATGCAGGTGCAATTCGAACCGCGGAACAATCGATCCTCATAAACGCAGCCACCACCGATGCCGGTACCAGGGAAAATTCCGAAAACGCAGCGTGCGCCTTTGCCGGCACCGAATTTGTATTCACCAAAGACCCCTGAATCGACGTCGTTGGCGACCGTCACAGGAAACCCAAATTCATCTTCGATCGATTTGCCGATCGGCACGTTGTCCCAGCCTAAATTTGGTGCCGTCCTGATGACGCGCTTTTTCAAATCCAGTGGCCCCGGGCAACCGATCCCCAGTCCCTTAATGTGCTTGGCTGAAACACCCGCATCCTCAATCGCGTCTTTGATCACGCCATTGATGCGTTTCAGGCCCGACTCCATTCCGTCGCGACCTTTTGTTTTTTTTCGAGCCCGACCAAGGGGTTTAAATTTGTCGTCGTAGACGACGCAAAGCATCTTGGTTCCACCAAGGTCAAATCCGATCCAGCAATCTTTAGCATCTTCCATTATCGTTTCTCACCCTGTCAAAGTTTCTTTGTGGTCAAGTCTGCGTTCGTCGTAAGACATTCAATGATCAGAATCTAATGAAGCCATTTCAAAACCAAAGTAGCACGCCTCTCCGAGTCGGTTTCGCAGCTAAAAACGACTCAGAGAGTCGTTCTACTTTCACAAACTGGGTTTTGAAATGTGCTTTAGTGCTTTGTTCCAATTCAAAGTTCCGGTTCTTCATGTGAGCCGTTTGCGCGTTAGCCCCGGTTTTTCGGACGAATCCGTGGATAGCGCCAAAACGGCTCATCCTAAAATCAAATTGGAACAATGCACTAGTCAAATTGCGTCGTCAAATTATCCGTTGCATTTTACTTAATAGAAAAGTCCGCAGTTGCAGGTTGCTCGTCAAACTCAAATCGCTGGATTCGGTGGTTGTACGAATCGAGAACATGGAAAGAGTTTTGACTGTCCATCGCCATCGCCCAAGGCTGGTGGAGCTGGCCGGGATCTCGTCCCGCTCCGCCCCAACCGTCAACCAATTCACCCTCTTGGGTGAACTTTTGGATTCGATGATTCCCTAGTTCGCAAACGTAAACAAAATCCTTTTCGTCGACCAGTACCTGATACGGATAGCTCAACTGGCCAGGTTCAGTACCGACAGTGCCCCAGGTCTTAATGACTTCTGGTTGTTCAAGATTGGTGTCAAATACCTGGATACGATTGTTGCTTGCGTCGGCGATCCAAAGGTGATCGTGCCGATCCATAAACAAGCCTTGTGGACGGAGGAATTTGCCGGGTTCAATACCGTGTCCTCCCCATTCAGTCATGTACTCGCCCTTGGGAGAGAATTTTTGAATTCGATCGTAGTCGCCATATTCCGCAACGTAGTAGTTGTTCTTTGAATCCTGTGCTACGTCAGTGATAAAACCAAACTCTCCTGGCCCGCGACCGTTCGTCCCACCGATGGTCCGATCTTCCAGTAGCTCGCCTTGGTAGGTATAGAATAAGACGCGAAAATAATGCGTATCACAAACCATCAAAAGACCGTCGTTGCTGATTGACATGCCGCACGGTTTGCCCTGCACGCATTTGGGCGTCCGCCAGCTTCGAAGATAGTTTCCGTCACGATCCGAGACTTGAATCCGACTGGTCGTATCAACGATGTAAAGTCTATCCTCGGCGTCTATCGCGATGGCTCTCGGTTTCACGAACCGACCTTCGTCCAGACCTTTCCGCCCCCAAACATGAACGCTATCGGCGGGTGCGGCGGGGCTGGGAATACAACCCGGAAAACACATCATCAGCGCCGCCCATACCAAAACAATCGCTCTGCCACCCACGCGTAGCCAAGCCCTCCCGCGAATGCATCCGAAGCATCCTTCGCGGCTGACCTTCAAAAAAGTGCCTGAATGGGCTTTTAACATTGGCTCCAGCATTACTTTCAGTTCCTTTAAGCCTTATTCTCAACGTGAGTCTGGGGCGATTCACAGAACTTGAGGTTAAACTTGACCGATCCATTACTTGACCGATCCATTACTTGACCGATCAATTCGGCCAATTTAAACGGGCGAACAACTTGCCGCTTCGACCAAGACAACTACAAAGTCAGCGTCTCACGTAGCGGAACAGCGCGAGCCGTATGGCTGGTATGGCTGGTATGGCTGGTATGGCTGGTATGGCTGTTGACGCACTGGTTGGCTTGCGCCACTCCGCCAAGAACGACTTCGCAGTTCTCCTGCCGCTTCTACTTGACCCTCTGACCGACAAACCGATATAGTTTAACGGTTAAATGACGCTATCTTACCGCGAAAAACGTCAATCCGAAATTATAACCTATGCCAGTGGCAACTAAATGACAGCCGTCGTCCTTGACCTTCAAAACGCCGATGACGTTCGCGACGTCATCCACCAAGCGGTTGAAGCCCTCGCTGCTGGGAAAATCATCGCCATCCCAACAGAGACAGTCTATGGATTGGCTGCCAGCGCGCTGGTTCCTGGTGCGGTCGATCGCTTGTTTGAAATCAAAGGCCGCTCACCTGAAAAGCCACTGGCGTACGCGGTCAAAAGCCTTGAGGCGGCGCTGGATTATGTCCCCGACATGTCACCATTGGCTCGGCGACTTGCCAGACGCTGCTGGCCTGGGCCCGTGACCTTGATAGTCGAGTCAAACCACCAAGACAGCGTTGTCCATCGACTTGACCCGGTCGTCTTGAAGGCAACCGTTCCCAATGGAACGATCGGACTGCGCGTGCCGGATCACGAAGCGACACTACAGATCATGCGTTACTGTGCCGGCCCAATTGTATTGACCAGTGCCAATCTAAGTGACCAACCAGCCCTGTCGAGCGCCGACGAAGTCGTCGAAAAACTTGGAGAACAGGTTGACCTTATTGTTGACGACGGCGAATGCCAATATGGGAGCCCGTCTTCCGTGGTGTCTGTTATCAACGATGAGGTTAATGTTCTTCGCCCAGGTGCCGTCGCTCAAGAAACACTTGAGCAACTTTCGGGATTTATGGCGATGGTCGTCTGTACTGGCAACACTTGTCGCAGCCCGATGGGCGAAGCGATCCTGAGGAAACGAATCGCTGAAAAGCTTGGCTGTGAGATTGAAGAGTTGACGGCTAAAGGGATCACAGTTATCTCGGCAGGGATCGCTGCCATGCCCGGTTCGCCGCCGGCTTCGCAAGCCCGCTCGGTTATGGATGAATCTGGTTTGGATATTTCCGAGCATGTCAGTCAACCCATTACCGGTCGGCTCGCGCAATTTGCGGACGTGATTTTGACCATGACCAATGGTCACCGACAAGCACTCATTTCTCATTGGCCAATGCTAGAGACGCGGACGCATACGGTTCGAGTGGACGGAGCCGACGTTTCGGATCCAATCGGTGCGCCAGTCGATGTCTATCGTCGTTGCGCCGAACAAATCGACAGCAACCTGGCTCAGTGGGTCACGAACTATGACTTTTCTCAATTTGAAGACAAGTGAAATCGAATCATGATAGTCTCCATCGGTTCTGATCATCGCGGTTTGGAACAGCGAAAACTATTTGCCGAGGCCATTAAAGCGGCTGGCCACACAGTCGACGATTGCGGCACCCATTCGACTGAGTCGTGCGACTACCCGGATATCGCTTTCAAGGTCGCCAACCAAGTCGTTTCCAACGCCAGTCAGCTCGGGATTCTGGTTTGTGGAACTGGCATCGGTATGTCGATTGCTGCCAACAAAGTCGCCGGAATTCGAGCAGCGGTTTGTTGCTCTCTCGAGTCGGCTTTGCTCAGCCGGCGGCACAACGACGCAAATATTCTTTGCTTGGCCGGAAATGCATTTGATGATGCCGGGTTCAAAGATGTCGTAACCCAATGGCTTTCAGCCGAATTTGAAGGCGGCCGACACGCGCGGCGATTGGGCAAAGTCTCGGAGATCGAGAACGGAAAGTTTGGCGCTTAGTTCGCCATCACTAGTTCGCCATCACTGGTTCGCCTACGTCGGCGACGATTCCTGTTTTGAATCGCCGCCTTGCAATCGGTTCGATTGCTCAATCACTGATCATGCCGGCCTAGAACGGCATGATCATTTCCATGTCAAACGGATCGCGAAGCCCATCACCCAGTTTCTTCAGGGCTTCCGTTTCGATCTGCCGAACACGTTCACGAGTTAGACCCAGCAACTCGCCAATCTCTTTCAAAGTGTGTGGCTCTGTATCTTCCAAGCCAAATCGCATTTTCAACACACTTGATTCCCGCTCATCAAGGTCATGCAACATTGATTTGACCTTGGACATCACATCATTCTCAAGCATCTCATCTTCTGGACTTCGCATCCGCTCATCCATCACCATCTCGCCCAACGACCAACCTGATTCCGATTGATCGGACTGAGGTGTCGAGTTGTAGATCTGAATCGCTTTCTTGATGATCGGCAGCTTGCGTTTCGGCAAACCTAGCAAGCGAGCAATCTCTTCGGGAGTCGGGTTCCGCTTCAACTCGTCGGTGAGTCGAACGTTGGCTCGCCGCCACTTTGAAAGCAACTCGACCATGTAAGCCGGGATGCGAATCGTTTTTGCCGAATTGATCAACGCTCGCTTGATCGACTGCTTGATCCAGTAACTGGCGTAAGTACTGAACCGAGTTCCCATCGTCGGATCGAAGCCTTCAACAGCTCGCAGCAAGCCAAGGTTGCCTTCCTCAATCAAATCCTGCAGACCGAGGCCTTTGCCGGTGTAGCCACGGGCAATGTTGACGACCAACCGCAAATTCGCTCGAATCATTCTGTCACGAGCACGGGCATCTCCCTGAGCAATCGCACGAGCCAATTGCTTTTCTTCGTCGGCACTCAACAATTTCGTTTCGTTGATTTCTCGAAGATAGGTTTCCAATGGCGACTGCAACGTCGAGCTGGACTTTACTGTATCGTTCTTGATTTCTTCGAGTTCGTTGTCACTGTCTTTTTCGTTGAGCATAATGTTGCCATTCGTGTATAAGAGATGCTTGCGTACAAGTGCTATCGGAAGCATTTGTGAAGATCTCCAAGCTCGGCAAAGTTTACCGATATGCAGCGAATGATCGTCTTGATCCGATCATGTGGATTACTCAATCAAGAACGAGAACTTTAACGACTGTCCGACAACAGAATGGCATCATGATTAAGTCGCTGATTGAACAGAACAAACGCTCAAACTGGTTCCACACCGTGCTGTTGATACTTTCAATGGCGGCGTTGTTGGGAATCTTGGGCTACGGGGCGTTCGGTCGCTGGGGTTTTTACGGAGCCATTGCGCTGGTTGTGTTCGGCTTGCTTTTCAACGAACGAGCCAGCGCGGCGATGGTGTTGAAAATGTACAAAGCTCAAGCCATTCGAACAGAGCAAGCGCCTCAACTGATCCAGATATTTGACCAACTTTGTGAGCGTGCTGATCTCGAGGTTAGACCGCGGCTTTATTACGTTCCTTCAAGAATGCCCAACGCGTTCGCAGTCGGCACAGGAAAAGATGTTGCCGTCGCGATTACCGATGGATTGTTACGCATGCTCAATCCGAGAGAATTAGCCGGTGTTTTGGCTCATGAGATTGCCCATGTCATGCACCGAGACATTCGTGTGATGGCAATGGCGGATACAATTGCTCGCGCCACATCGGCTCTTTCACGATTTGGAATGATCATTTTGCTAGTCTCGATTTCGTCGGCGCTGTTGGGCCCAATGCCGCTTCGCTGGGTACTGGTTGGGCTGTTGATGTTCGCCGCTCCTACACTGACGGTTTTGATGCAGTTGGCGCTGTCGCGAACGCGAGAATTTAGTGCCGACCAAGGCGCGGCTGAATTAACCGGTGACCCGCTGGGGCTTGCGTCTGCGCTGGCGAAAATCGAACGACCGAATCCCGTTGGATTTTGGAAAAGGGTCATTCGCCCTGGAGCTCACAGAAAAGAACCGGCTATGCTGCGAACGCATCCGCCGACCGCCGAAAGAATTGAGCGACTAAGAGAATTGACCGAGCAAGCACAAGCTATCAATTCGCCACTTCGCCCGTCAGACCCGCGTCACATTCGGGTGAGCGGAATGGCACGAGTAAAACGCAAGCCGACATACCATTTGTTGACTGGACTATGGTACTAAGCGGGTAGATCGCAAGCCAAGGCTGGCGAAACCGACGTGACAAGTCGGCAATCCCACTTCTTTGCCATGGAGCCAATGATCAAGCAGCGCGTCGCGTCTGTTTGACCGTGTTTTGCTCAACCAATTTCTCGATCTCCAAACGGGTCAAGAGCTTGAACGGTTCGCCGACTTTCGTTTGAATCATGAATTTCGAACCGGCGTGCAACATGCGAGGGAAATAGAACCAGCACGGGGCCAGATCTTCTTTACTGTAGCCGGCCGAAATCAAAATCAAGTCCGTTCGGACGTGCGAGTTTGCAATCCGTGTGAGCGACGGGTACAGGTCGCCGGGCACCAACTGGACTTTCGCATCCGAAGAACTCAGACGCTTGTGCATTTGACGCAGCGAAAGCTCGCTTTGAGATTCGTCACGCCCCTCAAACAAATCGACGCCGGTGTAGCGAATACTGGAGCTAACGGCAAACTTTTTGGCAACGCGGATGATCTTCTCTGATCGAGAGCCATCACCAAGTCCGACTTCGATGATCGAGCGGAATTGATTTTTCTTAATCGTCTTGTAAACCAAGCGATTTTCCACGGGCTTGGACAACGTCGACAACAGAAAGTACTCGAGCGCAGATACTGGTTTCATCTTTTTCATCCTTGAACGATGCCACACGCCATTCGGCACAACCGTAACCAAACGTTAAATCCTCATCGGCCTATCTTTCGCTCTCGGTTAACATTCGTCCCCAACGTTGTCAGACACGACGCTGCCGCCAACCATTCCGCAGGTCAGAAAATTGTCGTAATCGTTAAACTCAACCATATTCAAGCGTAGACGACTGGCTCTGAGTTTATTCCAACCTTTTTGCAATCTCGAAACGTATAGTTTTTGCAACGATCAAGCGAAGGCATGAAGCCTTGGTTTCCCCCACAAAAAAGCGAGCATTTGAACATTCAAACACTCGCTGGCAATCACAAAACGTGATTGAGTCTTTGGTCAGTTGTTGCGGCACAACCCAGTGATGCAACAACAAAACACTCCCTGTGCCATAAGGATTCTGGCACCTTTTTCTGACCATGATGGTTCGGCTTGTCTGCTGCGCGGTGCCGTCAAGCTCTACAGAACCCAGCGCGTAGAGAATCCCGATGGCACGTCCAAGACACGAATCTCGCCAAGAGCGAGTGACAAGATTCGAAGAATTCGAGCAGCGTTTGGTGATGTCCGCCCAAGCGGTGGCCAGCATTCTGCCGGAACTTGAAATCGCTGCGCCTGCGATGACACAGCAGGTCGTTTCTCATCCGCTGATCAACACAACCAGCCCGACTACGGAAGCCGCTGGTATCGCTGAACAATATGGATTTGATGGAGCGGGACAAACCGTTGCCGTCATCGATAGCGGAATCGCCTGGGATCACTACGCCCTCGGTGGAGGATTTGGCGAAGGCAACAAAGTCGTCGGCGGCTGGGACTTCGCTGAAAACGATGCCAATCCCTACGACGACGGGCCGGCTGGCTTTCACGGAACCCATGTTGCCGGCATCATCGGCAGCACCGACGAACAGTATCAAGGCGTCAGCTCAGGCGTCGACTTGGTTGCCTTGCGAGTATTTGACGATAGTAGCGGCGGCGATTTGAAATGGGTCGAAGAAGCCCTCCAATGGGTTCATGATCACAAAGATGATTTCGAAAACCCAATCACGACGGTCAACCTTTCATTGGGAACCGAGTGGAATGCGTTCAATACGCCGGAATGGGCGACACTTGAAGAAGAATTCGCACAACTCGAAGCCGACGGGTTATTCATCTCGGTCGCGGCGGGGAACTCGTTCCACACTTACGGTGAAGCCGGATTGAGTTATCCAGCGGTGAGCGATCACGTTGTTCCCGTTGCCAGCCATGGTTCCGATGGAGGCATCAGCGACTTCAGCCAGCGGGTTGACGGGATCTTATCTGCACCCGGCGAGTCTATCAAAAGCACCGTGCCCGACCACTTGTTTGGTGGAACTTCCGCTGGATCCTTTCTGGGCTCAACCGGCACCAGCATGGCAGCTCCCTATGTCGCTGGAGCGAGTGCGATTCTACGACAAGCCAACGAATTCATGGGAGTCACTGGAATCGACCAGGAAATGCTTTATGACCAATTCATGGAAACTGCCGATCGCGTTTACGATTCGGTGACGGGTGGCTACCACTATCAGATCAATCTCGAAGCCGCCCTCGAGTCGGTCATCCATGATCAACATGCTGATGCGGCTGGCTCAGCCACCGATCTCGGCGCGATTCGAAATGGCCAAGCAATCCTTGGCACGATTGGAAAACTCACTGATGTTGACCAATTCAAATTCAACGCGACAGCCAATGGCGAGGTCACACTGAGCTTTGATTCGAATCAGAACATGTCCGCGTTGGTTGAAGTTGTCGGTAGCACAGCCACTTTCGACGGAAACAAACTAACATTCTCGGTTGAAGCAGGCAAAGAGTACAACTTCGCCATTGCCGCCAGCAACGGAAACGGGCAATATCGTGTCGACATTGGTTTCATTGGTGATGGGGTTTCTGGCGGAATCTCAAACGGGAATTCCGGTGGAAGCCAAGGATCACAAACCGGCTCGGGTACCACCACTAATTGGGGTGCCGTCGTCTCGAACGATTTCCTGAACCAATCGGTGAGCGGAGAGTCCATGTTCGAATTGACCGCCAGCCGAGATGGAATTCTGACAGTTCAATCAGACACCGGCAGCAACGAATCATTGCAACTGGAAATTTATGACAGCCAGATGAATCGTGTGGGGGTTCAGAATGGATCGACGACGCGATTGGATGTCATTGCTCAAGAAGGCGAGACGTTTTTCGTTAAAGCATCAGGAACTGCGTCGAGTGTTGATTTCCAAGTCGACAATCTGGTCTCCCTTTCCAATGGTAACTTGATCGTCAATGGCTCAAACCTCGATGATTCGATCAGTATCGATGCCACCGACGGTTTCTCCATCGACATCAATGGAATCGGCTATCACTTCGATGCAAATCAAGTCCAAGAAGTCAGCGTCCGAGGGCATGGCGGCAATGACTCGATTGACCTTCAATTGGGTGTTCATGATGATTCCGTTGGTACGCGAGTCGATGGCGTCTACGCTGGCAATAGTAGCTTCCGTCTAAACGCATCGAATTTTGAAACAGTTCGTGTCGATGGTGGTGGCGGTTACAACACCGTCTCGATGGCTGATACAGCGGACGACGACTTCTTGCAAGCCGCAGCGCATTCGACGACTTTGTCAGGAGAGGGATATTCTTCAACCGCCAGCGGGTTCGATATCGTCTACTCGAAGTCGACCGGTGGTAATGATCGAGTTGAAATCGCCGGCTCGAATCAAGATGACTTGTTCGTGTCCAACAATGAGCGCCACACGCTCCATGCACAAAATTCGATTGTGGTTGCCCATCAATTCAGCGAAATCTCAGCCACCGGTGGAGGGGGAAACGACCGTGCGATCATCTTCGACACCGCAGGCGATGACAAATTCTCACTCAAGCCATCATTTGCCCGCGTCGAAACCGACTCATTCGAAATAACTGCTTCCGGTTTCGAAACCATCAATGCAATCGGCGGTCGTGGCCATGACACGATGATGATCGAGGATTCGCATCTTGATGAGGTTTTTCGATCCGAGAACAACCTGACAACGCTTGTCGGCGACGACTTCATGCTGGTCGCACACGGTTTTTCCAATGTTCATGCCACCTCGGTCGGCGGCT
Organism: uncultured Pirellulaceae bacterium; assembly: GCA_964589435.1. Lineage (GTDB taxonomy): Bacteria > Planctomycetota > Planctomycetia > Pirellulales > Pirellulaceae > Mariniblastus. Next base: position 51,169 of record CAZPTT010000021.1, read on the forward strand.
ACGATGTTGCCAATATTTTTGATACCGCCGGCAATGACCAATTCAGTAGTACTTTCGAATCAGCAAGAATCCAATCAGCCACTGGAAGTGTCGACGTTACTGGCTTCGATCGAGTCAATGCCATCGCTAAGCACGGCGGTAACGATCAGGCAATCATGGTTGGATCAAACGGAGACGATATCGTCATCTCCGACGGAAAAAGCGCGACGCTGAAGTCGGGAACGGACATGCAACGCGCCGTCGGCTTTGAAGAGGTCGAAATCGATACACGGGCCGGTGACGATGCTGCTTTCCTGACCGGTACGCTCGGCAATGATAAACTCACGGCAAGCTATTCCGATGCTGAGTTCGAAACGACGCTTCAACTGCTTCAAATGGTCAATACCGAGCGGACTTCATTTGATGGAAATGGAGGCATTGATGAAGTCGTTTTGGACGAAATGGGCAACTTGGACCTGCTCAGCTCAATTGGCGACAAGGCGACTGCGTTTCTGCGAGATCATACCGTCTCGTTTGAAGACATTGATTTGCTTGAGGCCAACACCGTCGATGATGCGATCGCTGACTATGATCTCGAAGCGGTCGACTATCTCTACATGCTTCGCGGTCAGTGGCAAAAAAATAGCCAAAATTTCATGAGGGAGATGCCCCAGCACATACTTCAATACCTCGTGGATCTCGCCGTTCTTTCTCGTACTGCTAGTCATTCTTCGGCGGCACCCGTTGTCGATTGGCAATGAAGTCGAGTACGAGTAAGAGTTCCATTTCATCAAGTACGAGTACGATTTTTGGAAAATAGTGGTGGCGTTGACCGAGAAGTCGCAACTACATGTCGTTTCTTTTCTGCTATTCGTGCGATCTTTAGACGAATTTCTGTAAGCAAACTTGCTTCCGTACGTCTACGCTGTCGTTCCCAGTTGCTGGGATATCCGGCTCGGCCGGTTCGGCGCCGTTCAACCGTTGCTTGACGTTTATATTCATAGCTTTCATCCGATACGAGAACGCATCGCTGGCACGCTTTTAATGATTGTTGTAGCCTCAAGGCAGGTCGAATCTAGTTGAGTCCAATCTCTCTCTATCCCCGAACTTTTTCTACCCCCGAACTTTTTCTACCCCCAAGGTCTTGATGACACGATTAGCAAAACTCGCCGTTTTAATTTACCTGGTTTTCATTTCGTCTAATTTGACGTCCCTTGGACAAGAGTCACCGGCAGAACGAAATCCGGTTGTCGATAGTGAGATCGGCGACGTCGCCAGCTACGAAGCTTTTTTGGCCCTCTCTTCTCGAAAAGAAGCTGACGCAGCAGCGGCAATCAAGGAGATAGATAAAAAATGGCATCCAGGTTCAACGACGATGTTAATCGAAACCATCAACTTCATTCGCATCAAGGACTCCCAGAGCGCGGTAACGGAGATGATCGAACGAAAGACCGGTCAGGATTTTGGGTTCCAAAGGTTGTACCCTTGGCATCGCTGGATCTGGAGTCAACCTTACGACCCCCATCCAGAATACGCAAAGTTTAAATCTGATCTCTACTCGAGAATGGATAAGACGTTCCCGCAATATTTTCGAGACACCGCAAATGCGACGATTCGGTTGGACGAAATTCGTTGGGGTGGTGTCAAACGCGACGGGATTCCACCGCTAAAAGATCTTGAAATGATGTCGGCAGAAGAGGCAACCTATCTGGACGATTCGGACGTGGTCTTTGGCGTGGAGATGAATGGAGAAAAACGCTGCTATCCAAAACGAATTTTGGCGTGGCATGAAATGTACAAAGACACGATCGGCGGGGTTTCCGTCTGTGGTGTTTACTGAACGTTGTGTGGGTCACTGATCGTGTATCAGACAGAATTCGAAGGCCAGCATTACGAACTTGGCACCAGTGGTTTTCTTTACCGCTCGAACAAACTCATGTACGACGCCAAAACGAAATCACTCTGGTCAACGCTTCAAGGAGAACCGGTCGTTGGGCCGCTGGTTGGCAAAGGCATCAAGTTGAAACGGCATTCGCTAGTCACGACGACGTGGGGAGAATGGCGGCAGCGGCACCCGGACACAACGGTTCTGCCAATCAAAACCGGATACGAACGCGACTATTCCGAAGGTGCCGCTTACAAAGACTACTTTGGGTCACAAAAGCTAATGTTTACGGTTCCCAGAGATGACGACCGCTTACAGAACAAAGATCAAGTTCTCGCACTCCAAAACGAGAGTGGTCAACTTGCCATCTCAGCAAATTTCTTGATGAATCATAAAGTTTATCAAACCAAGCTTGGTGACACCGAGTTGGTTGTCTTGACAGACGGCTCGGGTGCGAATCGCGTCTACCAGACCAACGGCGAAACATTTTTCTGGTGGAATGAATCGAGTGCGATTATTGACGAGCAAGATCAGCGCTGGATCGTGACGGAACAGCAGTTGATCGCTCCTGATGGAGTCCAGTCGTTGAGGCGATTTCCAGCACATCGCGCGTTTTGGTTCGGCTGGCATTCCCAGTATCCAGACACCGAGCTGACCAAATAGCGAACTGACCAAATAGCGAACTGACTAAATTGGCTCGAGCTTCAAACCAAGCCAAGC
>CAZPTT010000022.1:0-5270 GCA_964589435.1 uncultured Pirellulaceae bacterium
TCTTTCTCCTCGGGAGATTGGGGGTCGTTGACGGTGAGGGCGAGCTCTAGCTTAGTGCTTTGTTCCAATTCAAAGTTCCGGTTCTTCATGTGAGCCGCTTGGGCGCTAGCCCCGGTTTTTCCGACGAATCCGTGGCTAGCGCCAAAACGGCTCATCCTAAAATCAAATTGGAACAATGCATTAGTTTCTACCAGTTGAGCAGAAATTTTTTTGAGAATTGAATTCGAAAGCGATATTTTAACCTAAAACAGGTGTTTCAAAATTGAACACTGTTCGATTTTGATGTATTAAAACAAAACAAGCTGGCCAGTAGATTTACTGGCCAGCCTGTTTCTAAGTATAAAATTCGATGATTGCGGCCTGAACTGTCCACCAAAGTGAGCAGCCCAGGCACTGCCTCGTCTCTATTCCGCCCTCAGTTGCTTTCACAACCTTGGGCGAACCACTTCCGAAAATATGTCTATGCATTCTGCGTGCCAAAGTTGACTGAGATGCCAACATTTTCAGGTAACCACTAAACCTTTCACATTCTGTTGGATCGCATCAAGAGGACAGCTTTCTGATAATCCGAAAGATCAGACTCGCGATGAACATCAACAGAAGTGGTGCCAGACAACTGACGATGACGAATCGCCCAATCGCGTCTTGGTCGCCAGAAACGCCTTTCCAATAATGAGCGGCACCCACAGCCAGCGCCGCCACCACAGCCATCGAGACCAAAATAGAGGTGAAGCTAAACCGAGCCCGAGTAGGGCGACCTGATTGTGGGCTTTCCATCGTCCGGTTCGGTGATTGTCTATCTAGATCATTCAATTGACGTTCCTGATTCGTTGGATCGCTTTTTTTCGTCGAAACAAACGGGGCAGACGCGGCAGACTGCGTAGAAGCTGAAAAATTACGACGCAGAGGCAACTATCCGGTCGGCAACTATCCGGTCGGCAACTATCCGGTCGGCAACTATCCGGTCGGCAATTCCCGGTCGGCAACAAAAGCCTAGAGTCTAACGTTTAAAGCCAATGCCGTTCAATGATTAAGATCAATCCACGCTCTGGCGAGCGTAGCGACATTCATTGAACGGTATTGCGTCTAAAGCCGCTTAAAGCTAAGCGGCGGAATCTATCCTTAAGCTTTCACTTTCGATAAATCCCGTCAGCCAACTCGGGCCACTCGTGTCAATTCGTGCTAATCGGTAAAGTCGCCCGCAAGGTCAGCCCACGCCCTCCATTATGTATCGTAACGATAAAAAGAGAAACAACAGACTCACCAAGTCTTCTGAATTACTCAATTCTCCGCTTTGTGTTGACGATGATTTGGAAGACGCTGCTGCTGAAATCGCAGCTTTCTCGTTCCGGTGATGATCCCGCATTTCTTGGAACGACGAGTGGAAACGTTTCGCGAGCATTGCTTCGCCAGTTTCCGCCAGGATAAGACCCAGTTTTCAAAAGGATTTGAAACGATGCGATCTCCGTTTTTAGCCAAGATGTGCGCCGCAGCACTCATGTTAACTTTTTGTTTGTTCAGCGCAAGCGAACAGTCCCTGGCACAATTGTGTCGTGGCAAACTGATGGGTAAAAGTGCCTGTGGCTGCAACGAATGCCAACAGCCGACTCCAGCACCTGCGGCTGCCTCATGCGGTTGCGATTCGTGCCAGTCAGCACCCGCGGCTTCTTGCGGATGTGGCGACACAGCTTGCGGCGATGCAAGCTGCAGTGGAGCCAATTTCGGCGACGGAGCTCCTTGCGGAATGAAAGGCTTCAAGCTTCCTTCATTCGCCGGACTACGTGGCAAGTTCTCTGGTGGAGCCGGAAACTGTGACAGTGGAAACTGTGGCGGTGGCGGAGAAATGAGCTGCGGTGGCGAGTGTGGTGGCGGTTGCGATTCCTGCTCAGGTGGCTCATCTCGTTTCGTTAGCAAAATGGCTCGCGGCCCGGCGACCGGCATGTCGATCTTCTCTCGCGGCAGCGCTTGCGGTGGCGACAGTTGCGGCGGATGTGATTCTTGCCGAGGCGGACGACTGAAAGGCAAGTTGGCAGCGATGAAACCAGCGGGCCGAATGGCAGCTCGCGGCAGCTGCGGAGTCGCTGGATGCACTGAGTGTGACGATCAAGGCACTGCCGGCATGGCTGTTGGTGGACGACTTGGTGGCCATCTCGGTGGCGGTAAATTCGGTGGTGGATGTGGACGTGGCGGTTGCGGAATCGGCGGTCGACTTTGTGGTGCTTGCCAAGCTGGACTCGGACTTCGAAACGGACTTGGACACCGAATCAGTCCTGGCGATATCCCGCACACAGCACAGCCTCCTTACCCAGGGCACGGCGGCATGGCTCCCACCTACGCCTATCCTTACTACACAACTCGCGGCCCTCGTGACTTCTTGATGGACAACCCTCCGACTATCGGTTGGTAGTTCAAACGCTGTCCAGCGATTGAGTAATTGAAAAAGGCAAAAGAGCGAGCCAAAACTTTGGTTCGCTCTTTTTGCGCGCTGATTAATTGATTGCTGTCTGGGCTTGGTTGCCTTGGAACCACATTGCGCGACGAGCCATTTGACATGAGTTGCAGGTTACAAACTCGTTCAAGCGATCAAGCTACAAGCCGTCACTCTGGAATCGCTTCAACTGCTTTTGATAGTGTAGCTTTTGCGGATTGAGCTGTACGCACTTGCGGGCGTATTCGATCGCTTGTGCTCGGTCTCCAATGAGAAAACAAATTTCGGCATAAGTGTCGAGATAGCTCGAGGTCTGCGGGCGCAATGAAACAGCTTTTTCGCTGTGGCGTTTGGCAGAGCTGAGCTGATGGCCTCCGCAAGCGTAGATCCAGGCAAAATTATTGTGATGGATCGGGCTGGCGGGAAATCGTTGCAAAGCGTCGAAGTAAAATTCGGAAACGGCCGCCAACAACTGAGCCGCAAGCTCATGCTTTCCGGCACTTGCAAACGTTGGCAGAAACTCCTCTCCGATTCCCGGGTCACCAGGACGAAAGTCATTGCCTTCAAGCAGAAGTTTCAACGCATGGCCGAACTCTCCGCGATTAAGCAACGCCCTGGATTTTGCCATCATGATTTGTAAGGGAGCATCGGCCCAGTAAATCAGCCGTTGCATGCCGGGTGAATCATTGTTGTGCATCTCCAGCAACAAAATTTGCATGTTGATCGCAGAATATTTCGGAGCTTCGTTACGCATCGCACTGGCAAGAGACCGGCGGTATCGCTCGTTTGAAATCCGGGTGTTCCCTGGAGCGCAGACATAGACTTGGAAGAAATTCACGAGCTGCCCAAGTTTGTCTTGGCGTTGGAAATCGCCGATGATTGTGTCGCTTCGGTAGCTATTATCCCAAACGACAAACGCCATCGTTTCCCTTAGCGCCGCCTCGTGATCACGACCTATTTCTCGAAGCGCTTCTGCAGTTTGCATTAGGTTGTAGGTTGAATTCGGGCCAGCGGAAGGTTCCTCATAAACTGAAACCGCCTGCTTGAACTTGCCTTCTTCCATCAACCCAGCAGCCGATAGTGCCATCGCATTTCTGTTCAACAAACTCGTGGCGTCAAGAAGATACTGCTGGCTTTCCGAGTTACGCCCGTGAAACTTGAGCAACTCTGAAATGTTAAATTCGAGCAGCCCAGTTGGCGATTTTATTGTGGTGCGAGCCGCCGCGAACTCGGCGTCCAAATCGATGGGAATTTGCTCATTTCTTGAACCAAGCTTCATTGGCGAATTTACTAACGAAGCCACCACCCTGAGCCGTTCTTGCGCGTCAGGATATCGAAATTTCAGCGTTTGGTACCAAAAGGTAGCTTGTTCGGACTTATACTCAAAAATGGATCCCATCAAGATTCGATGTTCCGAATCGGAAAACCCTCGATCGATTACCAACCAGGCCTCTTCAAACTCGCCAAGATCAATCAGGCCTTCCAAGACGTCGATCTTTTGATCAAGCACATTCTCCACATCATCGAGCGAAGCAAACAAAGTCCGGTAGTGTAAGCACGACTCTTGCGTAAATCCAAATGAACCAAGTTGCGAAGCAACATTACAGCAAAGCCGCCACGTATCACGAAGATTAATCTCTTGATCATCACTGTCTTCATTTGATTCTTCGGCACGTCGAATTTGTTGTCTCAATGAATCGAGAATTCGAACTTGTTTGCCGAACCACTCAATTCGATCTTCGAGTCCAGAGCCAAGTCCAATGGCATCGAAAGCATCATCATAGCGATGAAGGATATTCAAAACGGTGAAGACTTCCAGGCGATCCGATTCTTCAAAAAAGTCGGATGCGGTTTCAACGTCCATAACCGAAAGCGCGACTTCTACCACTCTGCGCCGCGCCGCTTTCGCCTCGATGTCTTGATGATCATCCTCAAACGCTTTTGCGATTGCCTTCAACTGGTTCAGCGCGTCGCGAACCTTAGCTTTATCTTCGTTGAAGTGAAAAATGACGGCCTGCTGCGCCAAACTGAAAGCGAATTGGCTGTCGCCTTCAGCCACGGGTTCACCGGGAAGAATCATATTGTCGGCAATCGCCTTCCAATTACCGCTCTCCATCAAAATCTGCCGCGTGAGCGCTGTTCGAGCTGAATCGTCCTTTAGCTCTTGAGCAAATTTCGTGGCTTCATCAAAACGTCGCTGGATTCTGAGGATGGCCACCCATTCAATGATTTGCTCGTCGGTAGCGTCGCTCCCGTTTTTACTGGACGAAGTCAACTCTTCTTGAAACTGATCTGAAAGCTGCTGGATTCGTCCCAATGATTTTTGGTAGTAAACATAAATCATCGTATCGAATTTACGCGTGAGCGGATGAGTCAGCATGAACTCGATTTCCGCCCACCGCTCCGCTTGCACTAAGCGAATCAAGAAGTCGTTCAAGCCAAACACATCGTTGTATAGACTTTCCTGCTGCTCTTTGTCTTCGACTTGCTCAAGCAGGCGATATAGCAGATGAAACTTGTTATCGCGGGCCAGCTTATTGAGGAGACTACCCTTCAAACCATCATTTCCGTCGTGAAAGAACTTGATGATTCTGGCTGTCTGCTGTGGCGTCTTGGCGTCCACTCCCAAGACATACCTGTTCAGCAATTCTTTGGCTTGTCGTGCTATTTCTCGATCGGAAGAATTAGCAGCGACCAACAGTACCGAACGTCCCGCCTCGCCAAGTCGCCACAAACGCTGGGCAGCGTTCTGACGAACTTGATAGGTGGGTGAGCCTAACTGAGCGAGCAGTTTTTGAGCCTCGGACTCACTGACTTCTGACTGAGTGACTTCTGACTGAGT
>CAZPTT010000022.1:5370-52022 GCA_964589435.1 uncultured Pirellulaceae bacterium
TGACTTCTGACTGAGTGACTTCTGACTGAGTCGCTTGAACCAACGGCGCATTATTCAGTTTGACCGTGCCAGGCTCAGGCGGAACGCGAAGCGGATTGCTGCTGGCGTCTTGCCCTGGGCAATCATTAAGCGCGAAGCAGAGAAGTAGCGAAGCAAGCGATAGGACAAGCCGACGGCTAGGAAGTTTCATCTAATCTAGAGCTCACGAAAACGAACCGGCGTCAGTTGGTCGAAAATCTGACCGGATTTCGATGCTATCGTTTCTTGATCAAACAATAAACACTGCTAACTCCGATTGTCTTGAAAAACACTCAAAACGCCGCTCCTGCAAGATTGACACGCGGGCGAATGGCGTTTTGACAGAAGCGATTGGGCCAGTTGCGAATGATCTGGCAACGGTTACCCAATCGCTCTATTGTCCTCAGCTAGAGGTGTCGGGATTTGTCGACATCAAGCTCACCCGACCGTGGTGCCAAAGTTCCTGATTGGATTCCTTGATTGGAACTACGGCGGGGTTTCCCACGATCGTGCGCGTGACAATTCAAGGCTTGCCGACTTTCAGAATGATTTCGAAAGTTGTCCTGAATTACACGACAACTGTTTTTAAAAACTCATTGACCGCAGGGAGGCGGTGATGATGAACTATCAATTCAGCGCTAGAATTGCGTCCGTCTGTCTGTTGGTGATATCCCTTATCAGCACGGGGTGCGACCCAGCCAATTTGGCGTCATTGGACTCAAACACGACCGGCGCGGATTCGACCAACGGTTCCACTGACACATCAAACCAAGTTGCCAGCGACACCGTCATCATTGGTTCGTTTAATATCCAAAGTTTCGGCCGAAGGAAAATGGAGAAACCCGACGTCCTTCCCATTCTCGTCGACATTGTGCGCCGATTCGATATCCTCGCGATCCAAGAGCTTCGCGACAAAGATCAACTCGTGATTCCCGAGTTCCTGGCATTGATTAACCAAGGCGGCGGGCGCTTCGTTGCGGAAGTTGGGCCACGCCAGGGCTATTATTTGAAAAAGGATCAGCGACGCTACGAAGAGCAGATGGTTTACATCTACGACTCAAGCCGCGTCGAACTAATACAACGAAGCTATGTTGCCGAGGACGCGTCTCGCAAAATGCATCGCCCGCCACTGGTCGCGCGTTTTCGCAGTTTAGGCGTTCCCCAATCACAAGCATTCACGTTTACCCTGATGAATGTCCACGTCGATTACGACGACGCTTGGTCGGAATTCAAATTGATGGAAACGATACTGCCAAGCGTTTACAAACAGCATCCTGAGGAAGACGATTTTATCTTGCTTGGCGATTTGAACGGCGAGCCGAACACGTTCAATAAGTTTAATTGGATGTCCAATCAATTCGCTGCGATTCCAAATCACTTGAACACCAACACGGCTCAAAGTCAAAACTATGACAACCTGGTATTCGATGCTGCTCGTACATCGGAGTTCATGAACCAGGCTGGCGTCATGAGTCTGGTACAGGAATATCAAATTCCAATCGAGCTGGCCAAGCGAGTCTCGGATCACTTGCCAGTGTGGGCCGTTTTTTCAGCTCGAGAGTCGGTTAAGGCATCGCTTACGCAAAGTGCACCAGTCGCCGTTCGATAAATCGCTTTTGCGTGGCTTCGAGAATTTGACCTCCTCGAAAATCCACCGATGCATTACTGCTGAATCATAGCTTGCCACTGAATCATAGCGCGCCTCTGAATCATAGCCGTCACTATCTAAAACACCGCAGTGACGTCAAACGAACGGGTGCCATGTCTCTCGCTTGCGTGAGCATGCTTCTTTATCAGCAGGCTGAAACGACCTGGCTACTCAAACTGAGCGGTTGTAGGCCGCTATCAAGGAGCGTCAGCGACGATGATACGGCAAAACACAAACCTATCACTCGAACTGAAATTGCCGTAACTGCGCCACACTTGTTACGGCCTACTTTCTTACAACCCGCCATTTGTCGATTGATACCGATGCGGATTTTGAAAACGCTCAGTTTATGTCACTATCCATTGGATCCAAGTTTGCCGATCGCCTGAAGATAGGCAACCACTTGATCGGCAATGACCTCAACTGGTTGCGAACCATCGAGGTGAACTTCTGGCTTCTCCGGTGCTTCATAAGGCGCGTCGATCCCAGTAAACCCTTTGATCTTGCCAGCACGAGCCATCTTATACAAACCTTTGGGGTCACGCTCCTCGCAGATTTCAATCGGCGTATCAACGAAGACTTCAACAAAATCTGCGTCGCTACCCGTGGCAATGACTTTGGCACGAACCATATCGCGGTCTTGGCGATAGGGGCTAACAAATGCCGTCAGCGCGAGCGAGCCACTAGCGCAAAATATTTCCGCCACGCAACCGATCCGGCGGATGTTCTCTTCTCGATCCTGCGGCCCAAACCCCAAGCCAAACCGCTTGCCAAATTCTTCCCCATGGACCGGGGCGAGTAGTTCTGGGCTGGCGTTGAGACCATGTCGAATGTTGTCGCCGTCGAGCACGAAACTTCCAACGCCCATTTCATTTAGTTTGAAATCAACACAGTTTGCGACCGTGCTTTTGCCGCTTCCACTCAAGCCAGTGAACCAGACAACGCAGCCGCGCTCGCGCTTCACTGTTTGTTCGTGCCAGACGACGTTCGTTTTTTCAGTCATGATTACCGCGTATTGGATTTTCGAACTTAATTAAAGTCAACTCTACAACTATCTCTCAACCAAGACCGATCGAAAAGCTAAGACCGATCGAAAAGCCAAGAACGTTGGGTCTTCGTCGATCTCTTTCAATCGTACACACCGGAAGTGTTAAGCTTCCATGCCTGCCAATTCGCAGAGGTTGGCATCGGCCACGGCTTGTGGGCAGCTCCAGACGAGAAAGAACAAAGCTTCCTGGCACCAGCGTCCAGCCCTATGTCCGGCGACGTAACCCGCCCCCTTGGCGGCGACCATTGCTGCCTGAGTCGCGCGCAACACCAGGCTATTGGCGTTGATTCTAAGTTCCTCTTTGGTGCAGACCAGGTTTCCGGCCGCCAAGTCGAGCAGGTCTTGCCGGGCAGTATCGAGCTGTCGTTGGAATGACTCGTAAGTCTCGACCAAATTTGATCGGCGTTGACTTTCCTGCCGAATAAACTCAATCGCGCCGATGGCGAGTCCGGTCGCCAACGCTGAAGTTTGGAAACCACCGGTAGCCGAAACCGGCCCCGAAGCTAAAACATTCTCTTGCGGCCCCGCCAGCAAATAATGAGCGTCAATGGAAACTTGATCGCAGCGAACGGCCCCGGTCTGGCTGGCGTTCAACCCGAGCAACGGGATGCCTGGTGCAATCGTCACGCCTGGAGTCGATTTGGGAAGTGCGAATAGAACTTGTTTGCCATCATCGAGTTCTGCGCCAATAACAATAAAATCCGCACCACATCCGCCAGTGACCCACGGGCTGTAGCCGTTGAGAACGAATCCGTTCTCGCGTTCTTCGGCTATTAGAACTGGCTGCCGAACGTGTTGCCGGCTGGTTGTTAAATGTGAAATGCCGACGGTCGCCGCGGATTCACCAGTCAACAATCCCGGCATCAGTTCCTGCTTAAGTTGCAAATTCTCACTTGCCAAAATCCGCTTAATGGCCGCCGCACGTTGGGTGATGATAAACGTCGTCGTCAAACAGGATGCACTCAGCTGAAGATAGCCCTCGACAATTTCTTGAGCACTCCATCCCAGCCCGCCAAATTCTTGTGGGATAAACCAAGCGTGAACTCCGAATTCTCCTGCCAGTCGTAACTGCTCGCCCGGCCATGGTGGGGAGTCGTTTGAATCATGCTCAGCATCGAGAGGCGAATAAGAAGCTGGGGCGTGAAGAGATTCGCTGAGCGAGGCAAAGGCTTCGCAAAGCTCTCCCAGTTTCGAGTCAGCGGGCGTACGAATTAAGTTGGCTTGATTGGACATTGCGAGGAATTGATAGCGAGAAATCGGACCGCCTCAATTATGCCTGCATTGCCATGGGGAACAAGGAGCGAAAAACAAGGAAGCCAGTGTCCGTAAAAAAAGAGCCCGTTCGAAACTGGATCTTAGTTCAGTCAAACGGGCTCGCAATTTGTAATTACCTGAAGACGCTATGCAAACAGTCCAAGGATCGGTTCGCCTTTGTCGGCCACAGTGAACGGTCGCATCGAAGGCGACATCGTTTTCTTGTCCAGCGGAATTCCCATGGCGTGAGCGATCGTGGCATTGAAGTCCGGCACCACTACCATATCCTCGACGACTTCGCGGCCTTCTTCGTCTGTCTTGCCGTACTTCAGACCGCCTTTGATCCCGCCTCCGGCAAGCAAACATGAAAACGCTTGCGGATAGTGGTTCCGACCGTTGTCTCGTTCCGTAAAAATCTTCGGGGTTCGGCCAAACTCAGTCGCCACGACGACCAGTGTCTCATCGAGTTTTCCGCTGCTTTCCAAATCGGCCAACAACGAAGCGAGCGCTTGATCAAGCACTGCCCCTTTCTCGGCCACGCGACCGAAATTGTCTCCGTGAGTATCCCAGCCACCATTGTTGACCTCAACGAATCGCACGCCATTTTCGGTCAACCGCCGAGCCAACAAGCAGGCTTGGCCAAACGGATTTCTGCCGTAACGATTGCGGACCTCATCCGTTTCCTCCGTTAGGTCAAACGTCTTTAAGTCCTTGCTTTTCATCAGTGTGACCGCTTCATCGTACATTGACGCGTAGGCACGGGCTTCTTTGGTGTTGTACTGTTTCGCAAAGCCTTCATTCATCGCTTTCAGCTTTCGCATCCGGCGGCCGAAGCGAGAATTTGTGATGCCGTCGGCCATTTTGCTGTATTGCAAACCGCCTTCTGGATCGCCAATTGGTAGAGCGGCAAATTCCGATTCCAAAAAGCCTCCTCCCAAGCCCGAACTCGCACCGCCAATTTTGATATTGGCTGGCAGACCTTCGTTGGATTTACCAAGATGCTTTGTTGCCCATGCCCCCATGTCCGGGTGCTTGATCGTGCCACGCAGAAAATAACTGGTGTGCATAAAATAGTTGCCCTGGGCGTGAGCGCCTTGGGTTGAGTTCATTGAGTTGATCAACGCAACGTTGTGCATCTGGTCGGCGAGCTTCGGGAAAAATTCGCTGACCTGAACACCATCGGCTTTCGTTTTGATCGATTCGACGGGTCCCTGCGTTTCAGCACCCGGTTTCGTATCAAACGTGTCCAGATGGCTCATCCCACCACTCATGTACAGGTAGATCACCGATTTAGCTTTGCCGCCCGTCGGCGTTGGGAGCCCCGGCATCGTAGACGCAGAAGCCAGACCGCCGAGAGTTGGCAGCATGCCAACGCCAAGGATTGATTTGGCGGCACCAGTGACAAACGCGCGCCGCGAGAATGGGTCTTTGATGTTCTTGAAATCTGTCATCGTGAGCCTTTGCGTTCCTAAAAGTCGTTCCTGAAAATTTGGAAAGAAAGTTGAAGCCAATCGAATCAGAGATTGATTCCGAGTTGGCCTGATCGAAGCTATTTTACAAAAATGAACTCGTTGGAATTCGCAAGTGTCCAAATCAAGTCCGTATAAACTTCCTTGATCTTCGCCTTGTCTCCGCGAGCCGATTTGAAGTCACGTTTCCAAGTTCGAGATTCATTGGGTGTTGGTTTACGGTTTAGCATCGAGAGAAACATCGCCTCAGTGCATTCTTCGCCCGATGTGGACTTCAACGCCGTTTGCATCAAAACACTACTCGCATCCTTAGCGATGTTCGTTTCGACATAGCCATTCATCATCGAAAGAACTTGAGTCACTGCCGGATCCGTGTTTGAGTTGTCAATCTGTTCACGATCGGATTGACCAAACTCGCGAAGGAAGTGTCCTGGGTTCGCTGGCGATGTAAGCTCCGAAGCGCGGATATAGTTTCCCGAACCGCGACCCTTCTTGCGGAATTCGGTTGTCAGAGCGGCCATCTTGATCATCAACTCGCGCTCCGATTTGACATTCTTTTTGCGACGGGCCGCCTGAAGTTGCTTTGCCAGCTTTTTCCGCTGCGAAATCATTTTCTTGTATTCTGGATCGTCTTTATAGCTGTTCTTCTTTCGATTCTTGGAGCGATCAGCAAGCATCGCCAGTGTCTTCTTGATTTCAGCCGTGTCCATCTGGCGCAACTTTTCATACGCTTCGTAAGGATTGTTGGACAGGGAACCGTAACGATAGCCATCGACTTGGTCACGGCGTTCATCTGTAGTGGGTACGGTCAAAACCAGCAACGAATCCCACAATTGTTCGGCTGACATGCGGCGAACTAGCGGTCCGTTGAAATCAAATTCTTGAGGATCCGTGATGTCGCTCTGATAGGCCGACGCTTGATAGGTTTGCGAGTTATAAATCGCACGCAAAAATTGCTTCGTGTCAAAACCCAATTCGATCATCGTCTCGGTCAAGAAGTTCATCAACTCGGGATTTGATGCGACCGTTCCGTCTTCAATAATGTCAACCGGTTCGATCAGCCCCAAACCCATGGCCTGTTTCCAAAGTCGGTTGGCGATGACGGTGGCAAATCTTGGGTTATCAGGGCTGGTTAGCCAGTCGGCGTAGGCTTCTCGTGATCCAAGTTGCCGTGCTCCGGGGATTGCCGCCTGCTGAACGTTCTTGCGTTTCTTCTTTTTCTTCTTGGGTGCTTTCGGAATTTTCGCATCGACGAGTGGCTTTTGCTCAAACATTGTTTTGCCAATAACGATTTCGCCTTCGTAACCGTCTTCGCCAAGAAAGCCCTCGGGCAGTCTGGCCAGTCCCGTACCCGTGCCCGTGATACCGTGACTGATCGTTTGCGAAAGCCGATTGATCAAAGGGCGTTGTTTCTCAGGAATGCTCTTGTCCTTCGTCAAAGCCCGCATGGCTTTGAAAGTCGATTCGTTTTCCCGTGCTCGGTAATTGATTCCACCGGTGAAAGCGACCATCTCGAAATATTGTCGCTGCGTCCATTTGTCAAATGGATGATCATGGCATTGAGCACATTCCAATCGAGTACCGAGGAAAATCCGCACGGTGTTGGACATATTGTCCTCCGGCATATTGCGGTCGCGCAAATAATATCCAACGGCTCCGTTGCCCGCTTTTAAATTCGGCCCCTGGGCGGCAATCAATTCACGCACGAACTGGTCGTAAGCAACATTTGCCTCGAGTGAATCTTTCACATAATCGACGTATGAGATTCCAGTCAACTGACCGGGCAGGCGAGATTTGATTCGTAATAGATCCGCCCAAAAATTGAACTGGCGACTTACGTATCCGTAGGAATCAAGCAGCTCATCGATCAGGTCAGCCCGCTTGGTTTTACTTTTAGATTTCAAAAAATCTTTTGTCTCAGCAATCGTTGGAATTCGTCCAACGATATCGAGATAAGATCGACGAAGAAATACGTCGTCTGATGAAAGCTCATTGAGCTTGGAGCTTTTGTTTTCAAGTTGGTTTTGAACCAGTTGATCAATTCGATTACTGATTTCCAAAATTTTCGCGTGCGAGAGAGTTCGCACTGACGAACTTTCGACAACCGCAGTTGCTATTGGAGTCGCACTTTCTACTGGAGTCGCATTCGCTAGTTCTCTCGAACTCGCTTTGGCCACCTCAACTTTGGCCCCCTCAACTTTCGCCCCCTCAACTTTCGCCCCCTCAGCTTTCACCCCCTCAGCTTTCACCCCCTCAGCTTTCGCCTTCTCCACCTCGGAATTGTCGGATGCAAAACCAGAGACGTCACCGGCGAAGCAAACGGCACAAACTACAACAAATGCGAACAACGATTTCATCTTGAAGTCCTTTTGAATCCAACTCTTGTGTTTCACCATTTGACTAATTTTCCGACGGGATTAACAGTCGGACTAACAAGCCGATTCGATTGAGCATCCGTCTTGGCGTAGCATAAGGATGGTTTCTGCCGCTCGTTTATTGGCCTGTTTTTTCAAACTCACAATTTTCAGCGAATCTACAACCTCGCAAAACCAAGGATTTTGTTGTTTTTTCGCAACATACCCAATTTAGCCGAACGAAATTGAGGACAATATCGTCACAACCAGACGGCTCTCGACCTTATTCAAAACTACGCTGCGCCAAAGGGCTTTCTGCGGCCAATAGTCCAGTTATCTTTAAGTAAAGAGCGATCTACGCATCGTCGCGTTGAATTCCCCTCGACTCCTTCCAAAAAGCCGATTCCAGCTTGCCAGACTCTAATTAGGTGATTGATTTTCCGATGAAGAAAAAAGCAAATTCAAAAAAAGCGAAGTCGAAAAGACGGTCTACAAAAAAGCGTTCTTTGAAACTAGATTTCCAACCACTTGAGCCTCGCCAACTGTTGGCCGGCGACGTAGCAGGAATTCACCAAGCCGATGTGACTTTGCCGACTGGCATCAACCTTATTCAGAATGGTGACTTCGAAACGTTTACCGCCGGCGCGGACAACTTGTACGCCGAAGGTGAAGTCGAGGGTTGGGACACTTTCACAGGCCTTGCCTCAGAAGAGTTTAACCTCTTCAACTATTCCGATGATTACACTTCGGTTCTGGATCTTGATTCGACGGTGGCCACTTTTGATCGGGTTACCCAAGACATCGATACGTCTCCAGGTGAGCAGTACTTGTTGACATTTGATTTTCGTGCTCATCCGGCGGCTAACGAAAACCCAACCGCCAACTCCTATGATTTTGAAGTGTGGTGGAACGGCACCTTGCAGGCCATCTATACCGGTGCAGACATCTGGCAAACTGGCGGCTTGCTGGTAACCGGCGGCGATGGCGATACAACTCAATTGCTGCTTTGCGAAGTCTCAGAGGGAGCCTCTGGCGGCGGTGACGGACTAGGAGCTTTGCTTGACAACATCAGACTGGTCAAAGCCAATGCCGAAACTGTCGGAAACGGAAGTTTCGAAACAACCAACGAAGACAAAACTCAGTTCTTTCTTCCATACGAAGTCGATTCATGGGGAGCCATGGGAACTGATATTGCAACGCGTTTGATCCAGGTTGAAACAAACGACTTCGGGACAACCGACGGCGATCAGTTCTTGAATCTTGATTCCGCTGACACGCAACGGGATATCGTTTTTCAAGATGTTGCAACCGTTGCCGGAGCCACCTATTACGTCAAGTTCGATGTTCGATCTGATGGTGCCCAGGACGACAACTCGGACGAATTGCGGGTTCGCTGGAACAATCAATGGGCAACCACGATCAATCCTGATGCGGATTGGCAAAGCCACACCATCATGGTCAACGCCGATTCGGATTTGACACGGCTAACGTTTCTTGAGCCCGGTGACGGCAACAACGGCGAAGGCTCCGGGCCCTGGATCGACAACGTGCAACTTTTGCGAGTTGATGCAGTCGCGACTAACGATGCCCCAACGGTGACACCGGTTGCCGATCAATCGGCTGAATTTGGACAGGCCCTCGACGTCGCGGTCGAAGCCAACGACCCAAACGGCGATGACATTACCTATACGATTTCAGCCGCAGGAATTCCGGCAGGCAACAACGTGCCGACGATT
Source organism: uncultured Pirellulaceae bacterium (assembly GCA_964589435.1). Classification (GTDB taxonomy): domain Bacteria; phylum Planctomycetota; class Planctomycetia; order Pirellulales; family Pirellulaceae; genus Mariniblastus. The sequence goes on from CAZPTT010000022.1 coordinate 14,898, forward strand.
TCTGACACGGGAGCCGTTTCTTGGATTCCATCTTCGGCAGGCAATTTCGAATTGACAGTAACGGCGACTGACTCGGAAGGCGTTTCCGATAACACTTCGTTTGATGTCAATGTTGCTGACTTCGTCCCGTTCTCGGGCACTGGGGCGTTGTCCGACATTCCCGTTGAATTAAGAAATGACATCTATAGTGAAGCGCCCGCAATTTCAATCGATACGAGTAGAAATTTCGAAGCTCGCTTTACAACGACCGATGGAAACTTCAGCATCAATCTGTTTGCTGCGGATGCTCCGGAAACGGTTAACAACTTTGTGAATCTTGCTCGTGACGGATTCTACGATGGTGTCGAATTCCATCGAGTTCTGGAAGGCTTCGTTGGGCAGGGTGGTGATCCGACGGGAACAGGATCAGGTGGTCCTGGATACGAATTCGGTGATGAAACTGATAACGGCCGAACTTTTAGTGAGAATGGATTGTTGGCGATGGCCAACGCTGGGCCTGGAACGAACGGAAGCCAATTCTTTATCACGTTCGAAACTCCAACCCACTTGAATGGCAACCATACAATCTTCGGTGAGTTGGTTGGCGACATTTCGACCTTCACCCCGACTTTCACGCACACTTCGACGGCTGGTGGTGAGATTCCGATTCCGGGTGCAGTCCACACCATCATCGAGTCGATTACGATTCACGTGACTTAAAGAGAAAGTTCTCACGATTCAGCTAAGTTTGAACCATCAACTTAATCCTGAATCAATAACTCAACTATCAAGGCCTCGAAGCATATCGTTTCGGGGCTTTTTTTGTATTCGTTTCGAGCGTTTTGCGTTTGGAATTCAGCGGCCGTTTCCGTAAAATACGATCGGTGTTGGTTGGGGAAGTTAGCTGCGCCTGTTAACTGCAAAGTAATTAAGACCGATTCAAACGAACTACTCTTCCAAAGGACAAGTTATGAAAAACCAACTTACACCCACTTTCGCTGCCATCGTTGTCTTGGGGTGCGTTGTCTTAGGTTACGTTGTCACAGGCTATGCCGCGATTCAATCGACTTCTGCCGTGTCTACGACGGAATCATCAGCCTCTACAGCGACGGCATGGGAATATGCCCGCTTGATCATCGACCAAGATGAAAATGCGACTTGGCACGCTGGAGTAATGAACCGAAATCCGCAGACTTTCTCGATCGACGTGCAGTACAGTCGACTGGGCGGCTCAAGTCGCGCCAACGTTGTCAATCTTCTCAATGAAATTGGCAATGATGGATGGGAGCTGGTGACAACGGACGATGCGACCTACACATTCAAACGTCGAAAGTAAATCGGCGTACTAGACGGAGCCGCTGACCGGGGGCATCGACATTTCCGAGTTGATGATCCCCGCGTGGATCTGATTGGCTCCGTTGTTTTTGGATTTGTGAAGCATTCGGTCGGTCGCGTTGATCAAGCAGTACTTCAACTGCTCTGCTTCGGCAAAGTGACCAGTTGCAGTGACTGCCCCAACGCTCGCTGTAACCGGGACTCTGGTTCCGTCGAGCGAGAATACGAGTGCCTCGATCGAGCGGCGAACGCGTTCGGCCATAAAATTGACGCCTTCAGGTGTCGGCTGGATCGCGAGGACAATGAACTTGTCTTCAGAATAGCGAGCTGCGTAGTCTGAGCCACGAGTCGTCTGGTTGATCGTGCTTCCGACCTGCTGGAGGACGTCGGCGACCAAGTCGGCGTTAAGCATCGAGAGACGGGAAAAATTATCAACACTGACAAGCACCAATCCTATGGTGTCGTTCTCTCGATGGCAGCGGATGATTTCCTTGTTGAGAACTTCATCAAAGAAACTGCGATTGTAAGTACCGCTCGAGGTATCAAGATATGGACTTGATTCCGTCTCGCTGCTCAGATGTAGACAAATCGGCTCGAAGGTCTGCAACTTCTTTTTTGCGGCAGCTTCATTGACAAGGGAGTGCTTTTCAATTGCCACTTTAGATAGCTGGTCCTTAGCGACTAGCATCAGCTCCTGCGGGTCTCCAACTTGAGACATGTCGATTTCAAAAACCTCCCCTGCCAAATTTATTCTGTCGCGGATCTTTTCAATCAGTTCGGTAACCTGCTCGTTTTCCAGCTGCAAGAATGCGGAGCTGAGGGACTGGACTCGGTAGAGAGCCAGGGCAACCTGTTTCGAAAGCAAGTAGTCAGTAACTGCCGCCGCCAGAGCGGTGATTTTTAGCAAACCATAGTGTGGGGCTGCGGACATCGATTGCAAGCCGACCAAAGGTAGATGGTGCCACTGAGCCACATCGATCAAGCATTCATCGATTTCCCATTTTTTCAGTAAACGGCTACCCACAACGCTATGGTCGTAATCGAAGCAGACAGTTTCCAATTCATGCAAAAATCGGTCGGGCATCTTTTCAACATGGTCAAGCGCCGGCAAATAGACTTCCCCCAGTGTTTTTAACATGGCGAGTCGACCAATATCCATCAACAGTCCAGCGAGGAATGGTTCGCAACTTAGCGGCTCGCCGACATACTCTGCGATTACCTCGGCCGCAGCGGCTTGAGCCATGGAGTGTTGCCAATAGCTCTTGTAATGCCGTGCCATCGGGCCGTTGGCTGTGACCGAGTCGACCAAAGAGAAACTGAGCACCAACGAAGAAACTACGTTGGAACCCAACAAGGCGACTGCGCGGTCAAGCGATAAAACTTTCGACTTGAATCCGAAATACGACGAATTGGCAGCCCTCAAAATACTGACGCTAATCGCAGGGTCGTGCTTGATAACAGCAGCGATTTCTGCAACGTCTGAATCCGGCTGGTTAGACAGTTCGAGGACGTTAACAGCAACCTGAGGAAGGCTAGGCAGTAACGAAGAGCTCAGAATTTTGTCGATTTTCACAGTTGTCGCCCTTAAAATATGCCCAGCGTGCAACTGAGGCAGCACAACTGAGACCGTTCTGCGGCGGACAAGAAAGAAAAGGGGGCACGCATATTTGAATTCAAAAATGCTCGCCTAAACAAAAACAGGCCGCAGTTCAATTTGGTAATCGAACCAAATCAAAACGTCTTGCTCAAGCAATTGCAAAAATTGGATGCCTTCTTCGCCTGGCACTTTCGACGATTGAAACAATCGAGCTAAACGATACAAAGTGATTGGAGATTCGGGTTGCCATTGTTCATTTGCAACTGACACTTTGTTTTGAAACCGTTTAATGAATCGCAAAAACACTTCCCGCGCACAATTTTTCATCGGTGAAGAAGTATTTTCCTGAAGCGGAGATCTCCAGCGGAACCGGAAAAGAATATCCTTGATCTCGAAGAACGAATGAACCGGCTTTCACAAGCAAAACCATGCGCCGGCATTGAAGAAGTTCTCACGGGCTGAGAAAGTAGGAGGATAGCAACTGCCACCTGATTGGATTTACCAAATAGCAGCCACGGCAGGCTAAGATAGCACGTTAGCGTAGGCCATAAGAGCTGCAAGAGCCACAAGAGCTGCAACTTCAGCGTTGAAGCTATTCATACGTTTTGGCGCGAAATTCTTTGGCACGGCGCGTGGCTTCCAATCGCAAATCAATTAGCTTTTCGGTTTCCAAAACAATCAAGCGTGCGGCATCGGCTTCCTGATCCGAGTCATATAACGATGTGGCTTCGACCAGTGCAAAATCGTCGTTAACAACGCTGCTGATACTTGTGGCAAACGCGATGACCTCATCAAGTTCACTTGAAGGTGCGCCTTTGGCAGCTAAATAGCCGTTGGCCGTCACGATCAACGCCGTCTTCGATTTCTTTAACTCCATCAGCGCCGTTTGATATTCGATCGCTTCTGATGTTTTAGCAAATGCGGTCGGAGCCACTTTTTCACGTTGGTAGCCCGGACTGTAGCCAGAGAGGGCGAAGACGATTGCTCCGATAGCAAGAACACCAGCAATCGAAGCCAACACCATCGGAGAAATCTTGATACCGGATCCGCCAAATCTTTTCTTTCGCTCAACAACGTTAAATACGGCGCGAAATTCTTCGTTGTCTTCAGAAGGCTCGCCGGCGTCCGATTCGGTTGCCGTCGAGCTTGCCTTTGGCCGGGCGTCGTCTTTTTGACGTGATGAGTTTTCCATCACGATCGGGGCGAACGAGTTTAGTTTGACCGAATCGTCGTCATCAAAATAGTCATCAGCATCGACGTCGATAATCGAATCAGATAGGTTTGAGGCCCGTTTCTTCTCGCCAGATTTGCGCGTGGAAAAAGGTGGAACCTCGGCGATCGATTCACAACGCGTACACTCGGCCTTGCGTCCGATAATCGAGTCGTCCGCTTTGAGCGTCTTTCCGCAAGCCTCACAGTAGTACCGTATCATGACCGAATTCTCCCTAATCAACCGAAATGGGTCAATTGAAGAATTCGGACGGAAACTACCCAAAACATGATTCGATTTTGTCTAACCCAACTCCAAAAGTCGATTCAGCAACCGCATTAAGCGCATCACGGGAACCTTCCATCCGAATCGTACTGTGAATATGGTTGAAGCTCTCTCCTGGGGACAACGCCAACGCGGGGCTGATCGTTTCTAGCTCAAAGAATCCACCCAGCTTTCCACCCGTCTCGTTCGGCCCGTCGTTGTAGCAGTTAATCACGTCGCCTTCGAAAGGAGCGTCCTGGATTTCCCACAAGTTGTTGGTGTAGCCGTGGGGAGCAGTGTCGGGCAAATTGAATTCAACCACCGAGAGAACGCCCCGCTCCTTGTCCCAACTTCCAAGTCGAGGCGTGACACGTGAAAACGTCAGCCCCAATTTGCTTCGCATCTTGCCGTCGCCCAAGAAAAAAATCAATCCAGCCGCCTCATCAACGACCAATCGAGTCTCGTCCAGTTTGCCAAAGTAATCGGCGTTCACGATCGTTCCCAAATCTTCAGTCGAGCCGGGTTTGAACGGAGCGATTAAAGTCGCCTGATCCGAGGGCTTGTTCATGCACAGCATCCAAACGCCAATCAAGCCCGTCTCTTGACGCCAGGGCTGGTCGCCAATGTTGGTGACTTTGTTTTGGCTTTCGTGAAAAACAACGTCGACATTGTCGAGTGCCACACCAAGTCGTTCCGATGCCTGCGATGCGTCGAACAAATGAACTGTGCGATCCATTTGCAAGTCGAACTCAAACCGACAGTAGTTCACCATCTTGGCCTGCTTGGAAAAGCAAACCGAACGATCGGATTGCTCGACGATGTCAAAAGCGGCAGTGTCGATGACGGGCGGTGTTCGCCAGTTGCCATACTCAAGCGGAACGTCCGGGTCAAAAAATACGGAATACTGTCCGCCTTCGGGCGAAATCCACATCCGGTCTTCGCCGCCATACAAATTGATCTGCGGATCGTGATTGCCAGACGAAATGTGGTCATGGTTGATATAGCCGTAGCTGGTGCCATTTTCGCCACGCGATGTCGATGTCATCGTGCGTCCTTGATATTCAGGGACGATCGCTATCTTCGACTGACCGTTGGTCAAGACAATTGTCTCGACATACTGATTGAGGAACTCGACGTCTTGAGAAAAATTGTTTTCGGGCATGCTACTGGGGCTCAAACAGAATCTTCAAAACATAGTACGGACTTCAAAATGCTCTTAGCAGCATTGGCAAAGCAAACTCACTCGTCAATTTTGGCTTCGCCATTGTCGTCGTAACGCATTAAAGCGAAATAGACGAACGCGAAAATGCTAATCGGAATGGCCGACCAAAAGATCCACGAGACGAGAAATCCGGCAACCGATCCGCCGCCGACAAGGATCAGCCATACCCACCAAGTGTCACGCATGATGGCGTTGAAGCGTTTCATATTCGTCTTTCGAAGGGGAGTTAGTGTCTGTGGAATTATCCAATCCAGCAACTGATTACCTTTTTACGCGAGCACTGTCGCCGGCAATCAAGGCCTCAACCTCGTCGACACTTGCCATCGTGGTGTCGCCAGCCGTCGTCATCGCCAGCGCGCCATGGGCAGCACCGTAGTCCACTGCGGTTTGACCATCACCTTTAGTCAAAAAACCATAAATCAATCCCGACGCAAAACTGTCGCCGCCGCCAACGCGATCGAAGATCTCCAGGTTCTCGCGATGGGCGGCTTGATAGAGTTCGCCGTCAGCCCAGCAGAGCGCTCCCCAGTCATTAATCGTCGCGGTCTTCACGGTTCGAAGCGTTGTAGCGATCGCTTGGAAGTTGGGAAACTGACTGGTCGCTTGGGCAATCATCTTCTTGTAGCCTTCGATTGGCAACTCCTTCATTTGATCGTCCAGGCCTTCGACATGAAGCCCGCGACACGCTGTAAAGTCTTCTTCGTTGCCGACCATCACGTCGACATATGGCGCGAGCGAGCGATTGACCTTTTGGCAATTTTCTTTGCCTCCGAAGGACGACCACAACGAGCTGCGAAAATTCAAATCGTAGGACGTAATCGTGCCGTGTTTTTTGGCCGCTTGCAGCGCCTCGGCGATGACACCCGGAGTGGTATCGGAAAGAGCTGCGTAAATTCCTCCGGTGTGAAACCACCGCACACCGAGGTCACCGAAAATATGATCCCAATCGATGTCGCCAGCTTTTAGTTGCGAGGCGGCCGTGTGGCCACGATCCGATGTTCCCAAAGCCGCCCGCACGCCGTAGCCACGCTCGGTGAAATTCAGCCCGTTTCGACAGGCTCGCCCGACTCCATCGAAATCCATCCATTTGACGAACTGCATATCGACACCGCCAGTCAAAATCAGGTTCTCCAGCAGTCGACCGACTTCGTTGTTGGCAAATGCGGAGACCAATCCGGCTCGTTGCCCAAAGCAGCGCCTCAATCCTCGCGCGACGTTGTATTCCCCACCACCTTCCCACGCTTCAAAGCTGCGGGCGGTTCGGACGCGCCCCTCTCGCGGGTCAAGTCGCAACATGATTTCCCCGAGTGAGAGGATGTCGAAATGGCACGATTCTGCAGATTTGATTTCCATGGGAGCGACTTTTGAGCGAAGGTGTATTGGAATATGGATTAAAAGCTGTCAATCTTAATGACTTGGCGGTGATGCGAAAGCCAAGATTCAGTCGTTGGCGCTGGCAACCGAACTAAAAATATCGTTCGACACGAAGGTTTCTGGCGGTCGCAACCGGTTTCTCGAGGCATCTTTGCCGAATCGAACGAATAAGCCCAATACTTTGACGCGACTTACGAATCAAACAGTTAGGTTCTTCGGGGTCTTCCTTGACGCGTTTGGTTAAAAACGGACGGCCAAAAACAGCCGTTCAAGGTGGAGATTCGGACGAATGCCAAAGTCAAATCCGCAAGGTTGAATTCCTGATGGAATTCAACTTTCGAAAAATTCTGAAACAAAGGATGTCGTTGTGTCAATTGATTTCACCTGTCGTAATTGCTCAACGATCTTACGAGTTCCCGATGAACATTTGGGAAAACAAGCCCGCTGTCCAAAATGCCAGCTGCTGTGCGAGGTCAGGCCAGATTCGGAAGTTCAGTTTTTAGACTCGGGTGCTCCGCAAGGAATCCAGTACCCTGATCCCGTTCAGCCGACCAAATCTGAATACGCTAAACCTGACTACGCCAATGAAGCCCAGCCCGCGAACAAAGTGGACTATTCGGATGCGTCGGCGCAAAACCCCTATCATTCAGCATCGACTGCTAACGACCAAAAGTATGTCGCTGGCGGACAACGCCCCAACTATTCGGTGGCCCATCGCGGTGGGTTAGTGTTAGCAATGGGAATCCTTTCCGTCTTCTGCAATTTCGCTTTTGTGCCCGGGATCCTGGCTTGGGTATTCGGTCGCACTGATCTGAAGCAAATGGAGTCCGGCGTGATGGACAATGAAGGCCGAGGAATGACTCAAGCCGGCATGTACATCGGAATCGTGATGACTTGTTTGCCTCTCGTATTGTTCGCCCTCTATTTTGTATTCATCATTTTCATGATCTTCATTTCGATCGCGGCAGGCTAGTCGAAGATTCGAGGGAAAAGCTTCATCACGGAAAAAAAGCGATGTTCAAGATCGCCCCGATCGCGGTCAGCAGAAGCCCAGCGGCAAAAAGCATGTAAGACATAACTGGATTCCAGATTTTGAAATACGTCCCGTATCCCTCCAACGCTGGCCCCGCGAAGAAGCAAACATTCGATACGATTCCTCCAAGAATCAGGGCGGCACAATATTCAATCGACAACAGTTTTTGAGGGCACAAAATTAGCGACGCGGCCAACACAATAACAACGAGAATCCCGTTGTAGTACAGCCGAAGCTTTTCCCAACGCCGAATGACGACTCCAAAATCGAAGTAGCCTTGAAGTTTACGCGATTTTGTTTTCACAGCCTCATTGATCGGCGAGGCGTAAGGGTTAGCAAGTGGACCACCACTTGTTTTACCGGTAAAACTCGAGCCTGATTCGCCCTGCAAATTCTGATCAGGAGTTGACGATTCTTCGCTCACAATAGATCCGAAGGTTGTTTTGACTGGTCGGCAAGTGATTGATTCGCGGTCAACAGAGTGCCCGGTTGCCCGTCAGTTTGAGCCTGACTGTTCTTTGAATTGCTCTTGGAACTGAACAGGCAGCGAAGCCCAGCAACCGTTAGAAAGACCGCAAGCAAGCCAGCGACTTTTGATTCAAACGGAACTTCAAACGAAACCAATTCTAAATCCAGTTGGCTGGCAACTTCTTTGGCCGTCGCTTTCTTGGAAGCGTACACCTCGTACCCGATCAAGCCACAAATAATTGCGCCGACAATCAGGAAAGTTCCGGTGGAGCGAAGTTGACGCATAGATTGTTCTACTTGCTGCTTGGGCGATTGGCGTATTTAAAGTCGAGTTTAATCTTTTCTTTTGGCCAAAGCTTTCCGTCAACTTCCACATGCGGATAGACGAAGTAGTTGAGGGACTCGGTTGCCGATTCAGGAAAAAGTTTAATATCACGGCCTGTTGAAAATGAGATCCTGTTTTCAGTAAGCTTACCGAAGAAATAATCCTTCATCTCGGGGTGCTTGTCCGCTTCAGAAATGTCGACGGGAGTCCAGCCATTGTCCTCGGCAAAGAACCACGCCCAACAATGATAGCCTTTGACCACGCCCTGATCTTCGCTGCCAATCGGGAATCCAATTTCGAATTTGGCCGGCAGTGATTGACTGCGCGACAACGAGATGAAAAGGCTATGAAAGTCAGTACAGTTGCCTGTTTGGCTATCGCATGCCCACGTCGCATCGCCCTTGCCGTAGCCAGGCTTGGATTTGTCGTACTTCATGTGCGACTCCACCAAATCATACAACGCTTTGCCAGTTTCCATCGGCTTGCCAGAAAACTCTCGGTCCGCGATCAGTTCTTGCGGACGTCCCTCGATCGGGACGAGCGAATTGGATTTCAGAAATTGCCGCTTTTGTTTTTCGGACAAGCCAGTCGAACCGCCACTGTTAACGGCTTCCCGCCGGACGACTTCGTAATCCAGTCCAACTGAAACGTCCTCTCCGAGCGAACTGACTTCGAAATAGCCAGTCAAATTTTCATACTCGTCATCTCTGGAAAATGTAATCGGCGTCGGCGATTGCGAGACCGTCAAACGGATGTCTTGTTGATCATTTGATTCGGCGACGGGAACCCAGATCTTGATTTTGGCGTCTTTCGGAGCGTCCGTGACCGTCAATCCGTAGCTGAACTTGAACGCTCTCGATTTGACCAGAGAATCAGGTTCATCGGCCACCAACAAAGTCGTCGCACCGAGCAAGGATAATGTTGCGATACAAAACATTCCGCGCATCATTCGATTCATGATTTCTCTTCAAACGTGTTGAGCATTTCTAAAGTGATTTTCGCCATCCCGTGATAAAAATCCGTTCCGGCCTGATTCTGAATTTTCCTAATAACTGGCAACGACCATTTTATGTGATCGGAAAAAAACTGCTGGACAAGTTGGTTCGTGACATCTTCGACCTGACCTGAAACCAACAGGCTGCCCAAGAAATCGATCTGAACACCAAAGTGATCCAGCATTCCATTGTTGGCCGCGACTCCATCCGGTGATCCGATCGGCGGATTGTAATCGGGCAACAACTCAAAGTAACGAATCATGGAGGCAGCCGCGTTGCCTTGGAATCTTTGTTGGCTCCAAATGGATTGCACCGGCGGAATATGGTTCTTCGGCCCGATAAGCAACTGGCAATAGTCGACCGCAAGTTCTTCAACGGTTTCTTCATCGATTTTGTTCGGTATCGACGCGCCCAATTCTGTAAAAGCCGCCAACATCGCCGGCTCGTTGAGGCTTTCAAGCGTCGCAAGATCGATTTCACGAACCCAGATTCGACTAAGAAATGTCAGCGCAGCCGAGAGTTGAAAAGTTTGAGTGGACATGAAAATTCTTGGTGATCAAATCATAAAAAGCGGCAACACCCGCAGCCACGAGCGTTAGTGAAGCTGAAAACGAAATTGTAAGCCGGGCGGACCAAAACGGAAGGGTGAACTTCCTCCGCCAAGTGTTGATGGAGCAAATTGCTGATCCAATCAAACGATACACTTGCATTCTTGCTAGACTTGTGGCTGGCTTCACAATCGCTTGGATCATCTTTAGGTCGAACAAAACCTTTGGACACAACATGGAATTTCTCAACGTTATGAAGACATGCACCAGCGCAGCATTCGCAATCCTCATTTTGCTGGTGTCCTCACCGGCTCGATTAAGCGGCGATGAAATCAGCGCGAGCCGGTTCATCACTGAAAATCCAACGACCCAAAAAGCCGATCGCCCCAACATCATTCTCTGCATGACCGACGACCAGGGCTGGCAAGATGTCGGCTTCAACGGCCATCCATTTTTGAAAACCCCTAACCTCGATCGCATGGCCAGTTCCGGCCTGAAGTTTAACCGGTGGTATGCGGCCGCGCCGGTCTGCAGCCCAACTCGCGGTAGCTGCTTGACGGGGCGACACCCATTTCGATACGGCATTTATTTTGCCAACCGTGGACACCTCAAGGCCAAAGAAATCTGCTTGGCCGAACTGCTTCAGGAGCAAGGCTACGCGACGGGGCATTTTGGAAAGTGGCATCTTGGCACGCTGACAACCAAAGTCCATGACGCCAATCGGGGCAAACCCGGCAACACCAAAAATTTCGCGCCACCATGGCAAAACGGATTTGAAACATGCTTCTCGACGGAATCGAAAGTCCCAACGTTTGATCCTATGAAAAACCCAGCCGCCGAAAGCAAAGCGGTTAAAAAAGGCCAGCCATTAGGGGGCCCGTATGGAACATCGTATTGGACCGGCGAAGACAAGCGCGTTCCCAATGAGTCATTGGCAGGTGACGACTCGATGCTGATTGTTGAGCAAGCAGTCAAGTTTATGCAGCAAGCCAACGAGGATGGAAAACCGTTCTTTGCCGTCGTTTGGTTTCACGCGCCACACCTTCCCGTTGTAGCTGGCGAGCGACATCTCAAAATGTACGCCGACCACCCATTCGGATTGTTTGGACAGCACTACGCCGGTTGCCTGTCAGCAGTCGACGATGCGATGGGAGTCTTGCAGGCCGAACTGGAAAGCGCCAACGTCGCGAGCAATACAATGCTTTGGTTTTCTTCCGACAATGGCCCTGAAGGGAGTGCGAAGAATTCACCAGGATCAGCCCAACCGTTTCGTGGGCGGAAGCGAGATCTTTACGAAGGCGGCGTGCGAGTCCCAGGCTTCGTTTGTTGGCCGAAGAAAATCACATCCTCTCGAACAACCGAAGCACCCTGTGTGACAAGCGATTATTTCCCAACAATCCTCGACATGCTGGATATTCCGCTACCGAACCGGCCCTACGATGGAGTCAGCCTGCTGCCTCTGCTAAAAAACGAAGTCGAAACGCTGGATCGAGGGATTGGTTTTCAATCCAAAAAGACGGCAACGTGGGTGACCGATCGATACAAACTAATTTGCAAAAGCAAACGTGATTTGACCGACAAAAAAGGTTCTGGAGACAAAACGTATGAACTCTACGACCTATTGGTTGATCCAGCAGAGTCAAACGACCTCCTCGACCAAAAACCTGCGGTCGCCAAAGAACTGAAGGCTCTCCTAATCGAGTGGCAATCTTCCTGCAAGAAATCTGACGAAGGCGGCGACTATTAGGGGGGTAAATTCAAGCTACTCAAACTGAGCGTTGTCAAAATCCGCATCGGAATCAATCGACAAATTTCGGATCGTAAGAAAGTAGGCCGTAACAAGTGTAACGCAGTTACGGCAATTTCAGTTTGAGTGATAGGCTCGTGTTGTGCCGTATCATCGTCGCTGACGCTCCGTGATAAGCGGCCTACAACCGCTCAGTTTGAGTAGCTATTCTCCATCTTCAAATGTCAATGATCATCATAGTGTGATCATTCACTTCGCGACTCAATTAGCGCGATTTGAAGAACGCTTTGGCTTTTGAAAATGGACTGCCTGATTTCAAACGCGCTTCCTTGGGAAGATACTTGTCCAAGCCCTCGTCTTCTTCTGGAGTGGATGGCTCGTCCATGTCAGACTCAGGATCCGTTTCGACTTCACCGTCAATCACATTTGAGTCGGAGGCATCTTCGGTCGAACTGTCGCCTTGATAAGAGACACCTTGATAAGCGGACTGACCGTTGGATTTGGAATACTGATCGTAGACACCGCTGGTAACCGGCGGAACGTCTTGGTGAGTTCGGTTGTCGCTTGTCTGACGGAAGCGGTCGGATTTACGAGCTGCATTCTGCTGCGCGTTCTGAGACCACTGACCTTCCGACAAAACGATGTTGTACCTAGCCAACAAAGATCCGGTTGTCAGTGAATAGTTCAGCAACGCCTGGTTGTAGTCGACGATCGAGCGGTGAACGGCGCTTTCAGCGGTTGCAGCTCGTTGCTCCGCGTCGAGCAAGAAGAAGACTTGATCTTGTCCTTCGATTACACGTTTACGTTTCGGCTCGAGCTCTTCCTGAACGGCAATGCGAGAATTGAAGCTCGTTCGCAGCGTCTGCTGGGCTCGATCGACTTCCGTATAAGCCGCATTTAAATCATGAATGATTTGACGGCGTTGCTCTTTCAGAACGGCTCGCTCACGAACCAGATTGAGTTCGGCATTTCGAATCGCAAGGTGCCCGGTTCGGTTGCCAATCGCTCCACCTAATTCCAAGCCAACTTGCCAATCGTCAAGATCGCCATTGATCAGATCGTCGAACGCGCTTCCCTCTGAGATGCTGCGAGTTCCAAACAGGTCATCGCCAAATCCACGAAAACCATACTGACCCACCAAATCGAATCGCCATTTATTGAGAGATTTCGCGGCAACCAATTCCAATTCACGTTGCTTGACGGTCCACTTTTGACGCCGTAGTTCAACTCGGCTTTGCAAAGTTTGTTGTTGAGATTGCTCCCAATCAAAAACGACTGGAGCCACAGCCGGCGAGGTGATTGGACGAATGATTCGTCCATCAGCCGCGGCCAAACCGAGCAATCGCCTAAGATTTCGCTCGGAGCCCAACAGGCCTGACTGTCCGTTTTGCAAGCCGGTCAAAGCGTTTTGAGCTTGAGCATGAAACGTTAGATATTGCTGGCGAGCTTGAGCCTCTTCATCCGGGCGACCAACGCCGTTCTCGTAACGGAGTTTACGGTTTTCCCAAGTCTCGCGGGCGGATTCACGAGCAGCCACTTTCGTATCGAGGTCTCGATAGGCAAAGTAAAGCTCCCAGTAATTCGTTTCGACGTCACGAACAAGGTTGCGGACGTTTCTTTCGAAATCGGTTAGCGAAATATCACTTCGAATTCGAGCGATCAGAACACCGTTATATTGCCCAGGCACAGCATTGGGGCCCGCGATACGGTTGACTGCAGTCCCACGACCACGAAGAAGTGGTTGACGCACTTCAACCTGATTGACCATGTCGTAAACACTGGCAAAACGGTTTCCAAATGGATTGGTTGCCGAAGCAATGTTGCTGTTGTTGCGATTGTAGTCAGTCAAATTTCTGAGTGCGAAAGATGTGCCTGCCGCAGTTTGCTTAGAAACTTCAAATCGAAAATTTGAGATATTGCTGATCTGAGATGCGTTACCGGCACCAAAAAGTGGGTTGTTGAATTTTCGCTCAGTCCGGTTCTTCGTCAGGCTTGTCGAAACCTGAGCGTCAAACGCACTCAAAGCCGCCTCAACACTTTGCGGGCTCGTCTCGGTGATGGCTTGATCGAACAACGTCGACGCGGCGGCTGGCGAGCTGACCACGACTCCGCCCAGCTTCTGCAGGATTTTGCTGTCGGCTAAAGCAAGTTCGACACATTCCTCGATCGTCAGATCCCAAGGCGTTTGATCCTGGTAATTGCTGATGGTGACTGGCTCGGCTGAAAACAAGTTCTGATCAACGTCGCAGCGGTCGGCCTCAGTTTCGGCGTACTCGATCTGTTGCAGCATCGAGTTGCATGGGCCACAGTCAGGGAACTGAGAAACGGCTTTGCGATGGCTGCATCCTGCCAACCAAGTTGACGCGAGCGAAGCAGAAATTAGCAACATGATTCGTGTGAAATTTGAAACAGATCGTTTCGAATGTTCGCAATTCATATTTGTCTCAAACACAATGAACAAGTGATCGAACGGCTAATATCTGGATTTTCAAAACAACCGAGGAAACCCTGACGTTCCTTGTTATCGGAACCCATTTTCGAAATGATCATCGTCATCATGGTGACCTGACCATGCAGAACAACGTGTACGTCCGGCACAGGCCGAAGGCGCGGAGTAATCGGTAGCTCTTAACTTCAAGGGCGAACGATTCACTCCGTTTGGTGCAATGCGGCACTCTTTGTCGGCGCAAGAAAGAACGTTGGCGCAAGAAAGAACGACGCACTGATTTGAAAGAGGGCCGTTCAACGAAGCAGTACTCGGAGCTTTTTTATCGTAGTTACTTTCGCCAGACGGTGGAAAACAGTGAGTTCATTGCGACCAATCCACGCTCTGGCAAACCTGGCTACATTCCTTGAACGGGATCGTAATTAAACGTCAGGCAAGGGCGTACTTCGCGGCGAGCTACGTACCGTGTACCGTCCGGCTCGCAGGCCGCCGGAACGTTGCCGCCGCCTCCCCAATCGCCAGATGGCGAGCCTATCGGAGCAGCGTCCGCGCGGCCGCAGCCAATTCATTTAAATGCTCCGCTGCAATGCAAAATCAGTTCTCAGTCGAGAACCCAAAAAACTTAGCTTGTGTCGTTTGAGGTACTGGAGAGCCAGGACGGCAGAATCCGAGAGGGTGGTCACAGGATCCAGGATGATCGTGACGCATCTGATTCGGCAAGAACACAAATGACTTAAAAAAATTAACGCCGGAACGAATTGGTTGGGCGTGCAGACCAGCCGTTTGGCCGTATCGCTCAAGCGCAACGTCTTCAAAGTATAGGGGCTGGTATCGAATGTCTGCCGCCGCCCAAGCAAAGACCTTTTGATTCGGATAGAAGGTCGTCCAATCGTTGGCTTGCGAATTGCTAGCCAATTCTTGAGAACGATCTTCCGGAGCGACTTCACTTGTTTCACGAATGTCGATTCGAGTTTCTTGAATCGTTTTTGCTGGCCACGGCCCAAATGGCTGACGAGAATTCGCGCGACGTTTTCTAGCGGCTTCGATTTCCTCATCGACATCGACGTCGTCTTGATCATTCCCTTGTTTGTAGTACGAACTGTACTTCGAAAGCTCGAATGGAGGTCGACCGGGAGCACGCTCTTGCTGAGCGATTCCGTTGGAACAGATAGATGCAGTCAGGCAAAACAATAATGAACGCAATACGTATTTCATGACTTACCCAAAAAGAAGAATCGAATTCCTGCCTTTTGGTTATCGTCGCAATTCAGACCGGCAAATTTGAAAAGCTGACAAGATGCGTTTGATCGTTTCATTCGCCACTATTTTGGCGAGCCTAAGACATTCGTTTACCGGAAGCGTTGCTTTGATCAGCAGCGGAAGCGGAGTTGGCAATCTCGGCTTGGCCGGAAGAGGTTTCTCAATCGTTAAGAGTTACCGGAGCCAACGGGGTCCGCAAAGATTCGTGCGATGGATTCAAGCGAAACGAAAAGCCTATCCGGCGGTTGCTAAACGTGGTGTCAAAATCCTGGTGCCGGATAGGCCGGGATATGAGCCAAAATGGTACCTAAAACGGCGGCCGCTCGCCGGGAATATCTATGCATTTTTTCGATCAAAACGCAAAAAGCCCAACGAACACCTAAGTCCTTTCGCAGAAGCAACTTAAGACCAACCAACACTCTTTAAATCGCCTTGGTTTGATTTATAATCCGTTATTCATCGGCGTTAAAGCATCCTACTCACTTGAAAATATGCCGTTTTTGACGGCAAATTGGCTTCGGTTAAATACGGACTTTATCGGGCATGACATCGGGAACAATTTCATGAAGTGTAACGATCATCAATTAAGCCGCAGAAATCTTCTGACCGTAGGTGCCATTGGCGGAATCGGTTTGACGCTGACCGACTTTTTTCGTTTGAAAACTGCCCAAGCAGACCAGAAGCACTACGCCAGCAAAGAGGGAACGGCGAAGTCTGTCATTTTCATCTTTCTCCCAGGTGGAATGGCTCAGCAAGAATCGTTTGATCCCAAGCCCTACGCGCCACTTGAGTATCGTGGCCCCATGGGCAGCGTTGCGACCAATCTAACCGGCGTCCGATTCGGGCAGCTTTTCAAAAAGACAGCGAAGGTCGCTGACAAGATCACGATTTGCCGCTCCATGACTCACGGTGAAGCCGCACACGAACGCGGTACTCACAACATGTTTACCGGATACCGTCCGAGCCCTGCGCTGCAGTTTCCGAGTATGGGAAGCGTCGTGTCTCACGAGTTTGGGCCGCGTAACAATTTGCCTCCATACGTCTTGATTCCGAACCAACCCAACACATTTGCGGGCACGGGTTATTTGAGTTCATCTTTTGCCGGATTCAGTTTAGGTGCCGATCCAGCCCAAAAAGGCTTTAAAGTTCGTGACCTTCAGTTACCCGGCGGAGTCGACACGCCACGTTTTGACCGACGCCGGAAAATGCTCGACGTTGTCAATCAACACTTCACTGGAAAAGAGAAGTCTGACCAACTCGATTCGGTCGACACGTTTTACAACCGAGCCTACAGCCTGATCAGTTCTCAAAAAGCTCGTGAAGCGTTTGACATCGAAAAAGAAGATCCGAAACTTCGTGACGCTTACGGCCGCAACCAAGCCGGAGCGAGGATGATCTTGTCTCGTCGTTTGGTCGAAGCGGGCGTCCGCTTTGTCACGATGACTTATGGTGGCTGGGATCATCACGATAACATTGATCGTGGTATGAAATCACAAGTGCCGGCGTTTGATCAAGCCTACGCTGCCTTGATCAATGATTTATCAAATCGAGGTTTACTCGAATCGACCATGGTTGTGGTGACGTCAGAGTTCGGTCGCTCGCCGAAGATCAACGCGACCTCGGGACGCGACCACTGGCCAAAAGTTTTCAGTTCATTGATGGCTGGCGGCGGTATCAAAGGCGGACAGGTTTACGGAAGTTCAAATGCGACTGCAAGTGAACCGGAAGACAATCCTCTCACGGTGCAGGATTGGGCGACCACGATTTATAAATGCCTCGGGATCACGGCAGACAAAGAGTTGATGGCCCCCGGCGCACGACCAATCGAGATTGTCGATGGTGGAAACGTTCGCCAAGATCTTTTGGCGTAGCCGTCAATCTGTGGTGCCACTTCCAATTAACACAGGTTCATGATGAAACGCGTATTACGACACGGCCAGCTTCTACGACACGGCCAGCTAATCGTGGCCTTGGCGATCGCCATGATTGCGGCTCAATTGAGTTTGACGGGTGAGAGTTGCGACTCAAAAGTTTTGGCAGCGGCAAATACTGCTAACACAACTCCGACTGTCGCTGCGCCATCCAACCCGCGCCTGACTGTGATTCTGCCCCGAGGTGTTCAGCGGGACGGAGAATATACGCTGAAATTTTCCGGGGCAAGACTGAAGAGCGCCGAAGAAGTGTTCCTTTACGATTCAGGCGTAACCGTTCTTGGAATCGAGCCGATTGATGGCAACAACATCAATGTCAAAATCAAAGTCGCTCCCGATTGCCGAATCGGTGAACATGTGGCTCAAGTCCGCACACGCGACGGGATTTCAGATTTCCGATCTTTCTTCGTTGGCGTACTTCCAGAAGTAGCCGAGGCCGAACCCAACAGCTCGATGGAAGAATCGCAAGCGATCGACCTCAATGTGACGGTGACGGGTGTCGTGACCAACGAGGACATTGACTACTTTCGAATCGAAGGAAAAAAAGGCCAACGGATCTCGGTAGAAGTCGAAGCCATTCGATTGGGGTTCATGTTCGATCCGGCGATTGCTTTGCTTGACAAAAACCGATTCGAAGTTGCCGTCTCGGATGACACGCCGCTCACAAAGCAAGATGGATATTTTTCAGTTCTTTTGCCAGCAGACGGTGAGTACTTTGTCACCATCCGTGAAACATCGTTCGTTGGAAATGGCAACTGCCGCTACCGGATGCACGTTGGAAATTTCCCGCGACCAGTTGCTGTCTATCCTGCGGGCGGCAAAGCCGGCGAGAAGATTGCTTTGCAATTTATTGATAGCATCAAAAGCGAAGACGATGGGGTTCGTGTTGTTGACAAAGAAGTGACGTTGCCTGCCGAAGAGAGTTTTCGTGGCGGCATGTTCTTTTCCGACGATCAGGGTATCTCGCCGTCGCCGCTTCCGTTTCGACTGTCCCAACTGAACAATTTCATGGAAGTCGAACCCAACAACACGTGGGTCGAAACGCCGGCGATTGAATTGCCGATGGCGATCAACGGAATCGTCGACTCACCGAACGACGCTGACTTTTTCAAATTCCATTCGAAAAAAGGACAGGTCTGGCACGTGTCCTGTTTCGCGCGTCGAATTGGTTCTGGGCTGGATCCAATCATGAACATCTACGATGCCAACAAGAAGCATCTGGTGGGCAACGACGACGTGGCGAAGATGGACAGCTACATCAGATTCCAGGCACCTGCCGATGGTGATTATTTTCTCCGAGTTCGCGACCACTTGAAGCGAGGCCAACCGGAATTCATCTACCGCGTCGAAATCGCGGCAGCGGCACCGGAGCTAAAACTAGGAATCAATCGAGTCGATCGCTATTCGCAGCAGCGACAAACGATCGCGGTTCCTCAGGGCAGTCGTTTTGCTGTTTTGGTAAAAGCGACACGAAAAGACTTTGGCGGGGAGGTCGAATTGTTGGGTGACAATCTACCAGATGGCTTGACGTTGACGGCTCCACCAATGAAAAGCAATTTGACTTTGATGCCAGCCGTATTCGAAGCGTCCGCCGATGCAGCCATTGGTGGCCAGCTAATCGATTTTCGTGGCCGACATGTTGATCCCGCCAAGAACATCAACGGAAGCTTTGAGAATCTGGCCGACTTCGTGCTTGGGCAACCCAACAATTCACTTTACTACTCTTGTACGGTCGACAAACTCGCGGTTGCGATTATCGACCCGCTTCCATTCACGTTGGAATTGGTGCAGCCCAAAGTACCGATGGTGCGTGGCGGTTCAATTAAGTTGAAGGTGATTGCCCATCGCAAAGAAGGCTTTGACGCCCCCATCAACCTGCAGTTCCCCTTCCGCACACCGGGGGTTGGCACGACCTATCAAATCACGATGCCCAAAGGGAAGTCGGAAATCACTTATCCGCTCAACGCCAATGCAAAAGCTCAAATCGGCAAGTTCCCAATGGTGGTGATCGGAAACTCCAACGTCGGTGGTCCAGCGTGGTGCTCAACGAAGATGGCTGAACTTGAGATTGCCGAACCGTTGGTCAAAATGGAAATTGCCCGCGCCAGTTGTTTGCTCGGTCAACCAACAAAACTGCATTGCAAGATTTCACAATTGACGCCGTTTGAAGGTGAGGCAACGGCCGAGATTCTCGGCATTCCGCCGAACATCACGATCAATACACCGTTGAAATTCAATAAAGATACGACGGAGTTGACTTTCGACGTGACGACGACTGACAAAAGTCCCGTCGGCAAACATGCGTCGCTGTTTTGCCAGGTTACTGTCATGAAAAATGGGGAACCGATCGTATCGCGAGCGGGTAACGCTGTGCTTCAAATCAACAAACCTAAGCCACCGAAGAAGACGGCTGAAACGGCAACCGAATAAAGTCCGTTTCAGGTTCGCTCCTTTTGTTCAAATCAACTTTAAATCTAGTCCAATCCGATTTCATGAATAAGACATCATTCATCATTGGCTGTATCGCATTCATTTGCAGCGCTGCGTTGATGAGTCCTGAATCGCAAACCGTTCGTGCACAAGAGCAGGGCGAGCAACAAAAAGTTGCCCAAGCGATTGCGACCGAAGCACAGTCAAAACCGGTCGAGGCTAAGACCGATACGCCGAAACCAGAAGCAGCTAAACCAGAAGCAGCTAAACCAGAAGCAGCTAAACCGGTGGAATCAAAACCGGCAGACCCCAAGCCTAGCGAGCCAATGAATTCACCGGCGGCGACAACAACTCGCGCCGAGACGCCGCCCGCCGCAACAGTTAATAACGAGAATCCCGTGGGCCCCGCGACACCAGCTCCGGTGACGGCTGAACAATTGCTCGTTTTCCCGAATCAGGTTGAACTCAGCACCAGTCGCGACTCCCAATCGCTGGTTGCCCAAATCCTTTATTCCAATGGAGTCACTGAGGACGTTTCCGATCGAATTGAAATTAAGATCGCAAATTCGGAAATGCTTACTTTGAATGGGCGAGTCATTACTCCCGTCAGCGACGGCGAAACGGTGCTGCAAGTATCAGCCGATGGGTTTTCGATCGATGTGCCTGTAAAAGTTGGTGACGCAGCGGCCAGCCCGGCGATCAGTTTCAAAAACGACGTGATGCCAGTGTTTTCGAAATCAGGCTGCAACGCGGGAAGCTGCCACGGCGCGGCACGCGGCAAAGACGGTTTTCGCCTTTCACTTTATGGCTTCGACCCGGCTGGAGATTACCATCGCCTGACTCGCGAAATGCTCGGCCGCCGAATCGACTTGGCGGTTCCAGATGATTGCCTTTTGATGAACAAAGCAACGGGCTCGGTTCCTCATAGCGGTGGAAGCCTGTTTAAGCCAGAGTCACCTTACTACGCGACCTTGATGACATGGTTGGAAAATGGAGCGGCTTTTGATAGCGGGCCGGTGCCCACTGTCACGGGTATCGAGCTGTTTCCTAAATCAGCGTTATTGGATGGCGAAGGCTCACGTCAGCAGATGACCGTTCGAGCCACCTATTCCGACGGGACGGATCGCGATGTTACTTCGTTGGCCTACTTTTCGACGAACAACGACAATTCAGCCATCGTCGATCAAGACGGAATGGTGAGTGCCAAAAATCGTGGCGAGGCTTTTGTCATGTGCCGGTTCGACACTCACACGGTCGGAGCTGATTTTATTGTGCTGCCGAAAGGGCTCGATTTCAATTGGTCGGAAATTGAGGAAACCAATTACGTCGATTCGCGGATCAATGAAAAACTTAAGAAACTTAGAATTCAGCCATCCAGTTTATGTACCGATGCGGAATTTATCCGGCGTGCATCGATCGATATTTGTGGAGTCGTTCCAGACGCAGAAGCCATTCAAAAATTCCTGGACGACCCTCATCCCGCCAAGCGATCCAGAATTATCGACGAACTTCTGGAGAGGAAAGAGTTTGTCGAACTTTGGGTCATGAAGTGGTCGGAGTTGCTGCAGGTTCGATCGACGCAGCAGGTCAGCTACAAATCAACGCTGCTTTATTACGATTGGCTGAAGGCAAGAATTGCCAACGACGTCCCGGTCAACGAAATGGTCAAAGAGCTGTTAAGTGCCCAGGGCGGGACGTTTTCTGTGCCAGCCACCAACTTCTACCAGAACGAGCGAGACAATCTGAAAATCGCCGAGAACGTCGCCCAAGTATTTTTGGGGATGCGAATTCAATGCACGCAATGTCACAACCACCCGTTTGATCGTTGGACGATGGAGGACTATTACGGCTTTGCGGCTTTCTTTGCCCAAGTCGCTCGCAAACGCGGAGAAGATCCGCGCGAGACGATTGTCTTCAATCGTGGTGCCGGTGAAACGAAGCATCCGGTCACCAAGAAAAACATGAAGCCAAAATTCCTTGGCGGGATCGAACCGGATGTCAAAGGCAAAGATCGCCGCGCCGTGCTAGGCGAATGGATCGCTTCGAGTGACAATCCCTATTTCGCGAAGAACCTCGCTAACATTGTGTGGGCTCACTTTTTCGGCCGTGGGATCGTGGATGAAGTTGACGATGTTCGCGTCAGCAACCCGGCGGTCAATCCGCAACTTCTGGAAGAACTGGGCGCGAAGCTCAAAGAATACAACTACGATTTTAAAAAGCTTGTCCGGGACATTTGCAATTCTCGAACTTATCAGGCAAGCACCCAAACCAATCCAACGAATGAATCCGATCAAGCAAATTTCTCTCACGCCAAACTCAGACGCATTCGATCTGAAGTTTTACTGGATGTGATCAGTCAGATCACGGAAACGAAAAATAAATTCCCTGGACTTCCACTGGGTGCACGGGCCGTTCAAATCGCCGACGGCAACACTTCCAATTACTTTTTGACGACCTTTGGTCGAGCGAAGCGAGAAACGGTTTGCTCCTGCGAAGTCAAAATGGATCCGAATCTCTCGCAAGCCTTACACTTGCTCAACGGCGAGACGGTTCACAACAAGATCATTCAGGGAAAGCTGATCCAACGCTTATTGGCGGAAAAAAAGACCCATGATGAAATTTTGGACACGATCTATTTTCGTTGCTTGACTCGAAGACCGAGTGAAATAGAGCGACAAAAATTGCACGCTGAAATCGCTTTGAATGATAATAAACAACAGGCACTCGAAGACGTGTTCTGGGCGATCCTGAACTCGCGCGAGTTTGTTTTCAATCACTAAAAGCCCGCCTCACATCCGGCCGGACACTTCCACATTTTGAAAATGATTTTCGAAGCACCGTGATGAACAACACGAAATTAACATTTAGATTTACGCTCGATCGATCTTTGATCGTTCTTTGCCTGGCATTCGTCCTCAGCACGGATGATCAAACCAGCTTTGTGTTTGGCCAAGAAGTTAAACCGGCACCGAAGGTCACTTACGATGATCACGTAAAATCAATTCTCGTGCAGCGTTGTTCGTCTTGTCATAGCGACGGAAAAAAAGAAGGCGATCTCGACGTTACCAACTACACCAACTTGATGCTTGGCGGCGGTAGTGGCGAAGTGATTGAGGCTGGCTCGGCAGACGGCAGCTATCTCTACAACCTGATCACTCACGCCGACTCTCCTGAAATGCCACCCAGTGGAACGAAGATTCCCGATCCGGAAATCAAAGCGATTGCCGACTGGATCAACATGGGAGCGTTAGAGAATGCGGGCAGCAAGGCGCGAATCTCTAAACCCAAAATGGATCTGGCCGTTGGTGCCTCTGCGACCGTTCGCCCGGACAAAACACCGATGCCACTTCGGATGCCTCTTGAACCCGCCATCAAAACGGCGCGGCCTTCGGTCACATCGATCGCCACCAGCCCTTGGGCTGCGGTGGCTGCAATTGGCACGCCGCGACAGGTTCTGCTTTACAACATGCAGTCGCTCGAATTGCTCGGCGTCTTGCCGTTGGCTGAAGGAGTCGCACATGATTTGAAGTTTAGTCGCAACGGAAGCCTGTTGCTGGCTGGCGGTGGTAAAGACGGACAGTCCGGTAAAGCAATTCTCTGGAACGTTTTGACGGGTGAACGCGTGACGTCCGTCGGCGACGAACTTGATGCGGTTTTGGCGGCGGACATCAGCGCGAATCATGAATTTATCGCGATCGGCGGCCCCAACAAACTGGTCAAAGTCATCGCAACTGCCGACGGCAGTAAAGTTCATGAGATCAAAAAGCATACTGACTGGGTTACCGCGTTGGAGTTCAGCCCCGACGGCAAATTACTGGCTACCGGCGATCGCAACGGTGGCTTACATGTTTGGGAAGTCGAATCAGGCAGTGAACTTTACACTTTGAAAGGACACTCCAAATCCATCACTGGAATTAGTTGGCGAACGGACAGCAAGATTCTAGCCTCGGCCAGCGAAGATGCTTCGATTCGGACTTGGGAGATGAACAAAGGCAAGCAAGTCAAAACCTGGGCTGCTCATGGAGGAGGAACAACGTCAGTTGAGTTCCTGCGAAATGGAAATCTGGCGACTTCGGGCCGCGACAAACTCGCCAAGACTTGGGATCAAAACGGAAAGCTAGTCAAACAATTCAAGGGGCTTCCAGATGTCACGCTGGCTGTTTCCTATTGTGACGAGACCAATCGAATTCTCTGCACCGACTGGACAGGAACCATTCGAATTTGGAATGCAGTTGACGCCGCGCACGTAGGTGATTTAGCCGCCAACCCTCCTAGGCTCGCCGAGCGACTTACTCAATCGGAGCGAATGTTTGCCGCCGCAGTCGAGCGTCACACTCCGCTCGCCCAGCAGGCTGAACAGTCCAACGCAAAACTGACCCAAACCTCGTCATCGTTGGCCGCATCAAAACAAACGCGAGCCCAAACCGAGGCGAAAATCGCCGCGGCAGAAAAAGTACTTTCGTCGACCAAGCAACGATTTGAATCAACTGCCATTCAGCACGTTCAATGGAATAGGGAACTTGCAGAGAAGCTGGTTGCCAAACCACTGATTGCGGCAGCACTCGCAAAATCACTGGAGGCGGCTAAGGCCCTGCCGGCTGACAAGGACCTTAAGCGAACGGCCACGCAATTGGAATCGAAGGCCAAGACGATTGAAGCACGAGTGGTCGAACTCAATTCGCTCGTCGCCAAATCGAACGAAGAGAAAAATACGACCAAGGCCCAGATGGACAAACTGGCGGCCGCATTGCAGATTGATAAAACGCTAATCAAGTCATTAACGACTCAGGTTACACAGCTTGAAGCAGAGACGACCAAGTTGAAACAACAGGTTGCCACCGAAACGAAAGCGGCCACGGATGCACAGCGTGAAGTTGATTCGGCGAAGCAAAGCGTCGACAAATGGAAAAGCGACATTGCGTTTATCGGACAGTTGAAGGATCTCAATGGCAAACTTGCTGTTGTTGAGGAAAACGTCGCGGCTCGCCAATCGGTCGTCGATGAGGCGCACCAAAAACTGATGCAGGCTCAAGCGGTGGTTGATCAAGCCAAACAACAAAAATCAACGACTCAATCCGAGGCGGATGCGATTCGTCAGCAGATCTTGCAGCTTCGCAGCGGTAAGTAGCTGAGAAGAATGGGTGGCGCCGAGAAGCTGCTCTGCTTGGGGCATGCCAGCTCTACTTTCAACTTTCGAATCACATTCAGCACCCAACATTGCAACAAGTGACCATCACCTATGTTTTGCCTTTTTTAGGTGAAATGGTGGTTCTTTCTCAAAACTGTTGTCCGAATAGCAATTTCTTGGATAATAGACACCGACGCCAATTGGCCGAGTGCTGTCCTTGGAGTGACTGCTGCAAAACAAGGTGCAAAACAGGCTGGTAAAACAGACTGTTAGTAAGCCAGCTTCGACCGGTACCGATTGAAAGCTGAGCCTTCGTAGGCACTCCGGTGGTGGCCGACCCGATTTCCCCCTTCCTTTCCTGATACCAAAATTTATGAGTTACTCTCGATACGAATCACAAGACCCGTATGATAATCGCCGACGTCGCAGCAGCAATTTTTCTGGCCTGAAATTGCGCCTGATGATTGCCGGTGCAATTATCTTGTTTTCAGTCGTCAGCTATTACAGCAAGGGGCAGCATAATCCAGTCACCGGCGAGAAGCAGCGTGTCGACATGACAGTCGACAAAGAAATCATGATGGGATTGCAAGCGGCTCCTTCGATGGGTGAGCAGTCTCGTGACATGGCCGCTCAGCGCCACGTTGATGAAATCGGCGGACGACTGGTCAACGTGCTTTCAACAGCGTTGTCGAACAAAGGAGTTTCGAATCCTTACCCATTCGAATTTCATTTGCTTGCCCAGGATCAAATCAATGCATTCGCGCTGCCGGGCGGACAAGTGTTCATTACCGAGGCGTTGTATTCTCGCCTCAAGAACGACGGAGAGATTGCTGGGGTACTAGGACACGAAATCGGACATGTCATCGAAAGACATGGCTCGCAGCGGATGGCCAAAGGCAGTTTGATTCAAGGGATTGCTGGAGCAGCGGGTGTCGCTGGTGGCGACATGAGCAGTGGCCGCGCCGCACAGTGGGCGGGCAACATTGTTTCAATGAAATACGGTCGCGCCGATGAACTCGAGTCAGATCGTTGGGGCGTCGAGTTGATGATGAATGCTGGGTATAGCCCGGAACACCTAATCCAGGTGATGAATGTGCTTGAAGAAACAGCCGGCGGCGAGACGCCCGAATTTATGAGCACGCATCCACGTCCAGCCAATCGCCGAGAGTACATCAAACGAATTATCGACGAGAAATTCCCCAACGGTATTCCAGGCGGACTTCGTTAAGAGCCTCATCAAGTTGTGGGCGTCGCCTCAGGAGAACTGCGATGTCGTTGTTAGCGGAGTGGCGAGAGCCACCGGTGCGCCAACAGCCGGACGGCTCGCGCCGTTCCGCTACGAGAGAAACTGACTTTGCAGTGCTCTTCGGCGTCGCCTCCGCAAGCTCGCATCTCTTGGCATTAAGGTTTATAGTGTTCAACAGAGTTGCAAAAAACTTTTGCAGTCAGAATCATTGCCATTTGGTTTTCCCCAATGAAGAAAATTATCACCATCGCCATTCGCGAATACTTGGCAATGGTTGGAACCAAGGCATTCCTGATATCCATCGTCATGATGCCAGTGCTGATGCTGGGCGGGCTGATCGCGATGAAGATTTTGCACAGTGCCGGAACAATTTCGGAGCGAAAAATCGCGGTCATTGATCAGGTTGGCTTCTTCTACGACCAACTCGAATCCGAGGCAGAAAAACGAAATGCTTTTCTGTTTCCCGAAGTCGAAAATCAAGAATCAGATGCCGAAAAAGACGCGGGTGATCGCTTACCTGGATTCACCAAAGAAAAATACTTGATGGAACGAATCGAGGTCGACGAAGTAACGAACGAACTTCGTGTTGAGCTTTCTGATCGAATTCGCAACCAAGACCTTTATGCGTTTGTCATCATTCCCAAAGGTGCTGATCAAGCAGCCGCGAAGAAGAACGAGCAAGTCCACTTTCATGCCCAAGACTCTAGCCTTTCCGAAGCGCGATCTTGGGTCGCTGCCATCGTCAACGAGATTGTTCGCCAGCGAAGATTTACTCAGTCGGATATTGACCCCGTCAAAGTGAAACAGCTGAGTGCGACTGTGCCTGTGGTCGGAATGGGATTGGCTGTTCAATCGTCTGATGGATCGATTAACACCAAGGAAGAAGACGATCCGATGACCGCGATCTTCTTGCCAATGGGCGTCATGATGTTGATGTTCATGGTGATTTTCCTGGCGTCTCAGCCGATGCTGGAAAGCGTCCTTGAGGAAAAATCTCAACGAATCGCAGAAGTCCTATTGGGATCGGCCAACCCGTTTCAGTTAATGAGCGGCAAACTTCTGGGGACTGTCGCCGGTTCATTGACAGTGTTTGCGATTTACGTCTCCGGATCGTATTTTTTGGCGGGATACAATGGTTGGACGGAACGCATCCCGTTTCATCTGGCCCCTTGGTTTATCGTATTCCAAGTTCTCGGCGTGCTTTTTTACGCCTCGCTATTTTTGGCAATTGGAGCCTCGGTTTCTCAACTTAAAGAAGCCCAGGCGATGCTCTTGCCGGTCTGGATGCTGATGATGTCGCCGATGTTTGTTTGGATCTTTCTGGTGCGAGACCCACTCGGTCCGATGGCAACTTATTTTTCGTTGTTCCCGCCTGCCGCGCCGACGGCGATGATGTTGCGAATGGCAACTGGACAATCGATCCCGCTTTGGCAACCGATTTTGGGTGCGATTTTGACGTTAATCGCGACTTACTTTATTGTCGTTTTGGCAGCGCGAATTTTTCGAGTTGGAATTCTCTGGCAAGGCAAAACGCCAAAGCTAACAGAGATCATCAAGTGGGCGTTCACTGGCTAACTTGCCGTCCTCGCGGATGGTCGCAACCAAGCCGGATGAGCCTAGAGGCTTCAGCATTTTTTGTTTGTAGCGTTTGCAACTGCCTGTCAGGGAAGCTGGTCACTAGTCAATCGAATCATCAATGAATCTTGAATCACTAATCCCTAAACACAAATCTGATGTGGCCACCGCCAAAGCAGCCGTTGTTGCGGGCTACCCAGCGGTCGATCCAATCCTTTCCGAGCTGCTCACTTGGCTGCAAGATTACAACTGGCCAGTTGCGCCGGTATTGGCTCCATTTTTGGCATCCATCGGATCGCCCCTGATCTCGCCCATTGACTCAGTGTTCGCTTCCAACGATGAGATTTGGAAATATTGGTGCGTCGTTTGCCTGATTGGCGAAAGTGATCTGCTGTTTGCTAACTACGAAGGCGAAATGAATCGCATCGCCAACCAGCCAACCAAAAGTGAGCGGCAACAGGAGCTTGACAAGGTGGCGCGAGAGGCAATACAAAAACGAACCGCTTGACTCGAGCCAAATTGTGGAGCCAGCCGTGAATTCCGCCGCACAGACATTTCAAAAATTCGCCGAGTGCATTGAGTTGCTTCGCAAGTACCATGATGTGGAAACGTCATCGACTGACTCGTTGGATGTGGCCTTCGAACTGCCCAAAGCACTTCAGTTGATGTACCAGAGCTTTCCTGATGTCAGTTGTTTTTGCGGACAAGATTTTCTACGCGCTGAGCCAGCAGAACTAGGTCATGAGTATCGGGCCCAGCAACTTGAAGCAAACTTGATCGAATTCGCTTACGAGAACCAAGCAGTGTGGATTTTGGCGACGCAAGCTTCTGCTTGTTTAGATCAGCCCGTCTTTGTTATTGATGATGAAAAGGTTGTTCAACACGCAAGTCTGAATTTCTACTTAGCGGGATTCCTACTCAGCCAAACCGTTTGGAATGCTCCAATTCAAAAAGATACCGATCATTCAATGAGCTCGGCGGTGTGGCAACAACATGGCTATCAACGCCTGCTCGACGGCTGGGAGAAACCAGGCCATCTTGGATACGCCTCATATTTTGCGTCTCCAGACGGAAGGACGATTGCCGGGTTTTGGGATGAAAAATGTGGCGCAATTGTTTGTTCTGCTAAAGCACTTCCGAGCTGGGCCTAGTCAGTCCCGAACCAACGGCAACTCCCACTCGTTTTAAGCAGCGCAGAATTCGGCAGTGCAGAATGCAGCAGCACAGAATTAGAGTAAGCAAATCCTTTGCCAGCACTTTAGAAACGGAAAACGTTCGTTTTCGCCTTTTCGTTAAGGCTGGATTAATTGATACGTCGTCAATTTTTTCTCGATGGGGAAGGTAACAAGTCGATGAAATTAGCAAAGGCGATCTTGTCAGCAAATCATGGCTGAGAAATTGCCTCCCTCCTATCCCTCCCACCGCTAGCTGCCTGACAATGAATTTTCTTACCGGAAGAATTGCCAACGCCGATAAATCCCACCCAGCTCAAACCGTTTTTTTTGACGCGAACATTCTGGTGATCACGGCTCGGTCGTTGGTCAAAAATTCGATTGCTCGATACCTTCGTCAAACAGGATATCAAAACGTTGAGTGCTTAAAGGGACGTGGCCTGATTAAGGAGACCGTCGCATCATTCTCCCCAGACCTGATTGTGCTGGACGATGAAATCTCAATGACTGAGTCGCTATTCAACATCTTGGTTCCGGCTAAAACGAGCGGAGCCAAAATGAAGTTCATTTTGATTGTCCCAAGCGAAACGAAGGCTTCCGATATGGAAGGCGAAGGTTTTAGCGCTCTGCTACTTAAAAAACCATTTAAGGCTGACCAACTGGGGTTGTTTGTGCGGCGATCGTTGCGCGACATTGATCGCTTGAAGGTGATTCCTACTTCAAAATTGGCAAGCTTGACTTCTAAATTGAGCCAGAGTTTCAACCAAACCTTTCTTGGGAGATAAACACCTCGTTCCGCCAGACGGTTTCGAGAGGCTCACTTTGCCCGCTGGCTAGATGTTTTTACTGACACCAATTGCCGCTACTCGTTCGTTCAAGTTCGTTTCGACCGGCAAGTCTGGTTTTGTCGCCTCGGTGATTGATCTAAAATGCAAAATTGATCGAAGGTTCGATTGGAAAATTTCAATCTCGAATTGTTCATGATCATTCTTACTGCATATCACTTTCCGGCGTAATCCACATGATAAATGAATCGATTGACCGTTTGGCGATCGCCAAGGACTGGTTGCCGCGCTATACAGGCATGCCGCTGGAGGAATTCGGCGACTACATTCTGCTAACCAATTTCGATTATTACATTCGTCGGTTTGCGGAAAAATTCAAATGCAAAATTCGAGGCGACGGTAAGCCGATGCAGGCCGCAACCAACTCGGATGGGCTGACAATGATTAACTTTGGTATCGGTTCTGCGAACGCAGCATTGATCATGGACTTGCTGACGGCTCGAAACCCGGCGGCCGTTTTGTTCTTGGGCAAGTGTGGCGGATTGAAGGCCTCAACCGAGATTGGAAACTTCATACTGCCGATCGCTGCGGTTCGAGGGGAGGGAACGAGTCACGATTATTTTCTGCCAGAAGTGCCAGCGCTGCCCTCGTTCAAACTACATAAGTTCGTATCCGAATCACTTGTTCAGCGAAATTTGGAATACCGAACCGGCGTGATCTACACGACCAATCGCCGACTTTGGGAACATGATATTGAGTTTCGTGAGAAGCTTCAAAAGATGACTTGCATCGGAATCGATATGGAGACGGCGACGCTATTCATCGTCGGTCATTACAACGAGATTTCGCGAGGGGCACTGCTGCTGGTTTCCGATGTTCCGACAACTCCCGAGGGTGTTAAGACATCTGAATCCGATGACCAAGTTACCGAAGACTGGGCCGAGATGCATTTGGAGATTGGCATCGAGTCCATGACGGGAATCGGCAGCCGAGGTGAGCCAATTCGGCACTTTCGCTATTAAAGCCAATTGACTACTAAGCCAATTCCTTACTCTGAAAGCTGGCTGGCGCTTTGCGGCGACAGGCTGGAGTTAAATAATCTGCTTCGATCTGCTTTCAGCTAATACTACCGTCAAATAAGATGGAGATTGTATTTAGAGCCTATCTTGGAATGCTTTGACGATGAATGTGCAAACTTGCCTCCGATGCTGCTGTGTTTTTTTCCTGATCATGCTGGGCACTTTTGATTTTCTGCCCAACGCCCATTCTCAAAACCTGATCTTCGAGAATGATTTCAACGACGATGCGACCGGCATCTACACGGTCGCAATGATGGAAGCCGATTGGAATACGCCGCAGTGGAATAACGGAGTCTCCGAACAACGAGCTTCAATCGTAGATAATGCTGAAGCGTTTGACGGTAAATCGTTGGCGGTATCTTACCCGCAAGGACTACACGGTTCGAACGCCACCGGAGCCCAGTGGATTCTCGATCTAGGTCAAGGCTATGAAGACCTGACGATGGAATATCGTGTCAAATTTGGAGCTGGATTCGATTTCGTTCGAGGCGGTAAACTACCGGGCCTGGTCGGAGGAGAAGCCAACACTGGCGGAGACAAACCGGATGGCACTGACGGTTGGAGTGCGCGTATGCATTGGCGAACGGGCGGCTCTTCAGGTTCCCAATTGAGTTCGGACAAAGCCAACATCTCTCAGTACCTTTACCACGCGGATCAGCCGACGGACTTCGGCGAGGATTTTCGTTGGGACGACGCGCCGAGCGGCGACTGGTCGGAGCTTGAATCAGATCGCTGGTATCACATCAAGAATCGTATCGTTATGAACACGCCCGGCCAAAACGACGGGATCGTACAAGCCTGGCTGGACGACGAGTTGGTGCTGGACTTGAACAATATTCGTTTTCGCGATGTCGCAAATTTGCAGATTGACAAGTTCTATTTCAGCACATTTTTTGGCGGGTCAGGCGATCAGTGGTCGACAACTGACAACGAAATCGCGTACTTCGATGACTTCCGAATTACGACTTCGGTTCCCGAGCCTTCCGCCGCATTCATAGGCTTGCTGATGTTTAGTGGCGGCGTGCTCACGAGACGACGCATTCGGAATTAGCATCCGAAGTCGGGGCCTGCCTCTTTGGTCTACCTGTCGGCATCCGTCAACTCACCGATGTCCTTGACTAGTCCCGGGTCGACCACACCGAACGCGCCGCGCCCGTTTTGATCGATTCGATTCTTCGCGTCGTCCATGATCTCTTCGATGTCCGCCGACCACACGGCTTCTTTGGCGTCTCGGGAATCTGGAACGTCGAGCGGGCGAAGCAAGCGAAAGCCTACTCCCAATCCTGGCGTGTCAGTAAACCACCATGGACTTTTGGGGAAGTTCGGATCTTCCGAACGCCAATCTTTGTCGTGGGAAGCCAGTCGAGCCGCACTTCGGCAGTCCTCCGGCTCAAGTTCCCACGAACCGCCGCGGACCACACGAGGATAAAGCTTCGTCGGTTTGACGAAAGCCTCTTCCGCCGTGATTGAACCCGAATGAGGGTAGCCTTCTTCGTTGTACGCATCCAAAACCCACTCGGCAACATTGCCATACATGTCGTAAAGCCCCCAAGGGTTAGGCGGGAACTCCCCAACAGTGTGCCGCTCTTCGTCTGCGTTCTCGTAATACCATGCGTTGTCTTCCAGATCGTCAGCATCGTCGCCAAAATAGAAAGCCGTTGTGGTTCCAGCTCGGCAAGCATATTCCCACTCTGCTTCGGTCGGAAGTCGGTAAAAGTCCTCGGACGCGAGACTGAGCCATTTCGTATATTGCTTGGCAGCGAACTGAGTCATTGAAGCCGCAGGTTGATCAGGCTCTTCGCCAGCTTCAAATGTGAAACTTGGATCGTAAAGCGAGGATGGCGCTGTGATACCATCGACTTGATTTTCTTCGGTCACGTTTCGCAGGCCTTTGCCTTGAAGCGCTTTAAAAATCTTGTCCATCTGCATGTACTTCTTGTACTCCGCCCAAGTGACTTCGTACTTGCCCATCCAAAATGGCTTTACAGTGACTTCGAATTGCGAACCTTCGTCATCCCGGCGATCTTCTTCAGAATCGGGACTGCCCATAGTGAACTTGCCACCACGGATTGGGATCATCTGATACTCGACACTCGTTCCGGGAATTTTAGCGGTGTAAGGAACCATAAACTTGCCATCCGGCAGTTCAACAAACGGTTGCTCGGTTGGTTTGTCCGATTGAATCCCCACGCGATCAGCTTGCGGGGTCGTGGACGCTGAAGCTTGAGTCGTTGAAGCTGACGCATTTGCTGCGTTAGAGACATCTGCGCCGCTTGGCACATCTGCAGATGTGGCCGGCGGCTTGGCTTCTGCTGTCGACGCTTCTTGCTGCTCAATGGACTCGGCATTTTGAGCTTGAGAAAAGCAGCCGGCGAAAACCAAGCCTGCAATAAATGAAATCAAAAACTTAGACCAAGTGTTCACGCTTAACGTTTCCTTTATGAGTCTGGAGTACCTAAGCAAAGCTGGAGTACCAAGCAAATCGTGTCATCTGGCCATTGCTGGCCTCTGAATCATTTTCAGTTGACCGCCAAAAGACTCGATTGAATTTTTCTGGAGCGAGAAAGTGCACGGTTTCGAAGAAACAAAACCCACGTGACATCAGTCCTAAAATCAGAGCCTCTAGTATGGCTCAAGCCATTCGCAATTGATATCCAAAAGATGGGTCAATCATCGAGTGGAGTGAGCTCTCCAACCATGTTTTCAGAGAGCTTTTTCTTGACCTCTTCGACCGAGAATGACCCACTGAACAAGAACAGTAGTTTCGCAAAAACGGCTTCGATTGTCATGTCCCTAGCCGAAATTACGCCGGCTTTTGCCAGTGCTGTTCCCGTTTCATAACTTGACTGCGTGACACCTCCGTGGATGCATTGTGTACACCCAACCACCACCAATCCATCTTCAACGGCTGATTGAATCGCTTTCAAAAAATCGGGGTCGTTCGTTGGCCCATTTCCATCGCCATACGTTTCCAAAATCAGTGCTTTTAAGGGGCGCTTGAGGAAGTGTTTCAAGATTTCGTTGGAGAGCCCCGGAAAAAGCCGAAACGACGCAATCTCGCCGGGCACGATATTATTGACCTGAATCGAACTGGAGCGAGTATCGGCTGAACGAATTCGCTCTTCAAATATTTTGATACTCGTCCCGGCCGTTGCCAGCGGCGGATAATTTGGCGAATCGAAAGCATCAAATCGAGTCGCGCTGACTTTGGTGCTCCGGCAGCCCCTCAATAGTTGATCATCAAAAAATAGCCCGACTTCTGGGATGGCAAAATTTGCGGCAAGCACCATGGCCGTTTTTAAATTTTCTCTGGCATCGTTTCTCAATTGACCTAGCGGCAATTGGGCACCGGTGATGATCACAGGCTTATCCAATCCGCTTAGCATCAACGGCAGTGCCGAGGCGGTGTAAGCCATCGTGTCGGTGCCGTGAAGAATGACGAAGCCATCGTAGTCGGAATAATTTGCTTCAATGCTATTGGCAAGCTTGAGCCATGTTTCAGGATTCATGTTCGACGAATCAAGGAGTGGTTCAAACTCTTCGATATCAAAGGAAGGCATCGGCGCAAGCGAAAGCTCATCCATCTTCGCCATCTGCTGGGACAAGAATCCTGGCTGGGGACGGAAGCCGTCTTCCGATGGACACATCGAAAGTGTACCACCTGTATTGATAATCCGAACTCTTGACATGGGTTACCCAAGTTTTCTAAAGCATTTATTCGCGCGTGTGGTCTGATGTGAGCTCATCAAACAGGCAGCAATCCAAAGCTTACTGTTGACGCCAACGTTTGAAAGGCATTCTAATTAAAGCTAGTTGCATGTTACCGCAACAATCTAAATGACACATCAAAATGGCTGTTCAATGCTTGTTGAACAGCTTTCAATTTCACACAGACTCTTGAGGATAAGATGGCTAAAGAAGAAAAGAAAGCAGCCGCTCCAGCAGCTGCCCAACAAAACCAGCAGCGGCCGATCTCTGTTGACGAATCGAAATCGATCAGTTGTTACGCAAATTTTTGTCGCGTCACTGGATCGCCCGAAGAGCTGATTGTGGACTTCGGTATGAACGCCCAACCGATGGGGGCCAACGACAAGCCAGTCGAAATCAGCCAACGAATCGTTTTGAATTTTTATACAGCCAAACGTTTGCTGCATGCACTTCACGTTTCCGTTCAACGCCACGAAGAAGTTTTCGGGCCGATCGAAACCGACATCCAAAAGCGCGTCAAGCAAAAAGAGCCAACCAAAGCGTAAGAACAAAGCGTGAAAAATTAACAAAGCGTGAGAAATCAGGAATCATTGCCGGTTTCCCAAGCTCGATTTCATTGCTTCGCTGTACCCAAACTCCCTCCCGTTTTCGGCCACAAACGGGAGGGTCGGTCGGAGTAGCGACCGGGGAATTTCATTCCGAACCTGTGAGCCAAACTTTTCAAGAAGTGCAATGCTTCCCAACGTCCTCAAACTGTGCGGCCCGAAACTGTGCGGCCCGCTCAGAGAATGTACTTACTGAGATCTTCATCCTCTGACACTTCGCCCAATCGTTCTTTAACGTAGGCCGCATTGATCGAGACTTTCCCCGTTTTCATATTGGGTGCCTCGAAACTTAAATCTTCTAACAACCGCTCGAGAATAGTATACAGTCGCCGGGCACCAATATTCATCGTTGTTTGGTTGACATGATTGGCGACCGATGCCAGTTCCTCAACAGCATCCTCAGTGAACTCAAGTGAGACGCCTTCCGTTCCCAGCAGCGCGACATACTGCCGCGTCAATGAATTCTTGGGTTCAGTCAAGATGCGAACGAAGTCTTCTTTGGTTAAATCGTTCAGTTCGACTCGGATTGGAAACCGGCCTTGGAGTTCCGGCATCAATTCACTGGGCTGATGTCGATGAAAAGCGCCGGCTGCAATGAACAGAATGTGATCGGTTTTAACATGGCCTTGTTTCGTTTGAACGGTGGTTCCTTCCACGATTGGCAACAAATCGCGTTGAACTCCTTGGCGAGAAACGTCCGCCGACTTGCCTTCACTGGCGATCACTTTGTCAATTTCGTCCAGAAAGATAATCCCGGACTGTTCGACTAATTCGATGGCTCGACCATTGATCTTGTCTTCGTCCAAAAGTGCATCGCACTCCTGTTCGAACATGACTTTTCGCGCGTCGACAACCTTAAGTTCCCGCGTACTGCGATTGGTCGGCATGATTTTCTCAAGCATTCCCTGGAAATCCATATCCATTTGTTCGACACCGATTCCACCCATCATGACCGGCGTGGACTTCTGTTCGACGGTGATTTCGACCAAGCGATCTTCCAAGTCACCGTCGGTCAGCATCTTTTTCACTTTCTTACGCGTACGCTCGAAAGATTCAGAGTCCGTGCTGGGTGCATCTTCGGACGATCCGTCCGGCGAAAATTCATAAGCAACAGGTTTGGGGCAAAGCAATTCGAGCAAACGGTTGTTTGTCCGTTCCTCAGCCATTTGTTTTACCGTTTCTCGTTCTTTGGAGCGGACAAGCGTAATCGCATTTTCAACAAGGTCGCGAACCATGCTCTCGACATCTCGCCCGTAGTAGCCAACTTCGGTGTACTTGGTGGCTTCGACTTTGATAAAGGGTGCGCCGGTCAACTTCGCAAGCCGCCTGGCGATTTCTGTTTTACCGACGCCCGTCGAGCCAATCATCAAAATGTTTTTCGGCGAGACTTCCTGTCGCAAGTCGATTGGCAATTGTTGACGTCGCCAACGATTACGAATTGCAATCGCCACTGAGCGTTTGGCTTCCGCCTGACCGATGATGTAGCGATCAAGCTGTTCAACAATTTCTTTTGGAGTCAGGGGTTTCATGGGATTGGTGTCAGTCGATTTTGAGTCGAGACTCAAAACACTTGCCTGGTTTTGATGGTCTTGAATTAGTTTACGGGCGTCATCAGATAACTCATCAGATAACTCATCAGATTCAGTTGGTTTGTTGGCGTCGT